>DXCZ01000012.1 GCA_019115765.1 Candidatus Mediterraneibacter stercoripullorum | reverse complement strand
TATGTATCAGGGCATTAAAGAACAGATGACCGACGATGGGCGCTACTATCTGCTGCTGGACGAAGTGCAGGAAATCGACGGTTGGGAAAAAGCGGTCAATAGCCTGCTGGAAGATGCCAATACCGATATTTATGTGACTGGTTCCAATTCCAAGATGATGTCGAGCGAGATTTCGACCTATTTGACGGGGCGATATATCTCCATTCCGGTTTATACGCTATCTTTTGCTGAATATTTGGATTTCAAAAAATCAGATTCCCGTTCCCCAAAGGAGCTATTAAACGAATATCTGCGGTTGGGCGGTTTCCCGATTGTGGCGCTCGGTAGCTTTGACGAACGCTCGGCCTATCAGATCGTGGAGGGAATCTATAACTCTGTGATTACCAACGATATTACAAAGCGGCACAATATTATGAATTTCGATTTATTCAACCGTGTTGTAAAGTATATCGTGGAAAATGTCGGTAAGACCTTTTCAGCCAATGCCATTGCGAAGTTTCTCAAAAGCGAGGGGCGTTCTTTGTCCGTCGAAGCAGTTTATAACTATCTGAACTGGCTGGAAAAGGCGTTTGTGATCTATCGCTGCCAGCGATATGACTTGCAGGGAAAATCCGTGCTGAAAACCCAGGAAAAATTCTATCTGGCAGACGCTTCTCTGAAATACTGCATCATGGGCTTTAACCCGAAGTCCATTGCCGCTATGTTGGAGAATATCGTGTATTTTGAACTGCGGCGGCGGGGCTATGAAGTTTATATCGGGAAGAATGAAACGAAAGAAATTGATTTTGTGGCGGTACAGCGTGACGAGCGTATCTACGTTCAGGTGTGCCGCAGGCTGCCGGAGGAATCGGATCGGGAGGTTGCCAATCTCCTCGAAATCAAAGACCACTATCCGAAATACGTGGTAACATTGGATGAGCTGGCGGCAGGAAATATCAATGGCGTGAAGATCGTGCATTTGGCGGATTTCCTTCTAAGTGACACATACTGACCTAAGAGTCTGATACAGTGCCGAAAGAAGTGGGATATGGCTTAATTGAGAAATGATAAAAAACAATCTTTTAATGCCGGGAGTGAAATTATCTACTTCACCCCGGCATTTTTCTCAGATGCCATAGAGCATACAGAGAAAAACGCTAATTTTATTTTTCTAAAGAGAGAATATCACTTCTGCTTTCTGATCTATCATATTGCAAAACATCTGTATTCCACAGGAGCCGGAATACGGATGTTTCTTGACATTTGTCTTTTGTGGAATTATCTGTTCCTATCCACAGAAAATATGCTGCAGATCATGCCCTCTGTGGAAAAGCACCGGTGGCTTCTCCCCGTAGCGTGGATAAAACGCTGGTGGCTGGGAGCATTCCGCCATCGGAGCCATTCGATACATACGATGAAATCCATGTTCAAAGATGATGCTGGACGCGGACACGGAGGAATATTAGATGCTGAAAGAACTTGGATTATAAAAATACAATGAAAGGCGGGCGTATGATGATATGGTTCAGAGAGAAAATAGAATTCAGCTTCATTATGAAAAATATCGGAAGATCATTCAGGGCCTCATACTGATGAGCGATGCTCTTATGAGGAATGTACTGAAAGACATCAAGTGTGCCGAATATGTTATTCAGATCATTATGGAACAGGCAGATCTGAAGATCGTGGATGTGACAATCCAGCAGGACAATAAGAACCTCAGAGGGCGTTCCGCAGTATTGGACTGTGTAGCGGAGGATGCCGGTGGAGACAGATATGATGTAGAAGTTCAGCAGGGAAGCGGTGGGGCTTCGCCGAAGAGAGCAAGATACCATAGCGCTGTCCTTGACGCCAATACCCTGGAACCGGGGAAAGATTTTGACACATTACCGAAGAGTTATGTTATATTTATTACAGATGAAGACATTGCTGGGGCAGGGCTTCCGATATATCACGTTGCGAAAACAGTGAAGGAAACAAAGGAAGAATTCGGAGATCAGGCGTATATTATTTACGTGAATTCTAAAATTCAGGATGATACTGAACTGGGCAGGCTAATGCATGATTTCCATTGCAAAAGTCCGGATGATATGTATAGCAGAGTTCTTGCAGAACGAGTACGAAGCATAAAAGAGACTCAGGAAGGAGAAGATGATATGTGCCGTGAAATGGAAAAGATATATGAAGAAGGAAGAGAAAAAGGAATAGAAGAAAAGGCACGGGAAACGGTTCGGAACCTTTCTGCAATGGGGCTTTCGGCAGACAAGATTGCCAGTGCGGTTCAGGTGAGTATAGAAGAAGTTCGGGAATGGCTTTCTGACGGAGCAAAGGCCGCCAGATGATATATCAGATCGGGGCTGATATTCGCATCTACAGTCGGTGAGTAACGGATTACCGGCATGATCTGAGCCGCAGACATCGGAAGGAGTGTGAAAAAGTGAGAAAGAAACTTCCCATCGGTATCGATGGATTCGAAAAACTGAGGACAAATGATTTTTACTATGCAGATAAAACCCTGTTTATCAAAGAACTGTTACAGAGCTGGGGTGAGGTAAATTTATTTACCCGCCCCAGGCGTTTTGGAAAAACCCTGAACATGAGCATGCTACAGTGCTTTTTTGAAATTGGAAACAATCCGGCACTGTTTGACGGATTGAAGATTGCGCGGGAGAGGGAACTATGTGAAGAATATATGGGAAAGTTTCCGGTCATATCTATCAGTCTGAAGAGTGTGGATGGACGGAGCTTCAGGTCAGCGTCTGTGGCATTACGGACGGTAATAGGAGATGAAGCCAGACGCTTTGAGTTCTTAAGATTCAGCACCAGATTATCTGAGGATGACAAAGAAGCTTATGCACAGCTGACTGAGGTGGGATCTGCACAGGGTGGAGTTTATACTATGACAGAAGATGTGGCGGCAGCCAGCCTGAAAACACTCTCCCGGCTTCTTGAAAAACATTATGAAAAAAAAGTCATCCTGTTGATCGATGAGTATGATGTACCATTGGATAAGGCTTTTCAGGGCGGATACTATGATGAGATGGTAAATCTTATCCGCAGTCTGCTGGGCAATGCTCTGAAAACTAACGCCAGCCTTTATTTTGCTGTTCTCACTGGATGCCTGCGGATTTCTAAAGAAAGTATCTTTACCGGTCTAAACAATTTGAAAGTACACACAATCTCAGATGTCAGGTATGATGAATACTTCGGTTTTACAAATTCGGACGTGGATGAGCTATTGGAATTTTATGGTCTGTCTTCGTATAAAAACGTGATTCGGGAGTGGTATGACGGGTATTGTTTTGGAAATACGGATGTATATTGTCCCTGGGACGTTATTAATTACTGCGATGAGCTGCGGGCAGCTCCGGACGCCGAGCCCGAGAATTACTGGGCCAATACCAGTGGAAACGAGCTTATTCGCCGCCTGCTGAAGAGAGCTGATCAAAGCACAAGAAATGAAGTGGAACAGCTGATCAACGGAGGAAGCATTACAAAAACCATCCGTCAGGAACTGACCTACAGGGAGGTGGAGGACTCCATTGATAATGTCTGGAGCGTCCTTTATTCTACCGGGTATCTGACCTGCCGCAGGAGGATACCGGGGAAGCAGATGGAATTGGCGCTGCCGAACCGGGAGGTAAGGGAATTGTTCATCGAACTGGTAAAGGACTGGTTTGAAGAAAGGGCCCAGGCAGACTCCGGGAGAATCAACCGTTTCTGCGCGGCGTTCCCGGCAGAAGATGTGTCAACGATTCAGGAGATGCTCGGCGATTATCTGTGGGAGTCCATCAGTGTGCGTGATACAGCAGTCCGGACAAACATGAAAGAAAACTTTTATCATGGTATGATGCTTGGCCTGCTGCGCAGTCAGGGGAGCTGGCTGGTCAAGTCCAACGCGGAGACAGGAGAAGGCTACAGTGATATTTCTATCCAGACGCCGGAACGGCTTGGGATTGTGATTGAACTGAAGTATGCAAATGACGGGAACCTGGAAGCTGCATGTGCGGAGGCATTAAAGCAGATCGAAGAAAAGAAGTATGCGGAAGGGCTGAAACGGCAGGGTGCAAAGAAAATTATTAAATATGGCATAGCTTTTTGTGAGAAAGAGTGTATGGCAGTAATGGCGAATCAATAATATATAGGCTCAGTTTATATACAAATTGCTTTATCCGCATGAAAACATTTTTCTACTCCGTTATCCTGTGTTATAATGGCAAGTGTTAGTACAATAAAGGGAAGGATGAAAATTATGAAGATAGCAGTAGCAGGAACAGGTTATGTTGGTTTATCCATCGCCACTCTCCTGGCACAGCACAATGAAGTGACGGCGGTAGACATCATTGAGGAAAAGGTGAATCTGATCAATCAGAAGAAGTCTCCGATCCAGGATGATTACATTGAGGATTATCTGGCGAATAAGCCGCTGAACCTTACAGCCACTCTGGATGCAGAGGCTGCCTACACAGGAGCGGATTTCGTTGTGATCGCAGCTCCCACCAACTATGACAGCAAGAAGAACTTTTTTGATACGTCAGCGGTTGAGAGTGTGATCGAGCTGGTGCTCAAGTACAACCCGGATGCGATCATGGTGATCAAGTCTACGATTCCGGTAGGTTATACCGTATCTGTCCGTGAGAAATATCATTGCGACAATATTATTTTCAGCCCGGAGTTCCTTCGTGAGTCCAAGGCGCTCTATGACAATCTGTATCCCAGTCGTATTATCGTGGGAACAGATGTGGAGAATGCCCGTCTTGTGAAAGCGGCGAATACTTTTGCAGGACTTCTTCAGGAAGGTGCGATCAAGGAGAATATTGATACGCTGATCATGGGATTTACAGAGGCGGAGGCAGTGAAGCTTTTTGCCAACACATATCTGGCGCTTCGTGTTTCTTATTTCAACGAGCTGGATACTTATGCAGAGATGAAGGGGCTGAATACGAAGCAGATCATCGACGGCGTATGTCTGGATCCGAGGATTGGTTCACATTACAACAATCCATCTTTCGGTTACGGCGGATACTGCCTGCCCAAGGATACGAAGCAGCTCCTTGCCAACTATGCAGATGTTCCTCAGAACATGATGACAGCCATTGTGGAGTCCAACCGGACGAGAAAGGATTTCATTGCAGATCGTGTGCTTGAGCTTGCAGGCGCTTACAGCGGCGGCAGTGAATATGACCAGAACATGGAGAAGGAAGTTGTGATCGGCGTTTACCGTCTGACCATGAAGAGCAACTCTGATAACTTCCGTCAGAGCAGCATCCAGGGCGTTATGAAGCGGATCAAGGCGAAAGGAGCTACCGTGATCATTTATGAACCCACTCTGGAGGACGGCAGCACCTTCTTCGGCAGCAAAGTGGTGAATGATCTTGAGAAGTTCAAGGAGATGAGCCAGTCGATTATTGCCAACCGGTATGACAAGTGTCTGGATGATGTGAAGGATAAGGTTTATACTAGAGATCTGTTCGGAAGAGACTGATCAGGCAGCAAGTCGCATGAGATGGATCAGATGTAAAGGGTGAAGGTTGAATGGTGAAGGTGAATCTGCCGTATGGTATTGATAATTTCGCAAAAGTTCGTACCAGTGGCTGCTACTACATTGATAAAACTGGATTTATCAGAGAACTGCTGAGTGAGACATTTGATGTGAATCTGATCACCCGGCCCCGACGCTTTGGGAAAACACTTACAATGAGTATGCTGGCCGAGTTTTTTGATATTCGGAAAGACAGCAGAAAGATTTTCGAGGGGCTTGAGATTACAGATGATAAAGAACTCTGTGCGGCGTGGATGAACCAGTGGCCTGTATTATTCATTACATTGAAAGATGTAGATGGGGATGAATTTCAGGACGCATATGGTCTCCTGGAGAAGACGGTTTCAAAGATCTGCATTGAACATGCTTATTTAGTTCAGAGCGATAAGGTGGATCCGACTGACAGAGAGGTTTTCCTTGAATTAAAATCAAGGAAAGCCGATACAATTGATCTGCAGTGCGCTCTTGATACATTGCTGCGCATGATGAAAGCCTACTATGGAAAAGATGTAATCCTTCTGGTAGATGAATACGATGTCCCGCTCGCTAAAGCCAGTGATAACGGTTACTATAAGGAAATGCTGAATATTATTAAAAAGTTTCTCGGCATGGTGTGGAAGTCTAATCCATCGCTTAAATTTGCTGTAGTGACGGGATGTCTTCGCATTGCAAAGGAAAGTATATTTACCGGCGCAAACAATTTTATCTCTAATTCAATTTCCGGAGAAAGTTATCAGGACTATTTTGGCTTTACAGAATCTGAGGTGGAAAGCCTTCTGCAGACTGCCGGGTTACAGGAGGCACTGCCTCAGATGAGAAAATGGTATGACGGATATATTTTTGGAAGGAAAGAGATTTATTGTCCTTGGGATGTGATTAATCATGTTCGTGCTCTGATGAAGGATGAAAAGGCTGAACCTGAGAATTACTGGCTTGATACCAGTCATAATAATATTATCCAGCGGTTTATCGAACATCCACGGATCAATGTTAATGCCAAGTTTGAAACATTACTGTCAGGTGGGGCAATTCAGGAATTAATCAGAGAGGATCTCACATACGACATTGCTCATTCTACGGAGGATAATCTGTGGAGTATCCTGTATCTGACAGGATATCTGACGAGGGTGCTTCCGGAAAAAGTTCCAAAGGAAATGAATGTGATAAAAGGGAATACTGTTCTCAGAATCCCGAATGAAGAAGTAAAGTCAGTGTTTGGCGATACCGTCAGGAAGTGGTTTGAAGAGAAGATTTCTGTAAGGGATCGCAGCAGTTTATTTTCGGCATGGTGGAATGGTGATGAAGACAAGCTGACACAGGATGTGACAGATATTCTCTTTGGCACGATCAGCTACTTTGACTATAAAGAAGATTTCTATCATGCATTTGTTGCAGGATTGTTTTCCGGTGCAGGTTATGATGTGCGGACGGATTCCGAGCAGGGGACCGGGCGTGCAGATATCGTTGTGAAAGAGCAGGAGCGGAGACGAGCCATTGTGATAGAGATTAAATGGCCCGGAAAAGGTGAGGCAAGTCTTGAAAAAGAATGTGCGGCGGCGCTGAAGCAGATCAAAGACAGGCAGTATGTAAAGAACCTTGAGATGGAAGGTTATACGACGATACTATGTTATGGTGCTGCCTTTCTTGGAAAGAGGTGTCTCATTAAGCTGGCAGAGAAGGAAAGGGAATAATTTTTTCTTGTGGAAAATATCATATAAAGGCGAATATCCCAGGAGTTCTGTCCCCAGACAGAACTCCTTTTCTCCACATAAAAACATTAGGTTGACATGTGATATATATCGGCCTATAATTCAGATAAAAATATCTAGGTGTATCCGTCATCAGCTGCTTTTTTCGTGGCTGACACGGATCAGGACAGCAATCAAGAGATACACAAGAGATTAAAGGGAAAAAGGAGGCAACCCAGATGACACAGACAGATGGCAGACCGGACGATATCCTGTATCAGAAGATCATCGACGGATATCTGGAGACGGAATCCATACAGCGCACCGCCAAAGGGCTTCATGTTTCAGAAGTGAAGGTCAGGCGTGTCCTGATCACTGAGAAAATATGGTCCAGCCGCACCAGCCTTGCAGTGCAGCATTATCATGAACAGGGACTGACGGCCGCTCAGATCGCGTCCGTCTTAAATACTACGGAGAAGGCAGTGCAGCAGTATCTGCCCTACACCAGAGGAATCTACAACAAGGAGCAGCGCTCCGCCGATGCAGTGAATTCGGAAGAGTACAGGAGAAGGATGCGGATCGTCCGGGAGAAGACGCTGAAGAAGTCGATTTCCATTGCAAAAGAGGAAGGATGGGAAGAAATGAGCGGGATGAGCGGGACGGAAGATATGGAGAGGAAAGGTACAGAGATGGGGGGAACAGCGATAGAAGGAGCAGCGATAGAGGGCAAGGAGAAGGAAAGCCAATGTCCTGTTGGAGTAATGCGTCTGCATCTGGAGCTGATCAGCCACGACCATCTGGAGCTGAATGAAAATGATGAAGGTAATGAAAGGAAGGAAAGTGCTGCTATGAAGCAGTACAGACTTCTGGAGGAGGAAGAAGAACAGCGGGTACTGCACACTTATGGCCGGGTGAAATATGGAGACAGGATCACAAGGGATATTGCGGTTCCGGAAGATATGCCTCTCTATGCTCTTCACTATATGATACAGCGGGCATTCGGCTGGGAGAACTCGCATCTTCACAGCTTCAGACTGCCGGAGGCGGTATTTTCAGGTCTCACGGAGAACAGTGCTCAGAACTGGCTTGATCTGGTGGGAGTGCTGTTCCGGTCGCCGCTGATGGGAGAGGAGGATCTGTTCTGGGCGGATGATTATGAGAAGGGAAGTTTCCGGAACTGGCTGAAGAGGAAGTATACCGGTCCATATCTGTCACTGAATCACGGTGAAGGGATTGTCCGGTGCAGGCAGGATGCTTGCGTGATTCTGAATGAATTCCCGGCGGTCCGGACTGCATCGCCGGCGGACATATTCGCTTATTATGAGCAGGATCCCAAGCAGCTTCTTGAGAGGCTGAGCATCGGAGATCTGCTTGCTGGAAAAGCGGAAAAGAATGGAGCGGTGATTTCAGATACTTACGGTAAATTCATGACAAGAGAGAGGAAAGCAGATATCGAGAGTATACTGGAGAGCGGTCTGGATGAACCGGATGTGCAGCCTTGGATCTCCTGTTGTACAGACACACTGCTTTATGAATATGACTATGGAGACGGATGGCTTGTACGGATCACGGCTCCCGGAAGCTGTGCGGATCTGGTGGAACAGGAAAGGATAACGGTGCAGGAGCTGGATCGTGCATTTTCAATAGTGGAGGAGACATACCGTCCGGTATGTCTGGCTGCGGACGGCCTGCCGGTGCTGGATGATGTAGGCGGAATCGACGGTTATATCAGGTTTCTGAGGGGCATAAATAAAGAGAAGGAGACGTTATTCTGGAATGAGAAGGGGATAGCGGAGGGATGGTCACAGGAGGAATATCTGGATGCAATTCCGGATAACTGGGACTACGACCAGGAAGGTACCCGGGAGTGGGCTCGCAGTCTGGGGTGGACCGGGCGCATGAGCAGACCGGAGAAACTGCTTTGATCAGAAGCTCCTTGTCCGGAGAGAAAAATGGTGATAGAATATAACGGATAAAATGGGGATTGACGCCTGCTCTGTGCAGCGGGCAGCAGATCAGAAAGGAGTACCGGGAAGACCTGGGCAGTCACTGAGGCTTTCCGGCAGGGAAAGAGATGAATAGTTTATTGATTCTGGGAGCAGGCGGCTTCGGACATATGATACAGGAGACGGCCCGCCTGCTTGGATATGAAGATGTGGTGTTTCTCGACGACGCAGTGAAGGAGCCGGACGTGGTCGGGAAATGCTGTGATTACGAAGACTTCAGGGAAAAGTACGACACAGCGGTGGCGGCTCTGGGAGATAACAACATGCGGCTCTACTGGACGGAGAAGCTGATAGAGGCGGGATACCAGGTGCCGGCCATCATCCATCCGTCGGCAGTGGTAAGTCCCAGCGCAGTTATCGGCAACGGAACATTTGTCATGCAGAGAGCAGTGGTGAATACTCATACTGTGATCGAGCACGGCGTTCTCGTCAACAGCGGTGCTGTAGTGGATCACGATTCTCATGTGGCCCGCGGCGCACATATCGGACTGGGCAGTGTGGTGAAGGCCAACTGTAACATATCCCCAAAGCAAAAGGTAGAGGCCGGAGAGGTTATTTTTTCTACCAGAAGGAAGATCGACGGTGTCAATGACCGGAACCTGGAGGACGCCATCTATGCGTTTGGTTTCGGCCCGAGATGCAGCTATGTGAAGCCCTTCGGCGCCGGGCATATCAATGAGACATATGCGGTCTACATGCCCGGGGAGGAGGGAGACGAGCTCTCCTACGTCCTGCAGCGGGTGAACAGCAATGTGTTCCGTGATCCTGCCGGTGTGATGGACAATATTTTCGGAGTGACAGAGTATCTGCGAAATGTGATCCGCCGGGAGGGCGGAGACCCGGACCGGGGAACTCTCTCCTATATCAAGACAAAGAGCGGCAGCAATTACTTCGAGGATGGCGAGGGAGAGCCGTGGCGGTGCTATAACTTTATCCCGGACTCGGAGTGCTATCAGATCGTGGAGGATCCGGAGCAGTTCTATCAGTCGGGCAGCAGCTTCGGACATTTCCTGAAGCAGCTCAGTGATTATCCGGCAGACAAGCTGAACGAAACGATTCCGGACTTTCACAACACAGTGAAACGATTCGGGGCATTCCAGGTGGCGCTGAAGCGGGATCTGAAGAACCGGGCTGCCTCCTGCCGGCCGGAGATCGACTTCGTGCTTGCCAGGGAGAAGGACTGCGGCGTGCTGGTAGAGCAGCAGGAAAATGGAAACCTTCCCCTGCGGGTTACCCACAATGACACGAAGCTGAATAACATCCTTTTCGACGGAAAGACCGGGAAAGGACTGTGCATCATCGATCTGGATACTATTATGCCGGGGCTTGCGGCAAATGACTTCGGTGATTCCATCCGGTTCGGCGCGGCAACAGCTGAGGAAGATGAGCGGGATCTGGACAAGATGCATTTCGACATCTCCCTCTATGAGCTGTATGTGAAAGGCTATCTGGAGGAGACGAAGGACGTGCTGACAGAAGCGGAGATCGACAGCCTGCCCTGGGGCGCAAGGCTGATGACGCTGGAGTGCGGGATCCGTTTCCTGACCGACTATCTCCAGGGCGACACCTATTTCAAGACCGAGTATCCGGAACATAACCTTGTCCGGGCAAGGACTCAGTTCCGGCTGGTCGATGAGATGGAGCAGCAGTTCGGTCGGATGCAGGAGATCATCAGGAAATATGCCGGTTAGTTTTATATCCGATGCATTTCATTTCCTGTGGATGTATATCAGACAGTATTATGGCCTGATGATCTTCCTTGCCGCATTCGTTGTCTGCTATATCCTGCTGATGCACCGGCCGAACAGCCCGCTCTTCAACAAGCTGAGGGAGCCGACGGCTCTGCTGGGCTTTGGAATCGAGATAGTGACGATTGTATATTTTACCCTTATGTTCCGGGACAGCTCTTCGGCCCATTCTTATGAGCTGGAGCTGTTCTGGTCCTATAAGGAGTGGATCATCCGTCATAATGCAGCTCTGGGGATGGAGATCCTGAACAATATACTGCTGTTCTTCCCTCTGGGATTCATCATGACTGATGCTTTCAGGAAATGCCCTCTTAGGATCGTCTGCCTGGTAGCCCTGATCCTGAGCGGCGCGGTGGAGTGCTGTCAGCTGATCTTCCGGCTGGGGCTCTTCGAATTCGACGACATCCTGAACAATGTGCTGGGAGCTGTCCTGGGCTGGTGCGTATTCCATCTGCTGAAGAATCTCCGCAGCCGGAAGCGGAGAAGAAAATGACTGGGGATAATAAAATGAGTAACGAAAGACAAAAGAGAAATCACAGACTGGACAATATATACATATTTTGCAGAGTCATCACCGGTATTTGTAGTTTTTATGAACTTCTTCCTCTTTGGCGATGCGATTGTCTTACAGGCAGCAAGAACTTCATTTCTCTGATAGCTGAAAGAAACATTAGAAATATTTGACATCTATATATAGAAGGACTAATATATAGTTGGACTGGTGTATCAGCCTTTAGGCAGGAGCATCAGATTTAAGGAAAAGGAGAGAAGTTGTATGAAAAGACGAAAAGCGCAGATAGCGATCGCACTTTCTGCGGCAATGGCTCTTACAACTGTTGTACCGGGCATGGCAGCCGGTTACAGAGCAGGATTTCCTGCTGCAGTGACAAAAGAGTCCACAGAAGAGCCGAAGGCAGTCGAGTCAGTACAGGCTGCCGGCAGTAATGAGGTAAATGTTGATGTAACAGATCAGGATCAGACAGGCCCGCGCGCATACATTAATATTAACGGACAGATGACAGAATTGACAGAAAATACCGCGCCTTATTTCAATAAGAATGTCAGCTTGAAGTTCAGTGATGATAAGGCGCTTGGGTATTATATCCTGAATGGCAAGGAACGCCCCACCGGTCTGAATGGCACATGGGGTGACGGTAATTTCCAGAACATATCAAGTTATCTTAATATGGGAAATGGAGAGGACGGAAGGAATGATCTAACTGTTTATGATAAGGCGGGAAATGTGAAGAAATTTGTCTTCTATATTGATCAGACTGCTCCTGTTATTACTGACGTGTCTTATTCTCCCTCTAACAGCTCTTTCAGTCAGTCCAAGACAGTGACGATCACAGCGGACGAAGCTGTAGCGGCTCCGGAAGGCTGGAGTGAGGTCGAGGGCAGCGATGGCCGGAAATTCGAAAAGACATATTATGCTACTGCAAAAGAGAACGTTACAGTGACAGACCGTGCCGGTAATACAGGCAATGCAAAGGTGGAAGTAAAGAGGATTGACAACACAGTTCCTGAAGCAGCATCTGTTACGTATTCTAATGTTGTGGATGGAAAAGCAGTTCTCACAAATAAGGATGTAACGGTACGCGTGGTGACAAATACGGAATGCCAGGCTCCGGAAGGCTGGAAAAGAGTGGACGCTTCGAAGAAGAATACATTCGAAAAAGTGTACACCGCAAATACTGAGGAAACAGTAACATTTTTAAACTTATCTGGTAAGGAAGGGACTGTTTTCATATCGGTTACAGGAATCGATAAATCTGCTCCGAAAGCTCAGATTTCCACCGGAGGAGAGCTGCAGGATATTGATCAGTCCAAACCATATAATATCAATATCAGCCTGAAGTTCAGTGATAATGCAGCACTTGACTATTATGTTCTGAATGGCAAAGAGAAACCGACGGGGATCACAGGACAGTGGGGAGACGGCAATTATCAGAACATCCGAAACTATCTGAATACCGGAAACGGTGAGGCAGGCAAAAACACGCTGACTGTGTGGGATAAGGCCGGAAACAGCACAGAGTATACATTCTATGTTGATCAGACTGCTCCCAATGTTACAGTAGATGTGGAAAAGCCGGATCAGCCTACTCCTACAAAGACAGTAACATTAACCGGAGATGAGCCGTTTAAGGTGAATAACAGTTCTGTAAGCAAGATGGGATTCACAGCTCAGAATGACGACGACGGAGACGGATATGCCACGGTATGGAAAGCCTCCGCAGGTCATCCGGCATATGAAGGAGTAGAAGTTGAGGATCAGCTGGGCAACCGGACAAGCGTGGCAGTTCTGGTGACGAACGTTGACAGCACAAAGCCGGTGGCAAAGATCAATTATACTGTTACAGAACCGACAAATGGTGTAGTGCCTGTACAGTTAGTGTGGAATACATATCCCTCCGAGGATGTGGAGGAACGTCTTATTGATGATGGCTGGAAAAAGACAGATGATATTCCGGCAACATTTGTGAAACTCTTCAGAGAAAATACGCATGTTGTGTATGATAACATTAAGAGCTTTACAGGAGTACCTGGAGAAGATGTTGTTATTGATATCACCAATATTGACAAGACCGGACCGGAAGTGACAGTTGAAGTGGATAACCCGGATCAGATGACATATACAAAGAATATAACACTGACCGGAGATGAGCCGTTTAAAGTATACATGACAGATGAAAGCAGCCTGCTTTTCACAGCTCAGAATGACGATGACGGAGACGGATATGCCACAGTATGGAAAACTTCAACCCAGAAGCCGGTTGATGAGAGCTATACAGTGAAAGATAAGCTTGGTAATACAAGCTCAGTTGGTGTTCTCGTTACCAATATAGACAGCACGGTGCCGGAAGCAACAGTTAACTATACATATAAAGATCCGACTTCGAATGACGTACCTGTACAGATCGTCTGGAATACTCAGCTGTCCGGAGAAACAGATCAGATGCTTAAGGCAGACGGATGGAAGAAGACAGTAGATGATCCGGCTACCTATGTAAGGATCTTCAAAGATAATGAAACACTTACTTATACAAATATCAAGAGTCATACAGGAATACCAGGCAAGACTCTTGAAGTAACAGTGTCAAATATTACTGAAGAAGTAAAACTGAATATCTATGATGAAGAGAATGGAGTTCAGGTTGATGAGCCATCTGTTGCTGTAGCAAAGGGAAGCAAAACAATCTCTTATGACCAGGTAAAGGACATGATCCCCGAGGGATATGAGTATATCGGAGATAAGGATATGCTGGATATCTGCGCCGGATATGTATATGTTCCTGTGAAGCTTACGGAAACAACAAAGGAAATCAGCGTTAATTATTATATTGAAGATGAAGATCGCTATGTGGAAGGCAAAGTTGAAGTTGACAGGGATGCAACACAGGTAAATACCAGCAAACTGACAGACATTCCGGAAGGATACGAAGTAGTTAATTCAGGAGATGTTGCAATTAATGATGGCTGGATCTTTGTAGAACTGCGCAAGATCGAGACGACCAGAGAAATCGTGCTGAACTTCTATGATGAGGAAAATGCAGTACAGGTCAAAGAGGAGACGATGACAGTCGATAAGGATGCATGGAAGATCAATACATCCGATATTACGGTTCCGGAAGGATATGAGCTTGTATCATCAGGTGATCTTTCTATTTCATCCGACGGCTATGTATATATTGGCCTCCGTCCGGTACCGATGACAAAAGAAATCGGCGTCAACTATTATATCAGCGCAGAAGGACGCTATGTTGATGGCAAGGTTGTGGTTGATAAGGATGCAACACAGGTAAACACCAGCAAGCTGACAGACATTCCGGAAGGATATGAAGTAGTTAATTCGGGAGATGTCACAATTAATGATGGCTGGATCTTTGTGGAACTGCGCAAGATTGAGACGACCAAAGAGATTATTTTGAACTTCTATGACGAGATCAACGGAGTACAGGTCAAAGAAGAAAAGATGACTGTAGATAAAGATGCGGTTAATGTTAACACGTCCAAGATCGCAGTACCTGAGGGGTATGAAGTTATATCACTTGGAGATCTTCCGATCACATCAGACGGATATGTTTATGTAGGAATCCGGCCGATTGAAGGAATGGAAGCTGCTAAACTGGTGGTTAACTTTGTTGGACAGTTTGGAGAGACAATCGACGTTGAACCAGTAACTGTTTCTAAAGTCGGTCAGGAAGGTCAGTGGGCAACCTTTGAATATGGGGAAGACTGGGTAATTCCAGAGGGATATGCTTTCGCAGAAGAATTTGATGAAAGTACTGCGAAACAGTCATTTATGGTAAAATATGGCGAGACCCTTGAAATCCCGGAAATCGGAATCGTTCCTGTAGAATAAAGAATAATAGTTTTTTAGTAAGCAGGTTCCTGTTTGTATAAAGTACAGACAGGAACCTGCTGTTTTTGAGAAAATTGCTTTCTTTTGTTAATATATTGCCAGAAAATAGTAAATCTGTTGAAAAAGAAATGGAAGAGTGCTATGCTTGCGTTGTTAAAAATTAACAAAAATATTATCAATTAAAAAATATAATCGACGAAATTGATAATATAAAAAGGAGGGTGGCAGAGAAAGGTTGTCGGTTATAACTAAACGTGAAATTACAAGATTTTACTGTTAGGAAAGGGATCCCGTACGTTGGGGATACGGGACAAGGAAAAAAATATGAAAAGGAAATTTTTAAAGCAAGCACTTGGACTGGTGATCTGTCTGTCTATGGTTTGCCCGCAGGTAATGGTATCGGCGGCTCCGTTGCAGGAAATGAATGTGAAGACTATACAGGCTGAAGTGCAGAGTACATCAGATGACGGAAATGAACAGGTGACAAAAGTAGCTGAAGGACTTGTAACTGCTTTAATTGATGGCAAAGCAGCAGAAGGCGAGAGTTTCCAGGCAGCTGTAGAGGCAGCAGGCATCAATGCGGCGGATGTGGAAACGATTGAATTCCAGTCTGGTAATGTTACATCAGAAGACCTTGCTTATATTAAGGAAAACTGCGAGGCGCTTGAAACATTCAAACTTAACTTGACAGAGGAACTGACCTTTGACGCGGGAGTTACTGTATTACCTTCTCGTGCATTCCAGGATATGGAGAGTCTTGAGACAGTTGAACTTGACGGATTTACAGAACTTGGATCATATTCTCTCGCAGAAACAAAATCTCTTGCAAATGTATCTATACCAGATGTAGTGAAGGTAGGACCATATGCTTTCATGCAGTCTCCTAGCGATGCCAATACGGGCAAGGGAGGGGCGCTGAAAAGTATTAATCTGCCAAATGTAGTGACAATTTCGAATTATGCATTTTCAAATTGTAATGCATTGACAGAAGTAAATATGCCGAAGGTAAAATCAATAGATTCAAATGCCTTTGACGGCAAGAACTTTACGGAAATCCATCTTCCTGATACGATTGAAAAACTGGCGCGGAAAGCATTCTATCGCGGCAATGGCGGAGCTAAGAAAGAGATCCATGTGACTATAGATAAGATGACTCCTCCGGAAATCACAGGAAACGGAACTCCGTTTACGAAAGCTGCACCGGAATCAACTCTGACGGTTCCAGAAGAAGCATTGGACGCATATATGGCGGATACAAAGTGGTATGATGCAGAAGACCATACCTGGGCAGGCCTGAAGCTGCCGGAGCAGCAGACTGTTGTAACAGCGAATATCAATGGAACATCATACAATGGCGCTTCACTGGAAAAGGCTGTAGAAGCAGCAGGACTTACTGCCGGAGACGTGACAGCACTTACCATTGAATCCGGTAAAGTTACTCAGGATGATCTGGCTTATATTAAAACGCTTCCTACGTTGAAAGAACTGACGATGAATCTGGGCGAGAATCTGCAGCTGATCGGAAAAGATGGCAATCCTACAACGGTACTGAGTACGGAGACGGCAGTCCTTGAGTTTGCGGAACGGACAAATGGAAGTACTCCTAAGGGGGTATTACAGACACTTACCCTTGGCGGTATTACAGAAATCCAGGGAAGCAGCCTGAAATCTGATTCGGTAAAAGTAATTAATATGCCTGATGTCGTAACAGTTGGAACGAGCGCGTTTAGCGGAGTACCACGAGTAGTAGATCTTGACTTGAGCAGTGCGAAAGTGATCGGACAGTCTGCGTTCTTCAATTGTACAAAGTTGGAGAATCTGACCTTAGAGTCAGTTGAAACTTTGGAGAAGGGTTCTTTTAGATATACAGACTCTTTGAAGAATCTGACGCTCCCTGCTACACTGAAGACGATTGAAGATATTGAATTTGGCGCGACAGATAATGGAAAGAAGAGCAGTGCAAAGATTACAATGCTTGGCTCAACACCTCCAACCGTAGCATATGGCGCATTTGACGGAGTGGGAAGCATAACATCACAGGCGACCGTGACAGTTCCGGAGGGAGCGCTTCAGAACTATCTGGATCAGATAAAGGATAACCTGGATGCGGAAGGTGCAATTAAAACAAGTGATACTTATTGGAATAAGCTATATCTAAAAGAAGAAGGAACTTATCGTATTGAGTTTAATGCGAAAAACATTGCAGGCGGCGGAGATGCTTGGTATGCCTTTGTAAAGGCTGGTTCTACTCCGACAGAGAAGCAGATCCCCACAGCCGAAGCAGAAGAAGGCTATGAATTTGCCGGCTGGAATACAAAGAAAGACGGCTCCGGCGATTGGATAACAACTGAGACAGCTATTACAAAAGACAATATCAAAGTTTATCCGGTATTCGAAGAAGCGGTTGTTAATGTGACCGCGGAAATTAACGGCCAGTCTGTTGGCGGCGAAACGCTGGAAGAAGCTATCACGGCATCTGGAATCGATGCAGGGGATGTGACGTCTATCAAGTTCGTATCCGGTAATGTTACAAAGGAGGATCTTACATATATCAAAGAAGAGTGTGAAGATCTTGAAGCACTGACACTGAATCTGACAGACGGGCTGACCTATGAGAATGGCTCTACGGTACTGCCGGATGATGCATTTGAAGGTATAAGATATCTTGAGAATGTAGAACTTGGCGGATTTACCGAGATTGGAGAGAGTGCATTCCAGAATTCCGGAATTGTGTCAATCTCTATACCGGATGTGACGGTTATTAACAGCCAGGCATTCCAGCGATGTACAGCGCTTGAAAGCGTTGATATGCCAAAGGTTGAGACAATCGGTTCCAAGGCATTTTACTGGACAGACAGCCTGGAAGAAGTGACGCTGCCTGCAAGCATTGTAAGTCTGGATGAATGTGGATTCGCTACTCCGTATAACGGAACGATGAACGATTTCCATCTCATTATAGAGAAGGAAACTCCTCCGGCAACTGAGGGCAAGATTGTTAAAGGGGAAGGAACGGTTACTGTTCCGGAAGGAAGCCTGTCTGCATACCTTGGCGAGACAGATTTCAACAAGTACTTTACATCCGAAGGAGATGTCCAGTGGGCAGGACTTTACGTAGAAGATCCGTCTTACAGCATGGTTACATTCCACGGAACAAATGCGGGACAGACTGCTTATGCATATGTGGCAAACGACACAGCCATTACAGAGGCGCAGATGCCGGCATTTACAAAGGATGGTTTCGTGCTGGCAGGATGGAATACAAGCGAGGACGGTTCCGGTGAAGCGCTGAACGTGGGCGATACACTGGACGGCAATATGACAGTATACGCTCAGTGGGAAGAAGAGGTGAAGGACACGACAGCTCCTACCGCTCAGATCTCCACAGGCGGAAAACTTCAGAATATTGACCAGGAGAAGCCGTACAACATTAACATCAGCCTGAAGTTCCATGATGACACAGCGCTCGACTATTACGTGCTGAATGGCAAGGAGAAGCCGACAGGCATCACAGGAACATGGGGCGATGGCAATTACCAGAATATCAAGTCTTATCTGAAGGAAGGCAACGGCGAGGAAGGCAAGAATACACTGACTGTATATGACAAGGCGGGCAATTCCACTACATATACATTCTATGTGGATCAGACGAAGCCGGAGCTTGTCGGTGAGTTTGTCATCACACCGGACAATGGACAGATGAGCACATCCAAGACGGTTACATTTACAATCTCAGAGCCGATCCAGGCACTGGAAGGATGGACAGAAGTCGAGGGCTCCAACGGAACCCAGTGGCAGAAGGAGTTCACAGAGAACTTCAAGGGCGAGATCAAGTTTACGGATATCGCAGGAAATGAATCCGACGCTTATAAATTAGAAGTGAAGCGGGTCGAGAATGTGAAGCCGGAAGCAGAGATTACCTATTCCAACAACGGACAGCCGACGAACCAGGATGTAGTTGTAACGGTTAAGACAAATGTAGAGTGCCAGACACCGGACGGATGGGAAAGGGTACCGGGAAGTGCTAAGAGGAACGAGTTCCAGAAGACATACAGCGAGAATACAACAGAGACAGTTACATTTGTAAGCCTGTCCGGAGTATCCGCAGAGTTTGAGATCAATGTTACAGGAATTGACAAGGTTGCTCCGGTTATCACGGATGTTGCGATCAGTCCTGAGAACAGTCAGATGAGTACATCCAAGACGGTTACGATTACTGCTGATGAGGCGGTACAGTGCCCGGGCGAAGGCTGGACAGAAGTAGAAGGATCTGATGGAACTCAGTGGGCCAAAGTTTATACAGAGGCCAAAAAGGACAGCATAACGGTAACAGATATTGCAGGAAATGTATCCGAGAAAGCAAGCTTCGAAGTTAAGAGAATTGAAAATATTGCTCCGACAGCAGAGGTTGCTTACTCGAATGACGGTCAGCCTACGAATGAGGATGTGACTGTGATCATTTCCACAAATGTTGAGTGTAATGTTCCGGACGGCTGGGAGAGAGTACCGGGAAGTGCAAAGAGAAATCAGTTCCAGAAGACATATAGTGAGAATACGGAAGAAACCGTAACACTTACAAGTCTGTCGGGAGTAACGGGAAGCGCAGTTGTTACTGTTACCGGAATTGATAAAGTGGCTCCTGAAGCGGATGTTGAATATTCAACAACAGAGATCACATCCGGAAGTGTGATCGTTACGATCCGCGCAAATGAACCGATCCAGACACCGGAAGGCTGGACAAAAGTTGACGATGTTACATTTACAAAGGAGTATACTCATAACGTAGACCGCAACGTCAATATCTATGACCTTGCAGGAAACGGAAATGATGTAGATATCCGTATCACAAACATTGTTCAGAACAAAGAAGTGACAGTCAGCTATGTGGATGAGGCAACTGGTGAGACGGTAGGAATAGAGACAATCTCTGTTGAGGAAGACAGCTATCAGTTCAACACAAGTATTCTGCAGAATATTCCGCAGGGATATGAGATTGTAAATGTCGGTGATACTCTGATCAATAAGGATGATAATACAGCCGAAGTAAAAGTAAGGATTCCGGCTGACCAGGCTGAGGCAAAACTTGTGATCTGGTGGATGGACGAGTGGGGCATTCCTCTTACTGATGAAGGTGGAGAGCCCTGGAAGATGGAACTGACCGCCAGAGGAACAGAAGGAGAAAAACATACATTTACAAAGGATGACTGGGAGCTGCCGGAAGGATATGAATATGTATCCGACACAGACAAATGGCTGGCTGAACAGGACTTTATCGTAAAATATGGAGAGACTCTGGATACATTAAGTATTGCGATCTGCCCGGAAGGAACCAGCGGAGTAGGAAGATAACATAAGTAAGAAGACAGCATAATAAGAAGACAGCATAATAGGAAGAGCCCCCGTGAGGGATTGTGCAGATAGAACTGCATAGTTCCCTGCGGGGGCTTTTTGCGCCGAAATCCCGGGATACGCCTTCCTGATCTTCCGCTGATCCAGCTGTGTACGTTCATCCGGATGTCTGATAAATGTATTTTTATTATAAGATGCTCTATAATATGCGGGAATTGGGATAAATGGTATAAAATGGGGATAAGTGGTGATTCAACGGACGAAGGGAAAATATATAATATTTATATGCTTTGGTTTTCATGCCGGAGTATGAGGTGTATTGAGCTTTGAAACAAATGAGAATTATGGTCTGTGATGACGAAATGTATGACAGAGGAGAACTGGTACAGTCTGTGAAGGCAGTTTGGCCGGAGGCCCGGATCGATGTGGCCGGCAGCGGACAGGAAGTGATCCGCAGCATTCAGAAAGGTACAGGGTATGACCTGATCTTTCTTGATATTTATATGGATAATGTAGACGGGATCCAGGCAGGTAAATGGATACACGAGAATTTCCCGGAACTGAAAATGGTTTTTGTGAGCAACAGCAGGGATTTCGGTCCGGAGCTGTTCGCGGTGAACGCTCTCCACTATCTTGTAAAGCCCTGGGAGCAGAAGGATATGGAGGAGATCAGAAGGCGGTTTGAAGAGAGTGCCCGCAAGAATGCGGTGCTCCATACCGGCATACGGGAAACAGAGGAGATACCTTTTCAGAGGATTTCCTATATAGACAGTGATCATAACAACCTGCATATTCACCTGCTGAACGGATCGATCCTCACTGTCAGAGACAGCATTCAGCGATTCATGGAGAAGCTGGACGAACGTTTCCTTCGTATTAACAGGGGCGTTATCGTCAACATGGAGGCAGTGGAGAAGATGAATACACAGTCCTGTGAGATCGCAGGAGTGACATTTATGCTCAGCCGGAAGACCAGGGCGGAAAGCAGAAAAAAATATAATGACTATATGTTTGAAGCTGCAATGCGGATCACATAGAGGTGTGCGTGGCGGGGACAGACAGCAGACAGATATATGTCTGCATACAGTTTTGCGGAATCCTGATACAGGCTCTTCCGATTGTTTTCTTGCTTTTTGTACCTTATGGCATAAGGCAGATGAGAGTGTTCAGAAGGATATTAGTACCGGTGATGGCCGCAGGAATAATCCTGGCAGGAACAGCAGAGGCAGTAATCTTGTATGAAGGAAGCTGTCAGGCAGGAGAAGATGCGGCGGCTTGCTGGTTATGGGGCAATCTCATTTTATTGTGCATGTTCAGTATTGAGACGGCTGCCTATTTCCTGGCGGTGAAAAAGGAAGCCGGAACCAGGCTTCTGACCTGGCTGATCGTACTGCATTATGGAACGTTCCTGTATGCAGTGACCGAGACCGTGGAAAAACTCCTCGAGATCCGGGTCTATGGCAGCGGGTTCAGGCCGTGGTCCACGGTCAGCATTATTATATACGTTATCATAACTGCTATTACTTATCCATTTATATACAGACTGATGAAGCAGCACAGATCTGAACATATGCATACATCCAACCGGAAGAAGCTTTGCATGGTCACTATAATCTCTGTTCTGCTTCTTATATTATACATATGTTCTCTGAGCGCAGAACAGAAGCTGTATTATTTCCTGAAAGACGGAGCAGGCGAGCTGTGTATCCTGATCTGGATGGCCAGCATGATCCTGATGGATATATTCGCATATCACTTCTATCTGCGCGGGCTGCAGACAGCAGAAAAGCAGATAGAAGAACTGGAGCGGACCAGCGCCATGCTGGCTGCTGCGGAAAGTCAACAATATCAGTCATTCAGTGACCGGCTCGGCGAAGACCGGAGGATGTACCACAATATGAGACATCATTTCAGGACAATGGCTTCGCTGGCAGACAGAAAACAGTATGACCGTCTTGAGGATTACCTGAAAAGGTATCTGAAAGAATGGGAAGAGATTGCCGACAGAGATATCTGCGGCAATCCAATGTTCAATGTGATCCTGGGATATTACTTCTCTCTTGCGGAGAAGAAAGGAATCCGGGTGGAAACAGACATCAGTATCAAAGAATACTATCCTTTCGATATAACAGATATGACAGTTCTCCTTGGAAATGCCATGGAGAATGCCGTTGAGGCATGTGAGGACTCGGGAGCGGACCAGCCGTTTATCCGGATCATGCTCAGACAGGTGAAGCAGTCCTTCCTTATTAAAATAGAGAACTGTATGGCCCCGGAGGGGGAAGAGGGCATGAAAAAGAAGTTCAGGAAGAGTCCGGGAGCCGAAAACGGCGGCACAGCCGGCCCTGTAAGGCGGGACCGCGCGGGCGGGGATGGGATCGCCAGTATGAGAGCGGTCGCCAAGAAATACGACGGCAGTCTGGAATACCGGACAGAAGGAGAGACATTTATCCTTCGGATAGTATTGAATATACCTGACAAAACAGCAGCAGTATAGCTGGAAAGGGGATGATGCGTATGAAACTGAAAGACGGCCTGATCCTGCGGGAGGTTGCCGGACAGTACGTGATCGTGCCGACCGGGAAGCGGGTGCAGGAAGTGACCAGCATTGTTTACATCTCTTCCTCAGCAGCCTACCTCTGGGACTACATGAAGGACCATGAGTTCGAGAAAGAAGATCTGGTGCAGAGGATCATGGAGCACTACACTGGTGTAACAGAAGAAAAGGCGGCGGAAGATGTGGAGAAATTCCTGAAAATACTGTCGGATAACAACATCATGGATGATGGAATCAAGCGAGGCAGGGTATTTGTCCGGATGCCCAAGAAGGATGAATCATGAGTACGGAATTTGAACCGGCATGCCGGAGAATGGAATGGCTGGATCCCTTTTATAAATCTGTCTGGGAAAAGGCATTCGCAGATGCGATCCCTATATCCGGAACTTTTGAGCTTACCCCGCGGTGTAACTTCAATTGCCGGATGTGTTATGTCCATCTGAAGCCGGATCAGATCCCGAAATACGGAAGAGAACTGACGGCGAAAGAGTGGATCCGGATCGCAGAAGAAGCGAAAGAAGCCGGAACTACCTGGCTGTGCGTTACCGGCGGAGAGCCGCTGATGCATCCGGAGTTCGAGACAATCTGGAAGGAACTGTGCTCCATGGGATTCTTCATCACCCTGCAGACAAACGCATCCCTTATCAAAGGGGAAATGGCAGATCTGCTGGCGAAGTATCCGCCAAGAGGGGCGAAGATCACCCTCTATGGATCCAGCGATGAAGTGTATGAAAAAGTATGCCGGATGAAGAATGGATTTACCGATGCAGACGCCGGGATCCGTGCCCTGTGCGAAATGAAAATCCCGGTCCAGCTGATCAGTACTGTGATCCGGCAGAATGAAGATGATATAAAGAGGATGGCATTCTACGCATACATCCACAGACTCCCATGGATGGCAACCGGAGGGATCAAAGACTCCTGCAGAGGAGTCGAGAGTGAGGCCCGGCAGGTTCGTGTGGAGGAGAAACTGGAAGAACAGAAAAGAGAAGAGATCAAACGGAGGCTGGAAAAAGCCCCGGTTGATATAAACAGAAAACCCTGTACCTATTGCAAGGACTACCGCCTGGGATACTGGGTGGTGTGGAACGGTGATATGAGGTTCTGCAGCTTTATGAATGAACCGAATATCCCGGTGAGAGACATGCCATTTCAGAAGGCCTGGGAGGAGCTGGTCCGATATGAGGAAGCTCTGGAATGGCCTGAGGAATGCAGGACATGCGAGGCACAGAAAGTGTGCTTCAAGTGTGCCGGGACTCTGGCTGCCGAGTGCGGGAGTCCGCATCGGGTGACGGAGGAGTATTGCGGCAGGGTTAAGAAGATTTATGATGAAGTGAAAGGTGAGTGAAAATATGAACGAGCAAGGTAGTAATTACGTTAAAATAGAAGCAAATTCAGTTATGCCAATGGCTGAAGGTGGTTCTACTTCTGGATATTATGAAAGCGGCGCAAGAGTAAATTGGGTTAGCCCAGGTGGAATTACTGGTCATGGTTGGTATACGGGTGATGTTAATAGTCCGTTTTTTAATGTTCAGCCAAGTGATATTGAAGAATATGCAGAAAAACATAACAATTTAAATTATTATTTTGAAGCATGGGGAAAGAATGACAATGCAGATCGGAGTTATTTTGTTAGACAGACAATTAATGAAGAATGTTGGGAACTTATAATTTAACATTAATAAATGATTATTAGAGTAACAGATTTAATAATAGAAATTTTAAATATAGATATAAAAAAGCGGGATAGTTTTCTAAAATTTCAAATTGAAGAAAGTAATCAAAATGAAATTTATTGTCAAATTAATCTTCTTCGGGAAAATGCAGTGTATCATGGAATAGAATGCTTCAATTTTAAAGATAGTATTCATTATGTGGCTAAAGTTGGATATAATTATATGTTTGTCTCAAAAGATTGGAAAAAAGGGACTATTAAATTGGGTGATGGAATGGTTTGTTTCGATATGTTTTTACTCCAATTTTTTTACACCCACGCTGTTCAGCGCCACATGATCCAGCTCCACAGCTCCCTTATCTCCACCAACGACCGTGGTCTGATGTTCCTTGGCCCATCGGGCATCGGCAAGACCACCCAAGCCGAGCTCTGGAACAAGTACCGTGACGCGTTGATCATCAATGGAGATATCGTCTTTGTCCAGGAAACGGAAGACGCCTTCCTTGGCTGGGGCACTCCATGGCATGGTTCCTCACCCTACTGTGAGAACACCAGTGTCCCTGTCCACGCCATGATCGTGCTGAAGCAGGCACCGGAGAATTCGATCCGGGAGCTGACAGGATTCGAGAAAGTATCTGAGGTGTCCAACAGTGTGTTTTATCCGCGATGGCTGGAGAACGGTATGGAACTCTGCCTGGAAACTCTGGATCATCTCCTGTCGAAGATTCCGGTCTACGAACTGTCCTGCCGTCCGGACGAGGACGCCGTGCGGCTGGTAGAAGAAACAGTATTCAAATGAAAAAAAGGGAAATCTCATTCCCATATACCGTGAGGAATGTCGGCGGGATGTGGGAATGAGATTTTATGATGCAAGGGTCCCAAGGTCTGAGCCAACATGAGCTTGCTCATAAGTGGGTGAAAGGCCTTGGGACCCGCCCCGATATGAGCATAAAAGTGGGATGTATATCCCACGATATGCGAATATTGGGGTGCTGCGCGCCAGTGACGCGCGTTTAGCACCGACCGAAACGGAGTGTAGACGTGGAAGTGCGAAGCACGGAACAATCCGTAGGCATCATAGTTGGGGGCTTTTGCCCCCAACATCATTTTATTGTGTAAGTAAAGGAGCGCAACAGGTTCTATGAGCGATATCAGGCGGATCATCCGCAGGATCAAAGAGGGAAGGCTGAAGCAGCTGATCGCGGAGCTGCTCTGGATGTACGCCTATGTGCGGAAATACTGGCTGCAGATCGGCGTATATGTTCTGCTTGGAGCGTCGGGATCGGTTCTTGCACTGGGGACGTCCATGGTGAGCCGGGATCTGGTGGACGCAGTGACCGGGGTGAATTCTCTGGAGATCATTGGGGTGGCTGCCACGTATGTCGGCGTTGGAGTGGCGCAGATCTTTATCAATGCAGTGAAGTCCAGGCTGTCTCTGAAGGTACGGCTGAAGGTGACCAATGAGATCCGGGCGGATATTTATGAACAGGTGCTGCGGACAAACTGGGAGTCTCTGGCGAAGTACCGCTCCGGAGATCTGCTCTACCGGGTGAACGGAGACGCGGGAATGGTAGCGAATACGATCCTTACCTTTCTGCCCAACGTGGTGACTACGCTGATCAGCTTCGGCGGGGCTTTTGTTGTCGTCATGCAGAATGATCCGTGGATGGCTCTGATCGCCTTGATGGGTGCGCCCATTTCTTTCCTGACTTCCCGGTACTCGGCGAAGCGGATGCGGGACTTCCAGCGGGACAATCAGAATGTAGCCAGCGACCGGACTGTATTCGATCAGGAGACCTTCCAGAATCTGCAGTTTATCAAGGCTTTCGGAATGCTGGACCGGGTGACGGAGAAGTTCCACCGGATCCAGCAGGAGACGGTGGATATTGCGCTGAAGCAGAATAAGTTCCAGCAGACCATGACCATCGCCACCTCTCTTGTGGGACAGGCGGTGGGCTATGCCTGTTATGGATTTGCCGCTTTCCGCCTCTGGCAGGGGCAGATCAGCTATGGAACCATGACCATGTTTGTATCCATGGCAGGATCGCTCCGGGGATCATTCAGCAGTATCCTGAACCTGATGCCCCAGGTTATCCGGGCCGGCATCAGTGCGGAGCGGATCATGGAGATCACCGGGCTCCCGAGAGATTCCATGGAGAATCAGGAGGAGGCGGAGGAGATCAAGCGCCGTGGGAAAGAGGAAGGTGTCTATGTACATATGGACTCGGTAGACTTCGCCTACGAGGAAGAGAAGTGGATCTACCGGGATGCAGACTTCCGGGCGGAGCCGGGAGAGATCGTTGCTCTCATCGGTCCTTCCGGACAGGGGAAGACGACTACGCTGAATCTGATACTGGGGCTATATCATCCCCAGAAAGGGGAGATCACCATAGGGAACCCCGGCGGGATGGAGCTTCCGGCCTCTTCGGCTACCCGGTGTATGTTCAATTATATTCCCCAGGGGAATACTATGTTTTCCGGTACGATTGCCGACAATATGCGCATGGTGAAGCCGGACGCCACAGATGAGGAGATCCGGTCAGCCCTTGAGGCTGCATGTGCCTGGGAGTTCGTGGAGAAGCTGGATCACGGCATCGATACGGAGGTGCGGGAGAGAGGTACCCGTTTCTCCGAAGGACAGAAGCAGAGACTGTCCATCGCCCGGGCCCTGCTGGCGGATGCCCCGGTGATGATCCTGGATGAGGCCACCAGTGCGCTGGATGTGGCGACAGAGAGACGGGTCCTTCGGAGGATCATTAAGAAAGAGCCCCACCGTACAGTGATCGTGGCGGCTCACCGTCCCAGTGTCTTCTCCATGTGCAGCCGGGTGTACAAGATCGGGGAAGGACGTGTGTCTGAGGTAGACGAGGAAGGGATCCGTCAGTTCCTGGACGAGTTCTGATCCCGGGAAATATTGGGGCAGTCAGTGCGGGCAGGAGAGAGGAATAAGGAAATCGAGGCGAGACGCCCCGGAGAAAGCGGGAAGAGCAGTATAGCAGATGTATGATGTCAGCGAAAGCTGACCCGGATTCCACGCAAAGACTCGTGAGCGAGTTTTGAACAACAGGAGAACACGACAGAGGAAAGAATATGGGTATGAGAATTGTCAGGACCGTAGTGGTCGTTATTACAATTTTATCTTTTGCATTATTCGGGATAACCGAAGTGATCCGGCTGGTGAACCGGGATACCAGCCTGCCGGAGATCACAAGCGACAGGGAGGTTCTTGAGATTCCCTGTGATTATACGGAGGAGCAGCTCCTGGAAGGGCTGACGGCAAGCGATGAGGATGATGGGGATCTGACGTCCCAGATCATCGCGGGCTCTTTTTCCAGATTTATCGACAAGGGCGTCTCCAATATCACGTACGTGGTGTTTGATTCGTCTGACCAGCCGGCCACCCTTACACGAGAGGTGTGTTTTACCGACTACCATTCTCCCAGATTTACACTGACCGAGCCGCTGGTATTTGCAGAGGAGGAAGGCAGCTATACCGAGGCTATGAACCGGATCGGCGCACAGGATATGCTGGATGGTGACCTGAAGGACTGGATCACGCAGACGGAAACGGATCTGAACTACCAGAGAGCCGGCAGCTATACCATGACGGTAGAGGTCAGCAACAGCTTCGGTGATACCTCTACGGTGGGACTCCCGGTCCATGTAGTCAGTGCGGAGAGAAGAACGATGGATATTGAACTCAGTACTTCGATCGTGTATATCAGCACCGGCGGCAGCATTGATCCGGATTCCTACGTGCAGCGTGTGACAGATGCGCAGGGAAATGAAGCAGATGCGGGAAGGGTGAATGTCTCTTCCAATGTGGATACGCAGACGCCGGGCGTCTATGAGATACATTATGAAGTTTCCGATGGCGGCAGTACAGGAGAGACCTGGCTGACGGTCATTGTAGAAGGATAGGAGGGACAGGATGAACCGGGAATTATTCCGACTGGATGAGATCAGCTGGAGAGGTCTGTGCATGGATCTGCTCCGCAATGCCTGGATGATCCTGATGGCGGCGGCAGCCGTATGGTTCGCTGCCACAGGACTCTACAATATTACATATGAACCGGCTTACACAGCGTCTGCTACTCTGGTGGTGACTGTACGCGGGGAGTCCAGTGCTTACTCTTCGCTTTCAGTGGCATCGTCTATGGCGGATGTGTTCGGACAGGTGTTCCAGAGTGAAGCGCTCAGGAACCGGATCATTGAGGATGTGGGAGAGGAGATCCAGGGGACGATCACCTGTGCGCCCATTGAGGAGACGAATCTGCTGGTGCTCAGCACTACCTGTCCGGATCCGAGGCAGGCATACCTGTTTATCAATTCTGCCCTGCAGCACTATGAGGAGGTGGCCGGAGATGTATTTGCCAATGCGTCTCTTCAGATCGTACAGGAGCCGGAGGTGCCTTCCGAACCGTCCAATTCTTCCTGGCTGCTGACCAGAAGGACCCTTCTGGCCCTGGGCGGAGCATTCGCGATGGCCTGCCTGATCTGTCTGTTCTATGTACTGCGGTTTACGGTGAAGAATGCGGTCTGTGCTTCTCGTCAGCTGGACGGGAGGATCCGCGGGACAATTCCGTTTGAGCGGAAAAGCGGGGCACTTCTGCAGGAAGGATCCATATGGAAGCAGGAGAAATCAAAGCAGGCGCTGCTCCTTACTTCTCCGCTTGTCAGCATGGACTTCGCTGAGGCACAGCGCCGTGCAGAGGCCAGGACGGAGGCGCATATGCGCCGGAAAGGCCAGCAGGTCCTGCTCGTTACAAGTGTGACGGAGAATGAAGGGAAATCAACTATAGCGGCGAACATCGCCCTCGCTATGGCGGAAAAGCATAAGAAGGTACTGGTGGTGGACGGAGACCTGCGTCAGCCGTCCCAGTATAAAATATTTGAGCGCAGGGAGCGCCGCGGCAGTTCTCTGGAACATGTGCTGAAGGACGGCACGGACTGGCATGATGTGGTCATGTACAACGAGAAGGACAGTATCAGCCAGATCTTCCAGTTCCGGGCCGCGTCTGATCCTTCCCGCCTCATGAACCGGCTTGCTGAAACCGGTCTGGTGGAAGAGTGGAAGCAGGAGTTTGACTATATTGTGATAGACTGTTCTCCGACTGCGGTGTCTACAGACGCGGAGATCTGGATGGCATTGGCCGATACGGTGCTTCTCGTTGTGCGGGAGGACTGGGCTGATGTACGTGTGATCAACGATACGGTGGATATGATATGGCAGAGCGGGAAGGACTTTGCAGGATTCGTACTCAATGCATTCCACCGGGAGTGGGCTGCCGGAAGCTCAGAATACGGATACGGCGGTTACGGACAGGAGAAAGGATAGGGATATGGAAGAACAGAGAAATGATATTGTGTCAAATGCCAGAGAGGACGAGATGGAGATCGATCTTGTACTGCTTATTGGCGCCATGTGGAAAGGTTTTCTCCGGTTCTGGTGGCTGGTTCTTGCGCTGATCGTGATCGGAGCAGCCGGATTTTCCATATTTCAGGCTGTGGGATATGAACCCATGTACCGCAGCAGCGCTACTTTCACCGTTTCAACCGGGGACGGCTCAAGCGGAAGCTACAGTTTTTACTACAACAGCAGCACGGCTGATCAGATGTCGAGGACCTTTCCATATATCCTGAACAGCAGCTTCTTCCGGAGCACTCTGCTGGAGCAGCTTGGGACAGATACGCTGAATGGAACCATCTCGGCGGAGACGATAACGGACTCTAATGTGGTCACCATGTCAGTGGAGAGTTCAAGTGCAGAGGATGCAGTGACGATCCTGAATGCCGCTCTCGAGATCTATCCGGATACGGCCCGTTTTGTGTTGGGAGATATCAGCTTTAACTATCTGAACGAGCCGGAGACGCCGGGAGCGCCATACAATCAGATGAGTCTGCCACGTTCTGTTGCGCTGGGCGGCGGCGCCGGTGCATTCGCGGCACTCTGTTTCCTTGGAATTACGGCGCTCTTCCGAAAGACAGCCAGGAATCCGGAAGAAATGAAGAAAGTCACCAGTCTCCGCTGTCTGGCTTCCATACCTCATGTCCGGTTCAAGGCGAGGAAGAAGCAGAAGAATACCAGCATCCTTATCTGGGACAATAAGGTCCCATACAGCTACCGGGAGAGTCTCCGTGCGCTGCAGATCCGTCTGGAGAAGGAGCTGAAGAAGAGAAGCGGAAAGATACTCCTTGTTACAAGTACGTCTGCAGGAGAGGGCAAGTCCTCTCTGGCAGTGAATCTGGCGGAAATGTTTGCGGAGAGAGGACAGGAAGTCCTCCTGATCGACGGAGACCTGCGCAAGCAGGCAGACGCAAGAATGCTCCGGCTTCGGAATGGATTCTCCCTGGCGGATGCGGCGAAAGGCGATAAGGACCCGGAGGAACTGCTCCGGAAAGTGCACAAGACTTCTCTCTGGTTCCTGGGAGGGACGAGACCGATCCGGCAGCCGGCGCCTGCTCTTACCAGCCGGAAAACCGTAGACTTTATCCGGAAGGTACGGGAGAAGATGGACTATATTATCATTGACACACCTCCATGCGAGATGTTCCAGGATACGGGAATCCTGGCAGACCAGGCGGATGGGATCTTATATGTTGTAAAGCATGATTTCGCATCCCAGCAGAAGATATGGGAGGGTATCTCTTCCCTGAGAGGCAGAAAAGCAGCATTCCTCGGGTATGTGTTTAATGATTATCCGGAGTCAGTGAGCGAATACGGGTATGGAAGGTATGGCGGCTACGGAAATTACGGATACCGGAAGAACCGTTACAGGTACGGTTACGGACAGGAAGCTCCGACCGGGGAGGAGAACAAGGACCATGATTGATCTTCACTGTCATATCATCCCCGGGATTGATGACGGGGCCGGAACAATCGAAGACTCACTGGAGATGGCAAGGATCGCCGTGGAGAATGGCACGAGGATCGTTGCCGCCACCTCTCACGGGGACTTTGCCCGGGTGGAGCCGGGAGAATATGTCCGGTACTATGTGAAGAAGCTTGTCAGTCTCAGGAAGGTGCTGGAAAAGGAAGGTATTCCGCTGAAAGTTGCAGGCGGCATGGAGCTCCTCGTAAATGAGGAGCTCCTGCGTTATGCGCAGGAGAACCCGCTTCCCGCTATTAACGGAGGGAGATATATCCTGGTAGAGTTCCGATTTGACGTATCTGCTGATCTGGCTGAGAAGAGTCTGGACAGGCTGAGAGGGCTTGGGTGGAAGCTGATCCTGGCGCATCCGGAGAGGTACGACTTCATCCGGCGGGATCCGTCGAGAGCCCGCGCACTCTATCGGTCCGGCACGGTACTGCAGATCAACAAGGGAAGTCTCTCCGGCGCCTTCGGAAGACTTGCTTCCCGGGCAGCTGATCAGATGCTCCGGGAAGGGATCGCCGGGGTGGTCGCTTCTGACGCTCATGATCCGGTTCTGCGTACCATTGATCTGGAGGATACCGCAGCGATACTGGATCTGTATTACGGCAGCGATGCATCGAGGATCCTGCTGAAGCGCAATCCATATCGGATCCTGAAATCCACTCCTCCAGGATGAGCCCTGAACGGAGACAGGAGACGGTGTTTTCTGATATGCGCGAACCTTTGCCATCTCGGATGACATATTGTTTTCTCATGAAAAGCGCGCAGACACTGAGAAAACTGACAGCCGCTGCATTTGTAGGAAACTTGTTCAATTTTTTAAATATATTGACATTTTCACATATACAGTGATATGATAGTCCACGTAGTTGCTGTAAATTAGAGGTAATAAAATTTCAGGAGGATTCCGCAGAGGGAATGAGATTTTATTACCTTTTTCTATTGAGAAAGCATAGGATATACAATAAAGGAGGAGTATGACAGTATGTGTGGTATTGTTGGATATGTAGGAGATTCACAGGCGGCGCCGATCCTGCTGGAGGGCCTGGCCAAGCTGGAGTACCGGGGATATGATTCTGCCGGGATCGCGGTGCGCAACGAGGAGACAGGTAATATTTCGATCGTGAAGGCGAAGGGAAGGCTGAAGATCCTGTCCGAGAAGACGGACGGAGGAGCAGCTGTGCCGGGTACATGCGGTATCGGTCATACACGCTGGGCTACTCATGGAGAGCCTTCCGAGAACAACGCTCATCCCCACTGTACAGAGGATAAGTCTGTTGTACTTGTACACAATGGAATTATCGAGAATTATCAGGAACTGAAGGATAAGCTGTCCAGATCCGGATATACATTCTATTCTCAGACAGATACAGAGATCGCAGTGAAGCTTGTGGACTACTACTATAAGAAGACAGGTACCCCGCTGGAGGCACTGACCCGCTCCATGCTTCGTATCCGCGGTTCTTATGCATTTGGCGTGATGTTCCATGATTATCCGGGCAGACTCTTTGCAGCGCGCAAGGACAGTCCGCTGATCATAGGCAAGAACGAGACCGGCAGCCTGATCGCATCAGATGTTCCGGCTATCCTGGATAAGACGAGGAATGTATTCTACATCGGGAACATGGAGATCGCAGAGCTGACCCGCGATGAGATCCATTTCTACAACATCGACCGGGAAGAGATCCAGAAGGATATGGTAGAGATCAAGTGGGACGCCGAAGCGGCAGAGAAGGGCGGATATGAGCACTTCATGCTGAAGGAGATCCACGAGCAGCCCAAGGCGGTGCAGGATACGGTAGGCGCCTATGTGAAGGATGGACGGATCAGCCTGGAGGAGGTCGGACTTACGGACGAGGTTCTCAGCGGAGTGAAGCGTATATATATCGTTGCCTGTGGTTCTGCATACCATGTTGGAATGGTTGGAAAATACGTGCTGGAAGATCTGGCCCGTGTGCCGGTGGAAGTGGATCTGGCGTCGGAATTCCGTTACCGCAATCCCATGATCATGGAGGACTCCCTCGTGATCGTAGTTTCCCAGTCCGGTGAGACCGCAGACAGTCTGGCTGCGCTCCGTCTGGCGAAGGAAAAGGGAGTACCGGTGCTCGGCGTTGTCAATGTCGTCGGCTCCAGCATTGCCCGTGAGAGCGACTATGTTCTCTATACCTATGCAGGACCGGAGATCTCCGTTGCTACGACGAAGGCCTACAGCACCCAGCTGATCGCCATGTATCTGCTGGCGATCCAGACTGCTTATGTGAAGGCTCTGGTCAGCGAGGAACGTTACGGAGAGCTCATCGCAGAGCTTGGCAGACTGCCGGAGAAGATCCAGAAGACTCTGGATGACAAGGAGAGGATCCAGTGGTTCGCCAGCAAATATGCCAATGCAAAGGACATTTTCTTCATCGGCCGGGGCATCGACTATGCGATCAGCATGGAAGGCAGCCTGAAGATGAAGGAGATCAGCTATATCCACTCCGAGGCTTACGCTGCCGGCGAGCTGAAGCACGGCACCATCAGCCTGGTGGAGGACGGTACTCTTGTGGTAGGAGTTGCCACACAGAAGGCTCTCTTCGAGAAGACAGTCAGCAACATGGTAGAGGTCAAGAGCCGCGGAGCTTACCTGATGGGCCTGACCCTCTATGGAAACTATAATATCGAGGATCATGCGGATTTCTCTGTGTATGTGCCGAAGACAGAGCAGTATTTCACCACCAGTCTGGCGATCGTGCCTCTGCAGCTCATGGGATATTATGTGAGCGTGGCAAAGGGACTGGATGTGGATAAACCGAGGAATCTGGCCAAGTCAGTTACAGTAGAGTAATATAAAGAGCGAAATAGAGAGATATAGAGCGATATAGAATGGAAGAAAGCCCCGCCTTTACGAAGATTTAACATAATCGGAGATGAAGGCGGGGTTTTCTGTCTGTTATAATATTTTCAGCATTATATTTATAGAAAAGAAAGCGGATTTGTAGAAAATCTACAGAGGAATGATCATGAAGAACGGTATTGAACGACAGATCAAGGCAGGTTACGGAGACCTGCGCAGATCAGAGAAGAAAGCGGCGGATTATATACTGGAGCATATGGAGCAGGCGGCTGAGATGTCCATTGACTGTCTGGCAAAGGAGGCACAGGTCAGCCAGCCTACAGTGCTGCGCATGCTCCATGCTCTGGGATTCGCAGGATATAAGGACTTCCGATACCGTCTTGTATCAGAGCTGGCAGTGAAGGAGCCCGGCGCAGAGCAGCCTTCCGCGGAGCCGATGTACGGATATACACTGAGCAGAGAGGAAGCACTGGAGGATATTCCGTCCCGCATGCTGGCTACAGCTACGGGGATGCTGGAGGAGACGATGAAGAACTTCTCAGTGAAGACGTACAAAAGAGTGGTGGAAGCGCTGAAGTCTGCCCGGATGATCGATATCTACGGGGTGGAGAACTCTGCGGTGACAGCCCAGGATCTGCTTGCGAAGCTTCTGTACCTGGGGCTGCCGTGCCGGTACTTCGAGGACTATTATTATCAGCGGATCTCCGCAGGAACACTGACCGATCAGGATGTGGCGGTGGGGATCTCCTATTCCGGCGCGTCGAAGGATACGGTAGATGTGATGCGTACTGCGAAAAGAGCCGGAGCGACCACTATCGTGATCACCAATTTCCAGGAATCGCCCATCAATAAGTACGCTGATATCCTGATCTGCACCAGCCAGGAGCAGTTCATCTACGGGAATGCCATCTTCTCCCGGATGACCCAGCTGATGATCGTGGATATGATCTATATGGGGATCATCGCATCGGATTACGATCATTATGTATCCCAGCTGGACAAGGGGGAGAAGGTAGTGAGGGAGAAGGCCTATCCGGAGAAGGAACTGCCGGGCAGTCACCGGTAACTCTGAGTTCGCTTTGACAGCATTTTGGCCGTGCGGCTTCAGGAGTAGATTTTCTACAATTATACATATGTTAAGCCTCTGTAAAGTTTACATTCCCTTTACAGAGGCTTAATTTTTTCTTGATGGAAATCGGAGAAAAATCAGTGCATAATCGGAACTGTTCCGGAGCGGAAAAGCCGACGGCAACAGTCGATACAAAGGGCTCCAGCAGATATAAGAAACGAAACACTTGAGGAAATTCATTCTAAGAGGAGTAAGTATTATGCTGAAGTTGAGATGACAAACTGCTGATCTGTGCCAACGGCGCCTACGGCGAGCGTATGGCAGATATCGCTGATCATGCGAAGATCGATCATGTGATCTACAACGAGCACTATAACCTCGTTCCCGATGTCGCGAAAGTAGCGGAAATGCTGGATGCTGATCCGGCTATCACTCATGTCTCCATGGTACACAGCGAGACCACATCCGGTATCCTCAATGATATTGAGGCAGTAGGAAAAGTGGTAAAGGAGAAGGGGAGAGTCTTCATCGTGGACGCCATGAGCAGCTTCGGCGGCGTGGATATCCCGGTGGCGGACTGGGGCATTGACTTCATCATCAGCAGTGCCAACAAGTGTATCCAGGGGGTTCCCGGATTCTCATTTATCATTGCAAGACGATCTCTTCTCATGGAAAGCGCAGGCAAGGCGAGAAGTCTGTCCCTTGATCTGTACGATCAGTGGAAGACGATGGAAGTGGACGGCAAATGGCGCTTCACATCCCCGACTCATGTGGTGCTTGCATTCGCACAGGCCATGAAGGAGATGGAGGCGGAAGGCGGCATTCCGGCAAGAAACCGCCGCTATACAGAGAATAACCGCCTCCTCATCGAGAAGATGAATGAGATGGGATTCAGGACTTACATTGACGGAATCCACCAGGGCCCTATCATCACAACTTTCTTCTATCCCGATGAGTGCCACTTTACATTTGACCAGATGTACCGCTATATCAAGGAGAGAGGCTATGCCATCTATCCGGGCAAGGTTACGGAGGCGCCTACTTTCCGCATTGGCAACATCGGAGAGATCTACCGGGAAGACATCGAGAAAGTGTGCGGCATTATAAAAGAATTTCTGGAGGAATACGACCATGAAGAAAATTAAGGCAGTGATCTTTGACTGGGCAGGAACAACAGTAGACTATGGATGTATGGCGCCGGTGCAGGCATTTGTGGAAGTATTTAAGCAGTATGGCATCGAGCCTACCATGCAGGAGGTCCGCGAGCCTATGGGTATGCTGAAGATCGATCATATCCGGACCATGCTGAAGATGGAGAGGATCAGCGGTCTGTGGAAGGAAAAATACGGAAAAGAGCCGGGAGAGGAAGAGGCACAGGCCCTCTACAAGATCTTCGAGGAGAAGCTGCTGAGCATCCTTCATCTCTATTCTGATCCAAAGCCGGGCGTAGTAGAAGTAGTAAACCGTCTCAGGAGAAACGGCATCAGGATCGGATCCACAACCGGATATAACGACAAGATGATGGAGATCGTCGTTCCTGCGGCAAAGGAAAAGGGATATGAGCCGGACGTATGGTTCAGCCCGGACTCTACCGGACAGAAGGGCCGCCCCTGGCCCTATATGATCTTCCGCAACATGGAGGCGCTGGAGATCAAGAAGGTCCGCCGTGTGCTGAAGGTGGGAGATACAGTGTCCGATATCAAAGAAGGCAGGAACGCAGGTGTGTGGTCTGCAGGGATCGTGATCGGCAGTTCTGAGATGGGGCTGACGGAGGCAGAGTTCGAGGCACTTTCCGATGAAGAGAAGGAAAGAAAGTGCAGAGAAGTTGCAGGCAGGTTCCTGGATGCGGGAGCGGACAAGGTATTTTACACAATCGAGGATCTGGAGGCGTTTCTTCTCGGGTGAGTACAGCAGGATCACAGGGAGAAACGGCCGGATCATGGAGAAAATGTAAAAATGGGAGTTATTTCCACTGATATCATATGGAAAATGCAGCCTGGATTTGTGCAAAACGGCATAAATCCAGGCTTTTTCGGACTTTACATAGATTTAACATACTCTTGATTTTACATTTAACATTTCTCTTTTAAGATGAATAACGTGCTAAGGAAAGACACAAAATAATCGCAATTGAAAAAAAGGAGATTATGAAAAATGAAGATGAAAAAGTTTATCGCAATCGTATCTGTAGTAAGCATGATGGCAGTTGCAGCGGTTGGATGCGGAAGCAGCGGAGATGATGCAAACACAGGAAACGATGCGAACGCGGAAAGTGATGCGGGAACAGAAGCAGAAGGCTCCTGGGACGCAGCAAGCACAATCACAGTTGTTTCACGTGAGGAAGGTTCAGGAACAAGAGGAGCCTTCACAGAGCTGTTCGGTGTTGTTGATGAGAATGACAACGACATGACAACACTTGACGCGCAGATCACAAACAACACATCCGTTATGATGACTACTGTATCTGAGAATGAGTATGCGATCGGATACATATCTCTTGGATCTCTGGATGAGTCAATGGTAAAAGCAGTGAAGATTGACGGGGCTGATGCTACAGCAGAAAACATCGAGAATGGTTCTTATAAAGTATCCAGACCGTTCAACGTTGCTATGAAGAAAGGCGCTGACAATGCAGTTGCAACAGACTTCATGAGCTTTATCATGAGCCAGGAAGGACAGCAGGTTGTTGCTGACGAGGGATATATCCCGGTATCTGATGTACAGGCTTATTCAGGAAGCGCTCCGGAAGGCAGCTGTGTAGTCGGAGGATCTTCTTCAGTGTCTCCGCTGATGGAGAAACTGATCGAGGCTTATAAATCAGTAAACGCAAACGCCAACATCGAGCTTCAGACATCTGATTCTACAACAGGTATGACATCTACGATCGAGGGAAGCTATGACATCGGTATGGCATCCAGAGAACTGAAGGATGACGAGGCTGCTGAGCTTGACGGAACTGTTATCGCTACAGATGGTATTGCGGTTATCGTTAACCAGAACAACCCGACAGATGATCTGTCTGTTGATCAGGTAAAATCCATCTACATGGGCGATGTTACAACATGGGATGCAATCTAATCAGACCGATACGGACTGAGAGTACGATGCAGAAAAATTTTCAAATGAAAAGATTTCCGCTTTGAATGTATGAGCCGGGCAGATAGAACATGTCTTCCCGGCTCATTAGGAGGAAAAAATGAAATCAAAAGCATGGACTGAAAAATTCATGCAGGGAGTGTTTTTCGTGGCCGCATGTGCCTCTGTGCTGGCGGTAGCGCTCATTTGCATCTTCCTTTTTGCAAATGGTATCCCTGCAATGAGAGAGATTGGATTTATTAAATTTATTACCGGAGATATCTGGCGTCCGGGCAGTGACCAGTACGGTATCCTTCCGATGATCGTAGGAAGCCTTTATGTGACGGCCGGCGCGATCATATTCGGAGTGCCGATCGGGATCCTGACTTCAGTATTTATGGCAATGTACTGTCCGAAGCAGATTTATAAACCACTGAAGGCAGCTACCGAGCTGCTGGCCGGAATTCCTTCCGTTATCTACGGTTTCTTCGGTATGGTGATCGTGGTTCCGCTGATCCGCAGCCTGGGTGAGTCGCTGCATGCAGCTGGTATCGTGAAGAATGCGGGAAACGGAAACAGCATCCTGACTGCTTCCATCATCCTTGGAATGATGATCCTGCCTACGATCATCGGAACAACAGAGAGCGCCATGCGCGCGGTTCCTTCTCATTATTATGAAGGATCTCTTGCACTGGGAGCAACAAAAGAGAGAAGTATCTTCCGTGTCATCATCCCGGCTGCCAAGTCCGGTGTGATCACGGGAATCGTCCTGGGGATCGGCCGTGCTATCGGTGAGACCATGGCCGTGATCATGATCGTTGGAAACCAGGCCCGCCTTACAGGCAGTATCCTCCAGGGAATCCGTACCCTGACCGGAAATATCGTAATTGAAATGGGATATGCTACAGGCCTGCACCGTGAGGCGCTGATCGCAACAGGAGTTGTTCTCTTTGTATTTATCCTGATCATCAACTTATGTGTAGCAGTGTTAAAGAGGGGGACAGATCATGAGTAATAAAACGACAATCGGTGACAAGTTCCGAACCTATCTGAAACATCCGGGCTCATTCATCGTGATGCTGCTCGTGATGCTGTCAGCTATCATCACATTTGCCGTGCTGATCTTCCTGATCGCATATATCCTGATCAATGGAGTTCCGCACATCACACCGTCCCTTTTCTCGCTGGAGTATACTTCTGAAAATGCGTCGGTAGTGCCCGCACTTGTGAATACCATTATTATGACATTATTATCCCTGGTGATCGCAGTTCCTTTCGGAATCTTTTCCGCTGTCTTCCTTGTGGAATATGCGCCAAGAGGAAATAAATTTGTAGAGATCATCCGTCTGACGACAGAGACGCTTCAGGGTATTCCGTCCATCGTATACGGTCTGTTCGGTATGCTGCTCTTCGTTAACGCGCTGGGGTGGGGATTCTCCCTTCTGGCAGGTGCATTTACAATGGCGATCATGATCCTTCCTCTGATCATGAGAAATACAGAGGAGGCCCTGAAAGCCGTGCCGGATTCCTACCGTGAAGGAAGCTTCGGACTGGGCGCAGGCAAGCTGCGTACCGTGTTCCGCATCGTCCTTCCGTCCGCTATCCCGGGCGTCCTGGCAGGTGTCATCCTGGCAATCGGCCGTATCGTCGGCGAGACAGCAGCTCTGATGTATACGTCAGGTACAGTTGCACAGATTCCGGACAGCATTATGGGATCCGGACGTACACTGGCACTTCATATGTATACACTGTCCAGCGAAGGACTTTATATGAATCAGGCATATGCGACGGCAGTTATCCTGCTCGTACTTGTTGTAGGTATCAATGCATTGTCAAGCTTCATTGCAAGAAAACTTACAAAAGCATAAAATGTGAAAAAACTGTGAAAGGGGACGTACTCAAATTAGATTTCACTACGTCCCCAATCGATGAAAATGAGAAAGGGAAAGGAAATGTCTAAGATTAGTATCAAGAATCTTGATTTATATTACGGCGATTTCAAAGCCCTCAAAAATGTAAATCTTGAGATCGAACCAAATAAGATCACCGCATTTATCGGACCTTCCGGATGTGGTAAATCAACTCTCCTGAAGTCCATCAACCGGATGAACGACCTTGTGGAAGGCTGCCGCATCGACGGGGAGATCCTTCTGGACGGCCAGAATATTTTCAAGGGCATGGACGTAAATATGTTAAGAAAGCGTGTGGGAATGGTATTCCAGAAACCTAATCCGTTCCCCATGAGTATCTACGACAACATCGCGTACGGACCGAGAACCCACGGTATCCGCTCGAAAGCAAAGCTGGATGATATTGTCGAGAGGTCACTGCGCAACGCGGCGATCTGGGATGAGTGCAAGGATCGTCTGAAGACGAGCGCGCTTGGAATGTCAGGCGGACAGCAGCAGAGACTCTGTATCGCAAGAGCTCTTGCGGTAGAACCGGAAGTCCTGCTGATGGATGAGCCTACATCCGCTCTGGATCCGATTTCCACATCCAAGATCGAGGACCTTGCGATGGAACTGAAAAAGGACTATACTATTGTCATGGTAACACATAACATGCAGCAGGCAGTACGTGTTTCCGATAACACAGCTTTCTTCCTCCTGGGAGAAGTGGTTGAGTACAATGATACGGAGAAGTTGTTCTCCATCCCGTCCGATAAGAGGACAGAAGATTATATCACAGGGAGGTTCGGTTAAATCATGCGTAATAAATTTGACGAACAGCTTCATCGTCTGGATGAGCAGCTTACACATATGGGAGAGCTCTGCGAGACAGCTATTGCTAAGGCAACGCAGGCTCTGAAGGACGGCAGTGTTGAACAGGCAAAGATTATTATTGAAGAAGATGAGGAGATCGATCAGATTGAAAAAGACATCGAGCGTCTCTGCCTGAAACTTCTTCTTCAGCAGCAGCCGGTAGCCAAGGATCTCCGCAGAATTTCAGCAGCGCTGAAAATGATCACGGATATGGAGAGGATTGGCGATCAGACATCCGATATTGCTGAGATCATCATTACATCCAAGGGAGAGAGCGCAGCAGACGTTATCCATGTAATCGGAACCATGGCATCCGAAGTGAGCAAGATGGTGCGCAACAGTGTGACCGCATATGTAAATAAGGATCTTGAACTGGCAAAGAGTGTCATGGAGGCGGATGATGCCATTGACGCGTATTTTGACGAAGTCAGAGATGAGATGATCGACTTCATCAAAGAGGAAAAGGGGCAGAACGGAAGAAGGATCTTCGATCTGATCATGGTTACCAAATATCTCGAGAGAATTGGAGACCATGCTACCAATATTGCTGAGTGGGTGGAATTCTCGATCACCGGCGTTCACAAGGACAGCGCGGTCATCCACGAGGGTTAATTAAGATAATACGGACTCATGGCAGCCGGAAGGCCGGCGTATGTATATACGCCGGCCTTCGACAGTCCGTATGAGTATGGCTGACAGGAATAAGAGATACGATAAGGAGAGCTTTGAAATGATATTTTGCGTGGAAGATGATGACAACATCCGCGAACTTGTCATATATACACTGGAAACGACCGGACTCAAGGCCAGAGGCTTTGCAGACGGAGCCGCCTTTATGGAAGCTTTGGCATTTGATACGCCGGAGCTTATTTTGCTAGATATCATGCTCCCCGGTGATGACGGGCTGGAACTTCTGAAAAAGCTGAAGTCTTCCCAGAAGACAAAGGATATTCCGGTCATCATGGTGACTGCAAAAGGATCGGAATATGACAAGGTCGTGGGCCTGGATTCCGGAGCCGATGACTATGTCACGAAACCTTTCGGCATGATGGAGCTTGTGTCGAGGATCAAGGCAGTCATGCGGCGTGCTGGAAAAGTGGAAGACAGGATGGACATGGACATATCAGGCGTCCATGTCAATGTGAAAAAACATGAAGTTACGGTAGAGGGAAAAGAGGTTTCCCTTACCCTCAAGGAATTTGAACTGCTGGAAAAACTGATGCGCAACCAGGGAATCGTCCTCACCAGAGATCAGCTCCTCACAGAGATCTGGGGCTATGATTTCGACGGAGAGACCCGTACCGTAGACGTACATATCCGTACCCTCAGACAGAAGCTGGGCGAGCATGGAGATCTGATCCAGACTGTCCGGGGCGTCGGTTACCGCGTAGGGGGAAGCGCATGAGAAAGAAGATACAGAAGAGTATGATGCTGATCCTTGGGGTCACTTTCATACTCTTTTACGCCATCATATCCATATTTTTATATAGAAGAAATCTGTCTCTTCTGGAGGCAGAGGTTCGGCAGGAAGCTATATATATCAGTGCGGCCATCAATATTTCCGGGTCTGATTACCTGGAGGAGATGAGCCAGGTGGACAGCCAGATCCGCATCACACTGATCGGAGACAACGGAGAGGTGTTATTTGACTCTGGTGTAAATGACAGTGATGTGGATGAGATGGATGACCACAGTACGAGAGAAGAGGTGAAAGAGGCGGAGGTTTCCGGTACAGGTGAAGACATCCGGATGTCGCATACAGTCCGTCAGGAGCTGTATTACTATGCGATCCGTCTGGATGACGGGACTGTGCTCCGTGTCTCCAGATCCATGGACAGTCTGGTGCAGACCGCTATCGATGTCCTGCCAGTTGTGGGCGGTATCGCGCTGCTCATGATCATTCTTGCCATGATCCTTGCCAGCTGGCAGACGAAGCGGCTCATCCGCCCGATCATCTCCCTTGATCTGGAGCATCCTCTTGATAATAATGTATACGAGGAGCTGGGGCCCCTTCTGGAAGCTATGGACAGGCAGAACAAGGAGAAGGAGGCTGTCTCCAACATGAGGAAGGAGTTCTCTGCAAATGTCTCCCATGAGCTGAAGACGCCTCTGACCTCGATCTCAGGATATGCAGAGATCATGAAGAACGGCATGGTACGTCCGGCTGACATACCGCTTTTCTCAGAACGAATCTACAAGGAAGCGCGACGCCTGATCACACTTGTAGAGGATATCATCAAGCTGTCCAAGCTGGATGAAGAGTCGGTGGAACTGGAAAAGGAAAATGTAGATCTCTTCGACCTTACCCGTGAGATCATCAGCCATCTGGCCCCCCAGGCAGCTCAGAAAAATGTCCGTCTGGAAGTCACCGGAGAGCCTGTCACCTACTTCGGTATCCGGCAGATCCTGGACGAGATGATCTACAATGTATGCGAAAATGCCATAAAATATAATAACGAAGGCGGACGGGTATCAATCTGGGTGGGAGATACTCTGGAAGGACCGAAGATCTCCGTCTCCGACACCGGCATCGGAATCCCGAAAGAGCACCAGGAGCGGATCTTCGAGCGTTTCTACCGGGTGGATAAGAGCCACTCGAAAGAACGGGGAGGAACCGGCCTGGGCCTCTCTATCGTAAAACACGGCGCACTGCTCCACGGCGCCAAGGTCACAGTAGACAGCGTGCCCGGCAGAGGGACCCGGATGGAAATGCAGTTTCCTCGGGCAGAGAAAGAAAAGGTGGAGTGATCATCCGGTGAGGGGGGACTCTGTGCTATCCTGGCGGCCACGCTCTCGCTCGGAGTGAAACGCAGCGGACACATAAAGACGCAAAAGACGCGTCTTAAGTGCCGGCGTTTCACTACGGGCCTTCATGACAGCACAGAGTCCCTCCTCGCCTGGGTGATCGCAGCCGGTACAGAAGTAATCAAGAAGCTGATGTCTTTCGATAAAATATAGCGTATGCTTTCCAATTCTACAACTTTTTCAGCACAAATCTACTTTTCCTATAACTTATCCCCACATCCCCAATAAACTAATAAGTCAAGCTAATAAGTCGAGTCAATTATCCAGCCAAGAGGACATGCGAGCATGTCCAATCTGAAACCCCATCCCTGCGAAAAAACTTGAAAAATCCCTTCTTTGTGCTATTATATGTATAACACACCAGAGAAAGGGGAGGGATATATGCTTCTTTTAGAAGTTGACTTTAACAGTGACGAGGCAATCTATGTCCAGCTCTGTAACCAGATCATCCTCGGGATCGCTACATCTGTGATCCGTGAGGGGGATTCCCTGCCGTCTGTACGCCAGCTTGCCGATACCATCGGCGTGAACATGCATACAGTGAATAAGGCATACAGTGTTCTGAAGAGGGAGGGATATATCAGTCTGGATAAGAGACGCGGAGCGGTGATCTCTCTTGACATTGACAAGATAGAGGAATTGGAAGAGATGCGCAGACAACTGCGGATCGTTCTTGCCAGGGGATGCTGCAAGAACATTACCAGACAGGAAGTGCATGACCTGGTTGACGAGATTTTTGATGATTACAGCTCCGGGATATGATAAGATGAGAAAGACAATTAAACAGACAGGGAGGAATCTATGCGTTTATCATATACGAAACAGGCAGGGGAAGCCTTGAAATATGCTTCCAGAAAAGCACGGGAGATGAATCACCCCTATGTTGGGACAGAACATCTCCTGCTTGGTCTTCGGGCGGAATACAGCGGTGTGGCAGGACAGGTACTGGCACAGAACGGAGTGGAGGAGGAGAAGATCCTTCACCTTATGGATGAGCTGATCGCTCCGGAGGGAGACCGGCCGGGCGCCGGGAAACCGGGGAAGAGCCCCAGATTTGAATATATTCTGGAAAACAGTGAGAAGGAAGCAGTGCGTTTTCATTCCGACGCTGTGGGAACTGAACATCTGCTCCTTTCCATAATCCGGGATGTGGACTGTGTTGCCGCCCGTATCCTGATCACACTGAACATCAGTCTGCAGAAGATACTTCAGGATATCCTGACAGCCGCAGGAGTAGATCCGAAGGAATATCAGGAGGAAGTACAGGATGAGATGCGTGGTGCGTCTTCCATGACGGAGCAGTACTGTACCGATATGACGGAACGCGCGGAGAAGGGAAAACTGGATCCGGTTATCGGCCGGGAGAAAGAGATGTACCGTCTCATGCAGGTGCTGAGCCGCCGTACGAAGAACAATCCCTGCCTGGTCGGTGAACCGGGCGTTGGCAAGACTGCAGTCGTGGAGGGGCTTGCCCAGCGGATTGCCTCAGGGATCGTTCCGGAGATGATGAAGGATAAGAGAATCTATACGCTGGATCTGCCGGGACTGATCGCAGGATCAAAATACCGTGGGGAATTTGAGGAACGGATGAAGGGTCTGATCTCAGAAGTAGAGGCAGCCGGAAATATTATCCTGTTCCTGGATGAGATCCACACCGTCATCGGTGCAGGCGGCGCGGAGGGAGCCATCGATGCTTCCAACATTCTGAAGCCCTCCCTTGCAAGGGGCGAACTGCAGCTGATCGGTGCGACTACCATAGCGGAATACCGGAAATATATCGAGAAGGATGCTGCACTGGAGCGCCGATTCCAGCCTGTCTCTGTGGAGGAACCTACCAGAGGGCAGTGCATTGAGATACTGGAAGGGCTGAAGGGCAGATATGAGTCCCATCACCGTGTGGCGGTCTCGGAGGAGGCGATCAGAAGTGCGGTGCAGCTGTCCGAGCGCTATATCACAGACAGAAATCTGCCGGACAAGGCTATCGATGTGTTGGATGAGGCGTGTTCTGCTGTCAGCCTGAGAGGATATAAGGTGCCGGACAATCTGAATGCCCTGGAGGAGTCCTTGAAGGAACTTGCGGAGCAGAAGGAAGAGAGTGTCCGCAGAGGAGACTTTACCGAGGCTTCCATGATCCAGAAGGAACAGGATAGTGTACAGCAGAAAGTGGACGGACTGAAGAAGCGTTTTGAGAAGAAGAGCAGCGCCGCCAACCCGTCCGTCACGGAGAATGACATTGCGGAAGTAGTGGCTGCCTGGACGAAGATCCCGGTCCAGAAGATCGCGCAGAGCGACGCAGAGAGGCTGAAGAAGCTGGAGAGTGAGCTGCACAGGAGAGTAGTCGGACAGGACGAGGCAGTCAGTGCGGTCGCCCGTGCGGTGAAGCGTGGACGCGTGGGACTGAAGGACCCGAAGCGGCCTATCGGTTCCTTCCTGTTCCTGGGACCTACAGGTGTGGGTAAGACAGAGCTTTCCAAGGCGCTGGCTGAGGCGCTGTTCGGAAATGAAGAGTCCATGATACGAGTGGATATGTCGGAGTACATGGAGAAACATTCTGTATCCAAGATGATCGGATCTCCTCCGGGCTATGTGGGACATGAAGAGGGCGGACAGCTCAGTGATCAGGTGAGGACTCATCCCTATTCCGTGATCCTGTTCGATGAGATCGAGAAGGCCCATCCGGATGTATTCAATATCCTGCTTCAGGTGCTGGACGACGGACACATCACAGATTCCCAGGGGAGGAAGGTTGACTTTTCCAATACGGTCATCATCATGACATCCAATGCAGGTGCGAAGGCAATCGTGGATCCGAAGAAACTGGGATTTTCCGTGAAGGAAGATCCGGCGGACGATTATAAGAGAATGAAACAGAACGTGATGAATGAGGTGAAGCTGATCTTCCGTCCGGAGTTCCTGAACCGGATCGATGAGATCATAGTATTCCATGCTTTGGAGAAGTCGCATATGAAGAAGATTGTTTCACTTATGTGCCGCGGATTTACAAAGCGGCTGAAGGATCAGATGGATATTACACTGACTCTCCGGGATTCCGCGAAGAATCTGATCGTGGAGAAAGGAACCGATGTGAAATACGGAGCGAGACCGTTGAGAAGAGCTCTTCAGACAGAACTGGAAGATAAGCTGGCAGAGGCGATCCTTAACGGTGAGGTGAAGCCCGGCGATCAGGTGGAAGCGGGAACAGTGAAGAAAGAGATCCATTTTATTGTAAAATAATCAGTGGCAAATCAGAATTTTTTATTATATAATAGCCATAAGCAGAAATACTTAGGAGGAAAATTAAAATGACAGCTGTGAAAGAGTTATTGCGCGCGGAAGATGACGGAACCTTAAGCTTCGGAGATTACTCCCTTTCGTCCAAGACGAAGAAGGATAATTTTGAGTTTGAGGGAGACCTTTACAAGGTAAAGACATTTTCCGAGATAACAAAACTCGAGAAGAACGGAATGTTTGTCTATGAGTCAGTACCGGGAAGCACGGTGGAACACTTCAGACAGACAGAGAATGAGATCGCATTTACGGTTTCGGCGGCAGGAGATGTGCAGTTTACCCTTGAGCTGGAGCCTGAGAGTGAATATGAAGTGGTGATCGATGGGAATTCCGCCGGAAAGATGAGCACCAACCTGAGCGGGAAGCTCAGCGTAAGCGTAGAACTCAATGGAGATCAGGAGGCTCAGGTCAGTGTTGTGAAGTGCTGACCGCCTGGAATTTAATAATGGAACGATACAGGGTGGATGTGAGGCGTCTGCCCTGTTTTTGGGTTCCTGATCAAGAGGAAAACCGAAGCGGGAATATCTGCTTTATTGTGAAAGGATGGATTTATGGCGAAAGGGAAAAAGACTGTATTTTACTGCCAGAACTGCGGGCATGAGGAGTCGAAATGGCTGGGGCAGTGCCCTATGTGCAAAGAGTGGAATACATTTGTAGAGGAAAAGACAGAAAGCGGGATCACCCGGGGAACTACGGTCTCCGCCCGTTCTGTGCGTGAGGCGAAAGTGATCCCGCTGGCGGAGGTGGAAGCCGATGATGATGAGAGATGCAGGACCGGCATCGGAGAGCTGGACCGGGTGCTCGGTGGCGGGATCGTGCCAGGCTCTCTTGTGCTGGTGGGAGGAGATCCGGGAATTGGTAAATCAACCCTTCTGCTTCAGGTGTGCCAGAGGCTGGCTGAGATGAAGAAGATCCTGTACATTTCCGGAGAGGAATCCCAGGCACAGATCAGACTGCGGGCAAACAGGATGGGACAATTCGCGCACAATCTGCTCCTCCTGTGTGAGACGAATCTGGATCTGATTCGTGGAGTGATCGAACGGGAGAAGCCGGAGCTGGTCATTATCGATTCTATCCAGACTATGTACAGCGAAGAAGTGGCCTCCGCCCCGGGCAGCGTGTCCCAGGTGCGGGAGTCTACTAATATCTTCATGCAGCTGGCAAAGGGATTGTGCATCCCCATTTTCATCGTAGGCCATGTGACAAAGGAAGGAACCGTGGCAGGGCCAAGAGTGCTGGAACATATGGTAGATACGGTGCTCTATTTTGAAGGAGACCGGCATGCGTCCTACCGGATCCTGCGGGCAGTGAAGAACCGTTTCGGATCCACCAATGAGATCGGTGTCTTTGAGATGCGCCAGGATGGGCTGGCGGAGGTGGAGAATCCTTCCGAATATATGCTCAGCGGAAAGCCGGAGAACGCCTCGGGGTCTGTTGTGGCCTGCTCCATGGAGGGAACCCGGCCGATCCTGCTGGAGATCCAGGCGCTGGTATGCCGGAGTAACTTCGGTATGCCCCGGCGTACTGCTGCGGGAACAGACTACAATCGGGTGAACCTGCTCATGGCCGTGCTGGAGAAACGGCTGGGGATGGCCCTGTCCAACTGCGACGCCTACGTCAACATTGCCGGAGGTATACGTATCAACGAACCAGCCATCGACCTTGGCATCGTCATGGCTGTCATCTCCAGCTTCCGCAATCGTCCGATAGACGAGAAGATGATCGTATTCGGCGAAGTAGGACTCAGCGGCGAGGTCCGCGCCGTCAACATGCCTGAACAGCGTGTGGCCGAGGCTAGAAAACTGGGATTCGAGACATGCATCCTGCCGGAAGTCTGCCTGAAGATGGTAAAGGGCGTGAAAGGAATCCGGCTGGTGGGAGTGAAGAATATTAATGATGTGGTGGGATTTATCTGAATTTTCTGAAAATGCCGGAAAAAGGGGACAGGTACTTTTTGGTAGCGTTTTCTGAATATTCTGAAAAATATTCGATGGAAAGGAGAAAATGATGAAGCCGTATACAAGAAAAGCAAAGTATTATGAGACTGATCAGATGGGGATTATCCATCATTCTAATTACATTCGCTGGATGGAGGAGGCCAGGATCGATCTGCTGGATCAGATTGGTTTCCCGTACAGGCGGTTTGAGGAGATGGGGTATATCAGTCCGGTGCTCCATGCAGAGTGTGAGTATAAGAAAAGTATAAAGTTTGATGATGAGGTGAAGATCATTGTTTCTCTGCAGGAATTAGGAAGGGTGAAGTTTACTCTCCGGTATGATATTTACAATCTGTCAGAAGATGGCGTGCTGAGCGCATACGGGACCACTACTCATTGCTTCCTTAAGAAGGATGGCAGACCGGTATTGATCGACCGGGAGATGAAGGAATTTTCTGATGTGATGAAAGGATTGTCGGAGCAGGCTGAATAAAAGCGGAGCACACAAAAAAACAGAGCGCACTCTTGATTTTTCTTAACTAACGTATTATAATGACAACGTAAAAGATGAAAACGGTTCAGACATACAGTTTTTATAGATAGTTATGGAGTGTTGCATGGCTGGACAGTGTGAAGTTTGACGGTCTGCATCGTGCAGAGGAATGGAGGATTTTACGATGGAGAAGAAAAATATTGACTGGGAGAACCTTGGGTTCGGCTATATACCTACAGACAAGAGATATGTAGCTAATTTTAAAGACGGCAAATGGGATGATGGAGCGCTGATCGACGACCCGAACATCGTAATGAATGAATGTGCCGGGGTCCTGCAGTATGCACAGACAGTGTTTGAGGGAATGAAAGCATATACAACAGAGGACGGACATATTGTGACATTCCGTCCGGATCTGAATGCCTCTCGTATGGTAGATTCTGCAAAACGCCTTGAGATGCCGCCATTTCCCGAGGATCGTTTCGTGGACGCTATCGTCCAGACTGTAAAGGCAAATGCTGCATATGTTCCGCCTTATGGATCAGGAGCAACACTTTATATCAGACCTTATATGTTCGGCATTAATCCGGTTATCGGAGTGAAGCCTGCAGATGAATATCAGTTCCGCGTATTTACTACACCGGTAGGACCCTACTTCAAGGGCGGCGTAAAGCCGATCACCATCTGTGTATCTGATTTCGACCGTGCTGCGCCGCATGGAACAGGTCATATCAAAGCCGGACTTAATTACGCAATGAGCCTGCATGCGATCGTGACAGCTCATAAGAACGGATTTGATGAGAATATGTATCTCGATTCCGCTACAAGGACAAAAGTAGAGGAGACCGGCGGAGCAAACTTCCTGTTTGTTACAAAGGACAACAAGATTGTTACACCGCATTCTACAACGATCCTTCCGTCTATCACAAGAAGATCTCTGATGTACGTTGCAGAGCATTATCTTGGATTGGAAGTAGAAGAGAGAGACGTATACTTTGACGAAGTAAAAGACTTCGCTGAATGTGGACTCTGCGGTACTGCAGCTGTTATCTCTCCGGTAGGAAAGGTTGTAAATCATGGCGAGGAGATCTGCTTCCCGAGCGGAATGGAGAAGATGGGACCGACAATCCAGAAACTGTACGATACTCTGACAGGTATCCAGATGGGACACATCGAGGCTCCGGAAGGATGGATCAAGGTGATCGAGTAAAAAGGAGTAAGTGTCGGGAAACTCGGAAGATTTGAGAAGATGATCTGAAAAATGATAATCTTTTGAAATATTATAAAAAAGCATCGATAGAAAGAATTTTGTAGCTTTCACGATGCTTTTTTTGCGTATTGGGCCCGGCATTAGTCTGCTATTATGCCACTGGATCTTATTCGGCACTGACACAATTCCTTTATGGCTGGCATCCGGGAACGATCCAACAGTAGCAGAACATCATATAAATTATTTCGCATATTGACATATGAAATATTTCAAACTATTATTTGATTTAGTAAGGTTGAAGGAGGCCATGTAGATGGAAGCTATTTTTTTGAATCCTGTATTCAAACACAATATCTGGGGAGGTACAGGACTGAGAGAGAAGTATGGTTATGAGGTGGAAGGTGACGATATCGGTGAATGCTGGGGAATAGCAGCTCACCAGAACGGAGACTGCGAAGTGAAGAATGGAACATATACAGGAATGCATCTGTCCCAGCTGTGGAGAGAGCATCCGGAAATGTTTGGAAAGAGCGGGGAATATACAGCAAACCATGTGTTCCCTCTTCTGATCAAGATCATTGACGCCAAGTCTGATCTGAGCATTCAGGTGCATCCGGATGATACATATGCAGCAGAACACGAGAATGGATCACTTGGAAAGACTGAGTGCTGGTATATTCTGGACTGTCCGGAAGACGCATGTCTGGTGATCGGACACAATGCAGGATCCAGAGAAGAGCTGGAGTCTATGATCAGAGAGGGGCGGTGGAATGAGTTTATCAGGACCGTTCCTGTGAAAAAAGGAGATTTCATACAGATCAATCCCGGTACTGTTCATGCGATCAAAGGAGGCATCATGCTTCTGGAAACACAGCAGAACAGTGACATCACATACCGGGTATATGACTATGACAGACTGTCCAATGGTAAGCCGAGGCAGCTTCATGTCCAGCAGAGCATTGATGTGATCGCGGTTCCGGCCGAGGACAGCGAAAAGTGTGTAAGCCATACAGATGGAATGGAAACCAACAAGTTAAATGAGCTGTACAGCTGTAAGTATTATAACGTTTACCGTCTGTCTGTAGATGGAAAAGCGGAGATTCCGGAACAGCCGGGATATCTCCTTGCCACTGTTGTAAACGGCAGCGGAACCCTCAATGGAGTTCCTGTAGAAAAGGGAGATCATTTTATCCTGCCTTGTGGATATGGAGATATCTGCCTGGAAGGCAGCATGCAGCTGATCTGTTCCGCAGAAGGAACTGATGGGAAAGATCAGGCTGACAGGTAAAAACAAGGGGGATAATGCAATGAGAATTGGTATTGATATGGGAGGAATGTCCTTTAAGCTGGGGCTGGTAGATGATGACAACCGTATTGTTGCCAGACATGTGATCCCGACAGAACTGGATATTCCATATCAGGATATGATAAAGAAGACAGCGCAGGCGGTCCGTGATCTGACAGAAAAAGCCGGTGTTGCGCTGGAGGAGTGTACAGGTATCGGAGTGGGTACTCCGGGTATGCTGGATGATACAGGACGGGTAATTCTCTATTCCAATAATTTTGGATGGGAAAATGTTCCTTTTGCGGAAGAAATGGAAAAGTTGCTCCCTCTTCCTATTTCCATGGCTAATGATGCGGATGCAGCGGCTCTGGGAGAAGTGTGTGCCGGAGCGGCACAGGGGGCCAGGAGTGCAGTGCTCCTTACACTTGGAACGGGTGTAGGCGGAGGTGTCATCATTGATGGACATATTTTCCACGGTCCGGTGAGGGGCGGCTGTGAGATCGGCCACATGGTGATCGCAGCTGGCGGTGAGACATGTACATGTGGCCGAAGCGGATGTATGGAAGCGTACTGCTCTGCGTCTGCGCTGATCCGCATGGCAACAGAAGAAATGGAAAAGAGTCCAGAGTCTGCCCTGAGGAAACTTTGTGATGAAGCTGGCGGAAAAATGAACGGAAAGATCCCGTTTGACGCAGCTCAGATGGGGGACGAGGCAGGCAGAAGAGTAATAGATGAGTATGAAAGCTATCTTGCCTGCGGTATTGCAAATGTGATCAATATCTTCCGGCCGGAAAAGGTGATCCTGGGCGGAGGCGTTGCAGCCCAGCGGGATAACCTGACAGTGCCGCTGACTGAAATGGTGAAAAACATGTGCTTCGGTAATCCTTACGGAGAGGTTGCAGATATCGTTGTTTCTGTGCTTGGAAATGACGCGGGGATCATCGGAGCAGCGAACCTGGTATGAACGATCAGAACCATGAATCTGAGGTGACCGCCCGTGTGTTTCCCGGCGGCGCCCCTGGCTTGTATGAAAAATAGAACGATATGATAAAAATATCCCGGAAAGAGATAGGTAAAGTGCTCTCTTTCCGGGATGCTTTTTGAATAAATATCCGGTTCTTACAGATTAAACATCATCGTAGCCACATTGAAGAAGATCAATATGGAAAATGTGTCCAGCAGTGTCGAGATCAATGGTGATGCCATGATCGCCGGATCCAGATGGATCGCAGTGGCAGCCAGCGGCAGCAGGCATCCGATGATCTTCGCGATCATGATGATAAATACAAGTGAAACCGCAATCACCAGGGCCAGAGCCGGATCCTTGTACTGGATCAGGATCCTCAGGCCGTTGGCTACTGCCAGGACAATACCGACCACGATGGCAATGCGCCATTCCTTGAAGATCACCCGGAAGACGTCCCGCCCTTTGATCTCGCCCAGAGCGATCCCCCGGATTGTCAGAGTAGAACTCTGGGAACCGCAGTTACCGCCTGTACTCATCAACATTGGAATGAATGATACAAGGATCGGGATCGCCGCGAAGGCATCTTCATATTTTGTGATAATGCTTCCTGTTACAATAGAGGCGAACATCAGCACGATCAGCCAGGGAATCCTGTTTTTTGCGTGGGTAAATACAGAGGTAGCGAAATAGCCCTTTTCGCTTGGGTTGATAGCTGCCATCTTTGTAATATCTTCGGTTGCCTCTTCCACCATGACATCCATGGCATCGTCAAATGTGACGATACCTACCAGCAGATCTCCTTCGTCCAGTACAGGAAGGGCGATCAGGTCATATTTTCGGAAGAGTTTTGCTACATCTTCTTTATCTGTATGAGTACGTACGTAAATGATCTCTGTCTCCATCAGATCTTCGATCAGCGTATCGTCGTCTTCTGTCATCAGCTCCTTGGCGGAGACTGTACCGATCAGTTTTCGGCGTTCCGTGACATAACAGGTGTAAATGGTCTCCTTGTGTATTCCTGTCTCTTTGATATGAGCCATAGCCCGCGCTACAGTCATGTTCTTCCTCAGGTCTACATACTCGGTGGTCATGATGCTTCCTGCGCTGTCATCAGGGTAGTTCAGGAGTTCGTTGATCTTAACACGGTCTGCAGCGGAAACGTTGTCCAGGATCCTGCTGACCAGATTGGCCGGAAGCTCCTCCAGAATGTCTACGGTGTCGTCCATGTACAGATCATCCAGCAGTTCCTTCAGCTCTTTCTCTGTGAATACTTCTACCAGATAACTTTGCATGGAGGAATCCATATTGGCAAACACTTCTGCAGCCTTATCCTTCGGGATCAGCCGGAAGGCGAGAGCCAGCTCTTTATCTTCCAGTTCGGAGAGCAGTGAGGCTATGTCCACTTCGTTCATTACATCCAGAATGCTCCTCACAGCTTTGAACTGACGCTGCTGGAGGAGTTTGATAAAAATCTCTTTGTCCATGATAATATATCCCTCTCTCTATTCTGTTTTTTGTAATTAAGCCGCACAAGTGACAACTGGCGCCAGAGTCCATAACCTCACCTCCTTTTTCTTTCTGAATACATAAAATAGTTTACGTTAATACAAAAAACAACTCCGTCTGTTCGCGAACAATGACGGAGCAAAATACATATCCCGTTACGGGATATGACCGGCGTACATCGTTCAAGCTTTAGCATCGCAGGGCGTATCAATTGCATTAGGTTGTGCCTTGACGACACAGCCTGCTGACCATCACTTTGTGTCTCCACAATCTCGCGGCAGCAATCTTCGGGGTAAACCTGATCCCTGCGGTAACCTCACCTACCGAAAATAGTTTAAATTAAGTAATATGATCTCAACAGATTTTATTTTATCCTCTGTCGTTGGCAGTGTCAAGGGAAAAGTCAGCTTTTGTCTTGTTTCTGTGTGGAAAAAACGGTATACTTTTCTGTGGAGAAAAACTGACGGAAATGGAAGGTAAGTACAATGGACTACATTATTAAAGGATATAAACCGGAGAAATTATTTCATTATTTTGAGGAGATCAGCGCTATCCCAAGGGGATCAGGCAACGAGAAAGGAATCAGTGATTATCTGGTAAAGTTTGCCTCAGAGAGAAATCTCGAGGTATATCAGGATGAGGCGCTTAACGTTATCATCCGGGAGCCGGGAAGCCGCGGCATGGAGGATCATCCGGCGGTAATGCTCCAGGGACACATGGATATGGTATGTGAGAAACTCTCCGGTGTAGAGCATGATTTTGAAAATGAAGGGATCAATCTGGAAGTGAGGGACGGTATCCTCCGGGCAAAAGGAACTACCCTGGGCGCGGACAACGGAGCCGCTGTGGCGCTGATGCTGGCGGTGCTGGACGATGATTCTCTGGTTCATCCTCCGCTGGAGTGCGTATTTACAACGGAGGAGGAAGTGGGACTGAACGGCGCAAAGGCGCTGGACAAGTCGATGATCCGGGCGAGGACTATGATCAATCTGGATTCCGAGGAGGAAGGAATCGCCACCGTCAGCTGCGCGGGCGGCCTGAGGATCGACTGTACCAGACCGGTCCGAAGAGAGCAGGCGGAAGGAACGCTTGTGACGGTCACCATCGAAGGGCTTCTCGGAGGCCACTCCGGATCGGATATCGACAAGGAGCGTCAGAACGCCAACCAGCTTATGGCACGTCTGGTTTATCAGCTGATGAAACAGACAGGAGGTAAACTGGTAAGTTTCTCGGGCGGAAACAAAGACAACGCCATCCCCAGAGAGTGCCAGGCATCCCTGATCTATGAGAACGAGGCGGATAATGGAGATCATGACGGAAGCCAGGCAGGCGGCGCGGCGGAGGCGGAAGAACTGGCCCGCCGTATGGCTGGTACATTTGCAGAGGAGATCACTCCCTTCGAGCCGGGATTTACCTGCCGGATCGATGTGGAGAAGGACGCAACAGCATCTGCGGTGCCCGCTGCGGACGGGGAAGCTTTTGTCCATATGATCTATCTGGCGCCCAACGGGATCCAGAGACGGAATGTGAAGATGGACGGCTTTGTAGTAACCTCCACGAATCTGGGAGTGACAAGGGCGGATGAAGGAGAGCTTCGGATCGTGTTCTCCCCCAGATCCTCTGTAGCATCTCTGCAGGAAGAAATGAAGGAACGGCTGGGCCTTCTGGCGGAGACTTTTGGATTTGCCATATCATACAGAGGAGAGTATCCGGGCTGGGCTTACCGGGAAGAGTCGAAGATACGGCAGATATTCCAGGACAGTTACCGGGAGATGACCGGAGAAGAGCTGAAGATCGAAGCTATCCATGCAGGCCTGGAGTGCGGCCTGTTCTGCGATGCTATACCGGGTATGGACGCCATTGCCGTGGGACCGTCCATTTATGACTGCCATACGCCGGACGAGCATCTGCATCTGGATTCCTTTGAGAGATTCTACCGGCTTCTGGCGGATGTGCTGGGACGGCTGTAAGAGGAATAAGACAAAACGCTTAAAAATAATGTAGAAAAACAGGAAGGAAATACAATATGATCCATGACAGCAATGAGGGCATCTACGGAAATTTTGCCCGTGTATATGACATATTTATGGACAATGTACCTTACGAGGAATGGGGCGACTATATCTGCAGCCTTCTGGAAGAGTACGGCATCGGGGAGGGTATCGTTGTAGAGCTGGGCTGCGGCACCGGTTCCATGACAGAGATACTGGCAGGATACGGGTATGACATGATCGGAGTGGACAGTTCTGCGGACATGTTGGAGATCGCTTCCGAGAAGAAGGCAAGATCCGGCCATGATATCCTCTATCTGCAACAGGATATGAGAGAGTTCGAGTTGTTTGGAACGGTGAAGGCAGCAATCAGCGTCTGTGATTCCGTCAATTATATCACGGATCCGGATGACCTGGCTCAGGTATTCCGGCTGGTGAATAATTATCTGGATCCGGGTGGAATATTTATATTTGATTTTAATACAGTTCACAAATACAGAGATGTGATCGGCGACAGTACAATCGCCGAGGACAGAGGAGTCTGCAGTTTCATCTGGGACAACTGCTATTATGAGGATGAGCGGATCAATGAATATGATCTTACGCTGTTTATACAAGAGGGAGCGCTGGACGAGCAGGGACCGGAGGTCCCCGCTGGCCTTACCGGTCATCAGAATGAGGAGGATGACAGGGGTACGGATGGAGAGCTCTATGGAAACGGAAAGCTTTACCGGAAGTATATTGAGACTCATTTCCAGAGAGGGTATACTGCAGCAGAGATGCGCGGACTGCTGGACCGCGCCGGACTGGAGTTTGTAGCAGAATACGACGCGTTTACAAGGAGCGCGCCCACGGAAGAAAGCGAACGGATCTATATGGTAGCCAGAGAACACGGAAAATCAAGAAGATAAATATTTCAGAAGATAGAAAACTGGATAACAATATGAGAAGATCTGAAGAAAACAGATAGCATGCGATGGAAATTTTATAGAAGAAGGAGAACAGACAAAATGAAAGACTATATTGTAAGAGCATCTGCCGCCAATACCCAGATCCGGGCTTTTGCGGCGGTTACAACAGAGCTGGTGGAGGAGGCCAGACAGCGTCATAACACCAGCCCGGTGGCGACAGCGGCTCTGGGACGTCTCCTCACCGGAGGGGTGATGATGGGCAGTATGATGAAGAACCCGGAGGATGTGCTGACGATCCAGATCAAGTGCAGCGGTTCTATCGGCGGTCTGACTGTGACAGCGGACAGCCAGGGAAATGTCAAAGGGTATGTACACAATCCTGATGTGATGCTGCCGCCGAAGAACGGCAAGCTGGATGTGGGAGGCGCCCTTGGACAGGGCGTCATGACCGTGATCAAGGATATGGGACTGAAGGAGCCCTATTCCGGGCAGACGATCCTCCAGACCGGGGAGATCGCGGAGGATCTGACCTATTATTTTGCCACATCGGAACAGGTCCCGTCTTCTGTAGGACTTGGCGTTCTCATGGAGAAGGATAATACGGTCAGATGTGCGGGCGGATTTATCGTTCAGGTCATGCCGTTTATTGAGGACAAGGTGCTGAATAGACTGGAAGAAAATATCAAGCATATACAGTCAGTGACAACGATGCTGGATAACGGACATACACCGGAGGAAATGCTGGAACACGTTCTGGAGGGGCTTGATGTGGAGTTCACGGATACCCTTCCGGCCAGATTCTGCTGCAACTGCTCCAAGGAGCGTATCGAGAAGGCTATCATCAGCATCGGAAAGAAAGAGATCCAGTCTATGATCGATGATGGGAAAAATATCGAAGTGAAATGCCATTTCTGCAACACGGCATATAACTATTCGGTGGATGATCTGAAGGAACTGCTGAAAAAGAGCAGGTAAACAGACAGGGCGAGAAAGGAGGGAAATACTTATGAAACATGGTTTTGTCAAGGTGGCCGCAGTGACGCCGGATATCCGGGTGGCGGATGTGGCGTATAATACGGAGAAAATATGTGAGGCAATCCAGGAGACGTATGATAACAGGGCGAAGATCACGGTGTTCCCGGAGCTTTGCCTGACAGGATATACATGCAGCGACCTGTTTACCCAGGATATCCTGCTGAAAGCGGCAAAGGATGCCCTGATTAAGATCGCTGCATTTACAGCTGGAAAGGATATGCTTGTTTTTCTCGGGCTTCCGCTGGAAAAAGGAGGGAAGCTCTATAATGTGGCGGCTGCACTGAATGAGGGAAAGATCCTTGGATTTACGACCAAGACATTCCTTCCCAACTACGGAGAATTTTATGAGATGCGGCAGTTTACACCAGGGCCGGAACGGGTGGAGTTCATTACGTTTGAAGGAGAAAGTGTGCCCTTCGGACCGCAGCTTCTCTTCGAGACGCCTGCCATGGAGGGACTGGTAGTCTCTGCGGAGATCTGCGAGGATGTATGGTCGCCGGTACCGCCCAGCATCGGCGCGGCTCTGGAGGGAGCGACCGTGATCGTCAACTGTTCGGCCAGCGATGAGACGATTGGGAAGGACACCTACCGGAGGGAACTGATCTCCGGACAGTCCGCACGCCTGATCGCAGGATATATCTATGCAAATGCCGGGGAAGGGGAGTCCACCACGGACCTTGTCTTCGGCGGACACAATATCATCGCAGAGAATGGAACCATCCTTGCGGAGGCACAGCGATATCACAATGCCATCGTCTATTCGGAACTGGATATCCGCAGGATCCTCAGTGAGCGCAGGAAGAATACTACCTTCAAGGCTTCTCACGGGGAGAACCTGATCCGGATCCCGTTCTATATTGAAAATGAGAAGACCCAGCTGACCAGGACCTTCCCGAAGCGGCCTTTCGTTCCTTCTGATGATCAGGCCAGGGCTAAGCGGTGTGAGGAGATCCTTACGATCCAGGCAATGGGGCTGAAGAAGCGTCTGGCCCATACTAACGCCAGAACAGCAGTGGTAGGTATCTCCGGAGGACTGGACTCCACTCTGGCCCTGCTGGTGACTGCCCGTGCTTTCGACATGCTGGGAAGGGATAAGAAAGAGATCCTGGCTGTGACCATGCCCTGCTTCGGCACCACAGACAGGACCTACCGGAACGCCTGCCGTATGGCAGAGCAGGTTGGAGCCACATTAAAGGAAGTTCCCATCGCTGATGCCGTGAATATTCATTTCCGGGATATCGGACAGGATCCGGAGGATCACAGCGTGACCTATGAAAACGGACAGGCAAGGGAGCGGACCCAGGTGCTCATGGATATTGCAAATAAGACCTGGGGAATGGTCATCGGAACCGGGGATATGTCTGAGCTGGCTCTGGGCTGGGCTACCTATAACGGAGACCACATGTCCATGTACGGTGTCAACGCCTCTGTGCCCAAGACACTGGTCCGACACCTGGTAAAATATGCCGCAGACACGGCAGAGGACAGACAGCTCCGTGACGTGCTCTATGATGTGCTGGATACTCCGGTAAGCCCGGAGCTCCTTCCCCCCAAGGACGGAGATATCGCGCAGAAGACAGAGGATCTGGTAGGACCCTATGATCTGCATGATTTCTTCCTCTACTATATGCTCAGGTTCGGTTATGAGCCCAGCAAGATCTTCCGGCTGGCGGAGCTGACCTTCCGGGACGAGTATGATAATGTGACGATCCTGAAATGGCTGGAGACATTCTGCCGCAGATTCTTCTCCCAGCAGTTCAAGCGCTCCTGTCTGCCGGACGGCCCGAAGATCGGTACAGTTGCCCTCAGCCCGAGAGGAGACTGGAGGATGCCAAGCGACGCCTGTGTGGCAGTATGGCTGAAGGATCTGGGAAATATTTCTCTCATGGAAGATTAGGAACAGGAGGAGACAGAACCATGAAACTGATCAGAACAGAAGATGCAGTAGGCAGCGTGCTCTGCCACGATATCACACAGATCATCCCCGGCGTGACGAAGGATGCAGTGTTCCGGAAAGGCCACATTGTAACAGAGGAAGATATTCCGGTCCTTCTCTCTGTCGGCAAGGAAAATCTGTACGTGTGGGAGGCCCGGGAGGGCATGCTCCATGAGAACGATGCGGCAGAAATCCTCAGACAGGTTTGTCAGGGAGAGCACATGAAGGCGTCCGGGGTGAAGGAAGGAAAGATCGAGCTCTCAGCTGAGTGTGACGGCCTGCTGAAGATCAACCGGGACAAGCTGAACGCAGTGAACGGCATGGGACAGATGGTTCTGGCTTCCCGTCATGGCGACTTTCCAGTGAAGAAAGGAGACAAGATCGTAGGAATGCGTGTGGTCCCCCTTGTCATCGAAGAGGAGAAGATGAACCGGGTCAGAGAAATATGCGGAGAAGAGCCCATCTTCCAACTCCTTCCGTTCCGTCCCATGAAGGCGGGGATCGTGACCACGGGGAGCGAGGTATACTATGGCAGGATCCAGGATCAGTTCACCCCTGTTGTAAAGGACAAGCTGGAGGAGGCCGGCATGGAAGTGCTGGGCAATACTCTGTGCAATGACGACGCTGATATGGTGACGGACGCCATCCGGGAATGGATCGCCAAAGGCGCAGAGGTGGTAGTGTGCACAGGCGGGATGAGTGTGGATCCCGACGACCGGACGCCCCTTGCCATCCGCAATGCGTCGGATCAGGTCGTCACCTACGGCGCTCCGGTGCTTCCGGGGGCTATGTTCATGCTGGCCTATGCAGGAGATATCCCGGTGATGGGACTTCCCGGGTGTGTTATGTATTCAAAACGCACGATCTTTGATCTGGTCCTGCCAAGGATCGCAGCAGGAGAGCGGCTTACTGCGGAGGACTTTTCGGTGCTGGGCGAGGGCGGCCTGTGCCTGAACTGCCCGACATGCACATTTCCTAATTGTGGCTTCGGAAAATAAGGATGTTACTGTTCATTCTGGCATTGCTGACATTCGTATTTACGTTTATCCAGTAATGTTTTAAGCATAGAAAAACCACCCCGGAACTTTGGCGAGTTGGGGTGGTGATTCTATAAATTACCTTTTCAACGGAGTCAACCACTTTGGCGGTTGTTCCTGTTTTCATTTTTAATATAGCATATCTGGCCCGGGCTCGCAAGACTTGCGGGTGAGTTTTGAGTATAATATGATAACGGAGAAGGTATATGAACGAATTTTATAATCAGCTGAAAAAAGCTCTTGAGTCTCCTGAAGGAGATATATGGACTGAAACTGTGCTGGAAGGGGAACGGGCAGGTGAGAAATGTCTGATCTCCGGCAGCAGGAAAGCGGACGAAAAAGTGGAGAAAACTCAGAAGGAAAACGTCCCGGCCGTCTTCCGTGAGCGGGTTGGCCGGATGCCGAAACTGATCATCTGCGGGGCTGGTCACGTATCCATGCCGATCATCCGGATGGGAAAGATGCTGGGATTTTACGTGACGGTGCTGGAGGACCGTCCGGGATTTGCGGATAATGCCAGAGCAGCGGGAGCGGACCGGGTGATCTGTGATTCGTTTGAGAAGGGACTGGAATCGGCAGACGGCGACTCGGACTCCTGGTTTGTCATTGTCACCCGGGGGCACCGGTATGACACCATATGTCTGGAGCGCATCCTTCACAAGAACTATGCTTATGTAGGAATGATGGGCAGCAGGAGGCGGGTGGCTCTCGTAAAGGATCAGCTGGCGGAGCAGGGAATCAGCCGGGAGATCCTGGAAGGGGTACACACCCCCATCGGACTGAAGATCGGCGCCGAGACGCCGGAAGAGATCGCGGTCTCTGTCATGGCGGAGATCATCCAGGAGAAGAACGCCAGAGCAAAAGGCGGCGGTTATTCACCGGAGCTGCTGGATGCCATTTTTGAACCGGACGGAAGGAAGAGGGTGCTTGCCACGGTCATTTCCAGAAAGGGATCCGCACCCAGGAGCGTGGGGACGAAGATGCTGATCCGGGAGGACGGTACTGCAGTGGATACGATCGGTGGCGGCTGCGTGGAGAGTGAGATCATCCAGAAGGCGCTTCTGATGATGCGCATGGAAACTCCCGCTTTTCAGATCTGTCGCGTGGATATGACAGCCGACGCGGCGGAGGATGAAGGCATGGTCTGCGGCGGAGTTGTGGAAGTGATGCTGGAGACAGTGAATTACTGAATATGAAAGGAAAACTTTATGCGTGAACCTGTTTTTATCCTGAAAGGGAATATTATCTTCAGTAAAAGCCGGACGGAGCTGGAGATCCATGAGAACAGCTATCTGGTATGTCAGGGAGGAGCGGTCAAAGGAATCTACCGGACACTGCCTTTCCGGCTGGGAGGCTATCCCATCACAGATTACGGAGACTGTCTGATCATTCCGGGACTTGTGGATCTGCATATCCACGCGCCTCAGTATTCCTACCGGGGGCTGGGGATGGACATGGAACTGCTGGAATGGCTGGAGACCAATACATTTCCGGAGGAGGCGAAGTTCGCGGATCTGGAATATGCTGCAGGTTCCTACCGGATCTTTGTGGAGAATCTGAAGAAGAGCGCTACTACCCGGGCCTGTGTATTTGCCACAGTTCACCGTCCGGCAACTCTGCTCCTCATGGATATGCTGGAGAAGACCGGTCTGTGCACCATGGTCGGAAAGGTGAACATGGACCGGAACTGTCCGGATTATATCCGGGAGGGCACGGAAGAGTCGGCAGCTGAGACGGCGGAGTGGGTGAAGGATGCGCTCGGGAGAGAGTATAAGAATACCCGGCCCATCCTGACGCCCCGGTTCACTCCCAGCTGTACAGATGAACTGATGGAGAAGCTGAAGGAGATCCAGAAGGAATATGGTCTCCCTCTTCAGTCTCATCTGTCAGAGAATCCCAGTGAGATCGCCTGGGTGAAGGAACTCTGCCCCTGGGCGGAATATTACGGAGAAGCCTACGAACGTTTCGGACTGTTCGGCGGGGAGTGCCCCACTGTTATGGCCCACTGTGTCTACAGCGGTGAGGAGGAGATCCGCCGGATGAAGGAGAATCATGTATTCATTGCTCACTGTCCGGAGTCTAATATGAATGTGTCGTCAGGGATTGCGCCGGTGCGCCGTTTCCTGGATGAAGGACTTCATGTGGGCCTGGGGAGCGATGTGGCAGGCGGTTCATCGGAAAATATGTTCTCGGCCATGGCTCATGCCATCCAGTCGTCCAAACTGCGGTGGCGGCTCCAGGATGAAAGCCTGAAGGCACTGACTGTGGAGGAGGCATTCTACATGGCTACGAAAGGCGGAGGAGAATTCTTCGGCAGGGCGGGCAGCTTCGAGCCTGGATATGAATTCGACGCAGTTGTGCTGGATGACAGCCGTCTGAAGCATCCCCAGCCTTTGGATGTAAAGAGCAGACTGGAACGGATGATTTATTTCTCGGATGACAGAGAGATCCGGGCAAAATACGTGAGAGGAAAGAAGATAGAGCTCTGAGCGAACAGAAAGAAAACAGAGCTGAGAAGATAGTTAAAGGTACAGATGCAGGCATATTTGTCTGGTCTGCTGCATGCAGATATAGAAAGGGAGCGCCTCCGCCGCATGACGGAGAAGCGCTCCCCTTGTTTTGGGTTCAAGTTTCTGTTATGGAAGGAATCTTAAAGACAGCTCCTATATCCTATAGACAGCTCCTACAGATGTATCCGTGTCCCGGTCTTTCCAAGGATTCCGTCCCGTGCCTTCTCAAGCTGTGTGATCAGCGCCTGACGTCCTGGTTTGGACTCTGCGAATTCTACGGCAGCCTGCACCTTCGGAAGCATGCTGCCCGGTGCGAAATGCCCTTCTTCTATGTACTGTTTTGCCTCGGATACTGTAATATCGCCGAGCCATTTTTCATCCGGTTTCCCGAAATTGACAGCGGCCTTTTCCACGGCAGTCAGGATGATGAGGAAATCAGCGTCCAGTTCCTTTGCCAGAAGGCAGCTGGCAAAGTCCTTATCGATCACGGCGCTGGCGCCCTTCAGGTGATTGCCCTGGCGTGTGACCGGGATGCCGCCTCCGCCGCAGGCGATGACCACGTCGCCGGAGTCCACCATGTTGCGGATGGTTCCGATCTCGATGATCTCCTGGGGCTTGGGAGAGGCAACCACACGTCGGTAGCCTCGCCCGGCGTCCTCTTTCATGATATAATCATATTTCTCGGCCATCAGATCCGCCTGCTCCTTTGTCATGAAACGGCCGATGGGCTTGGACGGATGATCGAATGCGGGATCATCGGGATCCACTCTGACCTGGGTGATCATGGTCGCCACGGGAATATCCTCGATCCCTCTGTTTAAGAGCTCTTCTCTGAGGGCGTTCTGCAGGTCATATCCGATGTACGCCTGGCTCATGGCAACACAGACGGACAGAGGAGTATTGGGCTGCTGGGGATCCTCATGTGTGAGCGCGATCATAGCGTTGTTCACCATCCCTACCTGGGGACCGTTGCCGTGGGAGATGACAACCTCACATCCCTCCTGGATCAGATCTACAATGGCACGGGAGGTGATCTTTACTGCTTTCATCTGTTCCGGCAGGGTATTGCCCAGGGCGTTTCCGCCCAGGGCGATGACAATACGTTTCTTTTTCTCCATTGCCTGCCTCCTTCTGCTTTAATCCTCTTTTACGGCAGCGATGGTCTCTACTTCGCAGAGGACTCCTTTGGGGAGATCCTTTACAGCTACACAGGAACGGGCCGGATTCCCTGTAAAGTATTTTGCATACACTTCGTTGAATGCTGCGAAATCTCCCATGTCTGCCAGGAAACATGTGGTTTTTACCACATCGGTAAATGAAGCGCCCTGGCTCTCAAGAAGAGCCCCCACATTTTTCATGACCTGCTCAGCCTGCTCTGTAATATCGGAACCTACAACCTCACCGGTCTCCGGTGACAGCGGGATCTGTCCGGAGAAGAAAGCAATTCCGTTAAGGATAATCCCCTGAGAGTAAGGTCCGATTGCTGCAGGTGCATTTTTAGTATCAACATATTTTAACATTTCTGTATACCTCCGATGTAAATTTAATAATTTCTTTTCTAAACAATCTGTTTTATCCGTATGAAATAAATGTCGGTTTTATTATCCGGTCGGGCTGACTTATTTGAAGATCCTCGGGGTGGATCTTTCCTCAAGCTTCTTGAGGATGTCAGCGGGATCTGCGAATTTTGCGAGGAAGATCATAGCTGCGATGATATATGGTTTGTAGCTTGCTTCTTTGTAGAGCGGATCTCTGTAGCGGTCGAATACGCTTGCATCCACTTCGCCTTCCTCGCAGCTTACGCCTGTGATATCGGCCGGCAGACAGTGCATATAGAGAGCCTTTCCATCTTTTGTTGTCTTCATCAGCTCTTCCGTACATGCCCAGTCTTTGTGCTGTGCGTTCTGAGCAAGCAGTTCCTTTTCCAGTTCTTTGATACCGTCGAAGTCGCCGTTGCCGTACAGCTCGGTACGTTTCTCCATTGCCGCGAAGGGAGCCCAGCTCTTGGGATATACGATATCTGCATCTTTGAACGCCTCAGCCATACTGTTGGTCTTCGTGAAGGATCCGCCGGATTTCTTCGCATTCTCAGCAGCTACAGCCTCTACCTCCGGGAATACCTCATATCCTTCCGGATGAGCCAGGACCACGTCCATCCCGAAACGAGTCATCAGTCCTATGATACCCTGGGGAACGGAGAGGGGCTTGCCATAGGAAGGAGAGTATGCCCATGACATGGCGATCTTCTTGCCTTTCAGGTTCTCAACTCCGCCGAATTCATGAATGATATGGAGCATATCAGCCATTGCCTGCGTGGGGTGGTCGATATCGCACTGCAGATTCACAAGTGTGGGTTTCTGCTCCAGGATACCGTCTTTATTTCCCTGTGTCACAGCGTCAACAACTTCATGCATATAGGCATTTCCCTTGCCGATGTACATATCATCACGGATACCGATCACGTCAGCCATGAAGGAAATCATGTTGGCTGTCTCGCGGACCGTCTCTCCGTGGGCAACCTGAGATTTTCCTTCGTCCAGATCCTGTACTTCAAGGCCGAGCAGGTTGCAGGCAGAAGCAAAGGAGAAGCGGGTACGTGTAGAGTTGTCACGGAAAAGGGAGATACCCAGTCCGCTCTCGAATACCTTTGTGGAAATGTTGTTCTCTCTCATATAGCGGAGTGCGTCCGCAACAGTGAAGACAGCCTCAATCTCATCATCTGTCTTCTCCCATGTCAGGAAAAAGTCCCCGTTGTACATGTCTTTAAAATTCAGGGCGTTCAGCTTATCGATATAGTCCTGTAATGTTTTCATAGTATTTTAATCCTCCTATTAATCCTGTTTTTTTGATCTTGTTTATACTTTCATGGTGATCTATTCACAGTAGCATCCCGGCAGTGCCGCGTAAACTGCTGCACAAGTTACCAGATCCTGTTTCCATGTCTTCTCATTGGGCGCATGTGCCTGTGCCTCGGCTCCCGGACCGAATCCGATGCAGGGGATGCCGTTTCTTCCCATGATGGACACACCGTTGGTAGAGAAGGTCCACTTGTCTGTAAGAGGACGGCTCTGGCGCATCTCCAGTGTCTCTTCAGCTCCGATTCTCTTGTCGCCGTACAGAGAGGTATACGCCTGTTCAAGAGCCTTTGTTACTTTGTGATCCTTGGGAATCGCCCATGTCGGGAAATAACACTCGATCTCATATACGCATCCGGTGTAGGACGGACGATCATAATTGTACATGGATACTACAACATCGTCCCCGTATTTTTTCACGTTAGGCAGAGCACGGATCTCATCCAGACAGCTCTCCCATGTCTCACCGAATGTCATGCGGCGGTCCAGGGATACCGCACAGGAGTCAGCCACAGCACAGCGGCTGGGTGATGTGTAGAAAATCTGGGAAACGGTTACAGTACCTCTTCCAAGGAAACGGGCTTCCTCCCAGTCGGGATTGTATTTGGGATTCAGCATCTTTACAAGCCCCTTGATCTCTGTGTCGTCCGCGTCGTCGTTTTCATTGAGTGCGCGTACATCCTGGAGGATATCAGCCATCTTGTAGATGGCGTTGTCGCCTCTCTCGGGTGCGGAGCCATGGCAGGACACTCCCTTTACATCAATGCGGATCTCCATACGTCCCCGCTGCCCGCGGTAAATGCCGCCGTCAGTCGGTTCAGTAGATACAACGAATTCCGGACGAATCTTATCCTCATTGATAATGTACTGCCAGCACAGACCGTCGCAGTCTTCTTCCTGAACGGTTCCGACAACCATGATCTTATATCCTTCCGGGATAAGATCCAGATCCTTCATGATCCGTGCGCCGTACACTGCGGATACGAGGCCGCCGCACTGGTCAGATACA
>DXCZ01000123.1 GCA_019115765.1 Candidatus Mediterraneibacter stercoripullorum | reverse complement strand
CAAACTCTCGTTAAAAGTGTTTGTGTCCAGTTCAGAACTAACTACTAGCTAATTCTTCCCTTTTTACTGTTGTTTGGTTCGTATGAACCGTTCTTAGAATATTTCTCTTCAAAGAAATTTTCAAGGGTTGTTGTCTATTGTTCAGTTATCAAGGTTCTTGTCGTTCTTTTTTCGCGACAGCTTTGATATTTTATCATAAGCATTTCACTTTGTCAAGAACTTTTTTATTTTTCTTTTCTGTCTCATCCGCTTTCCTTTCAGTCAGCTTCAAGCGACAGCTTGTCTATATTACCACTCTCCCAAGAGTTTGTCAAGATGTTTTTTCAACTTTTTTAGTTTACTTTTTTATCATCTCAACCTGGCAATAGAAAACCCTCACTTCCGTTCTGCTTAAGAAGGAAATAAGGTAACGGAGAAGGAGGGATTTGAACCCTCGCGCCGCTACTAACGACCTACTCCCTTTCCAGGGGAGCCCCTTCGGCCAGCTTGGGTACTTCTCCAAAATGTCCGCTATTTAATATACACGAAACATGGCTTATTGTCCAGTCCTTTTTTACTTTTTTCGAACTCTTTTTATCCGTTTCGCGATATCTAAATATGCAAATTGTGATTAATAAAACTGGCAGTCATAGTGACAACCAGTCTCAACGGAGAGGGTGGGATTCGAACCCACGCGCCCTTTCGGACAAACGGTTTTCAAGACCGCCTCGTTATGACCACTTCGATACCTCTCCAATTCTCATCAGCAATTGACAAGATTTTATATCTGCCGCCTCAGCGACGTTTAGTATTTTAGCACATTCAAGAAATATCTGTCAATACATTTTTTATTTTTTTAGAAACACTTCTGCAACATCCAGATCCTCTGGTGTTGTGATCTTGATATTTTCATAGGATCCGCGGTACATTTTTACTGGATATTCCAGCATTCTTTCGACAACCATGGCATCATCTGTCACAGTTATATCCTTTTCCGCCATCAGCATAGAGTATGCCCGTCTTATCAATCGTGCCTCGAACACCTGTGGCGTCTGAACGATCCAGAGGCTCTTCCGCTCCGGAGTATCTATTACATAATCCTTCTCATCTGCAACTTTAATAGTGTCTTTTGACGGCATCCCCGCCACACAGGCTTTTGTTTCTATTACACATTCATATCCCCGGCGTATGATTGCTCCGTCTGTGAAGGGACGCGCGCCGTCATGAATAAAGATATATCCACGTTCTTCCGCTGCCTGGATTCCATTCCAGACAGACTCATAGCGTTCGCTCCCTCCGGCAACAATCTTTCTCACTTTGGAGAACTGATACTTCTCCACTATTTCCGTTCTGCAGTATTCTTCTTCCCCTTTTCCGACAACAAGGATAATCTCATCAATCAGATCCGAATCCTGAAATGCTTTCAGAGAATAATAGATCACAGGATTTCCGCCCATAAGAAGATACTGCTTATGTACTTTTGTCCCCATTCGTTTTCCGCTTCCACCGGCAAGCACAACTGCGGTACAGAATTCTTTTTCCATATCATTCTCCTTTTTTGATTCGCTTATGATTCTCTTGGTTCCGTTTTTACCGTTCGCCCAGTTTCAGGTTTGGCACTGCGTTCAGATCCCAGCCATGTCTGGTTCCGGCAATGAACTCATAATACGCCGCAGCACCGATCATCGCCGCATTATCTGTACAGTATATAGGTGACGGGTAGTAGAACCGGACCTCACGCTCTGCGCACGCTTTCTTCATAGCTGCCCGAAGCGCTGTATTGGAAGCCACCCCTCCCGCGATGGCGAATTTATACATGCCCATATCTTCCACCGCTTTCATGGAATTTTCCACCAGCACTTCCACTACGGCTTTCTGGAAAGATGCTGCAACATCTGCGGGATCAAAGCTCTCACCTTTCATTTTGCATCCATTGATATAGTTGAGCACTGCAGACTTCAGTCCACTGAAACTGAAATCATATTCTGCACCTTCAATATGAGCCTTCGGGAACTTTACAGCATCCGGATTTCCTTCTTTTGCGATCCGGTCAATCTTCGGTCCGCCCGGATATCCAAGCCCGATGGCTCTTGCCACTTTGTCATAGGCTTCTCCTGCGGCATCATCTCTGGTTCTTCCCAGGATCTCATATTTGCCATATTCTCTAACACAGACCAGATGGGTATGACCGCCTGATGCAACAAGGCAGATAAAAGGCGGTTCCAGATCCGGGTGTTCGATATAGTTTGCGGAAATATGTCCTTCAATATGATGCACTCCTACCAGAGGCAGATTCCGGGCATAGGCGATGGCCTTCGCCTCAGCAACTCCCACAAGGAGCGCGCCGACCAGACCAGGGCCATAGGTCACTCCCACTGCGTCGATATCCTCAAGCGTTACATCCGCTTCCTGGAGAGCCCCCTCAATCACCTGGTTAATCTTTTCAATATGCTTGCGGGATGCAATCTCCGGTACAACACCGCCGTATAACTTATGGAGATCGATCTGGGAATAGATAATATTCGACAGCACTTCCCTTCCGTTATGAACGACAGCAGCCGCTGTCTCATCGCAGGAAGTCTCTATCGCCAAAATATTGATATCTCTGATTTCTTTCATAGTCTGCGCCTCTCAATCTTCAAACATCAGTTCAACGGACATAGAATCCTTTCCAGCTCTGGCTCCGGGAAATATTTTCCGCACCTCATCCATAAAAGGCTCCGGCCGCGTGAGCGAAGGACTGTAATGAGTCAGCCACATTTCCTTTACTTTGGCTTCCTTTGCCAGAGCTGCCGCTTCATAAAATGTCATATGCTTATATTCTACAGCCTTTGCCGCCTTTTCCTTTTCTCCGTACATTCCTTCACAGATAAACAGATCCGATTCCTTCGCATTCCTGCGGATCGAATCCGTAGGACGCGTATCGGTTGTATAAGTAACCTTTATTCCTTTTCGCGGCGGACCAAGTACCATATCCGGCGTCAGAAGCCCTGTTTCTGTTTCAATAGATTCCCCGCTCTGCAGCCGGCTCCAGTATTTCTGCGGGATCTCCTGGCTTTTTGCTCTTTCCACATCGAACTTTCCCGCCCGGTCTATCTCCAGGGTATATCCGTAGCAGAGGACATTATGATTGACCCGGAATGCTTTCAGCCGATATCCGTTCATTTCAAACGTCTGCTCTGCCCCCTCGATCTCTATGTAAATAATGGGGAACGGAAGCTCCGGAGCGATCACCCGCAGAGCGCCTACGACGCGCTCCAGTCCTTTCGGACCAATTAAAGTAAGTGGCTCTGTCCGGTCCGCATTTCCCATCGTAAGAAGAAGCCCCGGCAGCCCACTGATATGATCCCCGTGATAATGGGTAAAACAGATCACATCAATGGGCTTGAAGCTCCATCCCTTTTCTTTTACGGCAACCTGCGTTCCTTCTCCGCAGTCGATCAGAAGACTGCTCCCGTTAAAGCGTGTCATAAGTGCCGTGAGATAACGATAGGGGAGAGGCATCATACCTCCGCACCCAAGCAAACATACATCTAACATACTTTCCCTCTGTCAATTATTCTTCTATTCTTTAATATCAGCAGGGATCTTAAAGGAGCTCAGCAGCTGGTCATAGCATTCTTCACACAGATCAAAGCTGTGACGTTCTCCGTCTTTATTGGAAAAATATCCCCATGTCCAGTCCGCACTGAAGACCCCTTCCTCTGCGCGGCCATTGACGACCGGAATCTCCCTGCCGCATTTGTTGCAGATTATTTTTTTTACTTCTTTCGTTTCTTTTAACTGATACTGGCGCATACAATCTCCTCCTGTGCAGTCAATGTTTTCTGTAGTGAGTTTCATTCTTGTCACGCCTATATTATAATTATTCTCCTTCCGGATTCCTACTGGGAACTGCTTCCGCTGTTGTAGACTGTTTTCCAGTCTGACGGCTCATCAGGATTCCATCCTCCTGAGGATTATCATAAAACCTCTGGCGGATTCCGTCTACCCGGAACCCCTCAGCCTCATAAAAGGCACGCGCCGCAGCATTTCCCTCCCGGACATCGAGGAGGATATTGTCAATATTTCTCTTCCCACATTCCTTCTCAAGGGCATTCATCAGAGTCCGGGCCACCCCCTGTCGCTGCATCTCCTGTGCAACGGCAATACGGGCGATTTCCGCTTCATCAGCTGCTGTGTAGGCCAGTACATACCCAGCTGTCTTTCCGGCTTTTTCCGCTGTCAGACAGATCGTATTTGCCTGGTTCACAGTCTCAAGAACCGACTTTTCACTCCACGCATCCGGGAAAAGCTGGTGTTCCATCTCCGCAATAGCAGCACAGTCCTCTGGAACCGTATTCCTTACTTCTGTCTCTGCTTTCTTCTCCCGTTCCGCACGTTCCCTCTCTGCCTGAGAGACCCGGAGGTACTCCGGTCTGTGCTCTGCGGCAGTCTCAAAGCGCCCGGTTTTGAAATAATGGATACCCAATGCGCCTACAACAGCAGCTCTCTGCCGGTTCATGTAAGAAGGCGCAAAGGAATAGGGTACTTTCAGTCCTTCTGCCAGCGCGTCCCGATAGACCGGAACCCCATCTCCCAGAAACACCACTCTCCGGCCATAGTTGTTCAGACGCCGGATCAGATTTTCCACCGGAACAGCCATCTGCATCCGGATCACCTGGAACACAGGCTCCGCCAGGTTCACACCTTCTCTTGTTCCCGCTTTCAGAGAGAAGGTATAGATTCCCGTATATACCTGGTTTCTTCTGGCATCCATGATGGGGCAGATCAGATCGCCGCAGCCATATACACTATACGCAAGAGCATCCACGGTAGGTACATGGATCAGCGGCTTGTCCAGCGCCAGTCCCAGTCCCTTTGCCGTAGCGGAACCGATCCGGAGTCCTGTGAAGGATCCCGGTCCTCCTGCCACAGCGATAGCGTCTATCTCGCTCAGATCCAGTTCCACCATCCTGACCATCTCATCAATCATGGGCAGAAGAGTCTGAGAATGTGTTTTCTTGTAGTCAACCGTATATTCCGCAACTGTCCGTTCTTCCTCTACAACTGCCACTGTAGCGGTAAGACCGGAGCTGTCTATTGCCAGTACTTTCATGATTGTCGCGTTTCCTTTCCATTCCTGATCGGACAGGGGCAGATTCCCTTCCCTGTCCTCCGCGATACCGCAGACAACTCGCAGCATTGCTGTTCGCCTGCCAGGCTAATCGCACAAAAGCGCTGCCGGAAAAAGAGGTGCAGAACACCTCTGTTCACGACAGCACTGCTGTATCATTCCATTTCTGTTATGGTGATCTTCCTGTAGTCAAATCCCTGCTCCAGGTCTTTCTCGATCAGAACCTCCGTCCTCTTATCGGGAAGAATCTCCCGGATCAGATCTGCCCATTCGATCAGAGAGACGCCGTCTCCCATAATATAATCCTCAAATCCAACCTCGTCCATCTCTTCTACGTCCCCGATCCGGTAAACATCGAAGTGATAGAACGGCAGCCTTCCTTCCTCATATACCTGAACGATCGTAAACGTCGGGCTGCTGACCGGTTCCTCGATTCCAAGGCCATTCGCAAGTCCCTGGGTAAAGACCGTCTTCCCGACTCCCAGATCGCCGGTCAGGGTAAACACCTGTCCCGGCCGGGCATTTTCTCCCAGTCGTTTCCCAAGGAGGAAGGTTTCCTTCGGACTTCTCGTCTCGATTACCATACAGTCAGCCTCCTAGTGGTGGAACAGGCGGATTCCTGTAAACGCCATAGCCATGCCGTACTTATCACATGTAGCGATCACGTTGTCATCCCGAACAGATCCGCCTGGCTGTGCAATATATTTTACACCGCTCTTATGAGCCCGCTCGATATTATCTCCAAAGGGGAAGAATGCATCTGATCCAAGAGCAACATCTGTCATCTTGTCCAGCCATGCTCTCTTCTCTTCCCGGGTAAATACATCCGGCTTCACTTTAAATGTGTTCTCCCACACACCGTCTGCCAGTACATCCATGTACTCCTCTCCGATATAGAGATCGATAGCGTTGTCTCTGTCTGCACGGCGGATATCATCCTTAAACTGCAGTCCCAGCACCTTCGGACTCTGACGGAGCCACCAGTTGTCTGCCTTCTGTCCGGCAAGGCGGGTACAGTGGATACGGGACTGCTGTCCGGCACCGATTCCGATTGCCTGTCCGTCTTTTACATAGCACACGGAATTGGACTGAGTATATTTCAGTGTGATCATGGAGATTGCCAGATCAATCTTCGCAGCATCCGGGATGTCCTTATTTTCCGTAACAACATTAGAAAAGAAGTCTTTATCGATATTCAGTTCATTTCTTCCCTGTTCGAATGTAATGCCGAACACTTCCTTGTGTTCCAGCGCCGCCGGCACATAATCCGGATCGATCTGGATAATGTTGTAATTGCCCTTTTTCTTCTGTCTCAGAAGTTCCAGTGCCTCAGGCTCATATCCCGGGGCGATCACACCATCTGACACTTCTCTTTTGATCAGACGCGCCGTATCTACATCGCAGACATCGGACAGCGCGATAAAATCACCAAAGGATGACATCCGGTCAGCGCCTCTCGCTCTGGCATATGCACTTGCGAGGGGGGAGAGTTCTCCAAGATCATCCACCCAATAGATCTTCGCCAGAGTATCAGACAGCGGAAGACCTACTGCTGCTCCTGCCGGTGATACATGCTTAAATGAAGTCGCAGCCGGAAGCCCTGTAGCTTTCTTCAGCTCAGACACCAGCTGCCAGCCGTTAAAAGCATCCAGAAAGTTAATATATCCCGGACGACCACAGAGTACAGTGATCGGGAGATCACTGCCGTCGCTCATATAGATCCTGGAAGGCTTCTGATTCGGGTTGCATCCATATTTCAGTTCTAATTCTTTCATCTCTTCATCCGCTCCTTACTGGTTTTTATTTACAATCCTTGTCTCATAGTTACCTGTCTCGATATCAATATAGCGGACAAAAAGAGATACCTTGTTGTCCTCGTTCAGACTGTTCCACAGAAGATCTGTAAATGCGTCCATATCATCCATAACGCCGATCAGCTTCGGCTCGCCCTCAAAGCTGGGGAGCGGGTCTCCGTCACACATATAAGTGTGAATAAAATGTCCCTCTCCTGCCGCCGGATTCTCATAGGCGAACGTATATCTGCAGCATCCCTCCGGGCTGCCGTTATTGCTCTTGAGGATCGACATCGCGTAATTGTAGGATCCGTTCTCGATGTGCATGATTCCTGATATACGGGGTGTATAATTCGGGCCATCCGGTTCAAACTCACGTGATCTCAGGGACTGCTCAAAAGTAAGCTGTCTGTCCATTCCATCGTAAATGGTATCTGTCTGATCTCCATTGGTCACGATCGTCTTGTTCCCAAGGACACGAACCGGAGCGTAGATGATCAGGCTGGGGTCTGTCAATTTGGAGGGGTCAAACGCCTGCGTACGGATCCCCTCTCCGTCCTCTACAAAAATCCTGTTTCTGCTGTTCTCGCTGCGTCCCATGATAAAGTACGCCGCCACAGCCTTTGTTCCATCCGGAGTCTTTCCGAGAATGATTCCTCTTCCCGGATAAGAATTTTCCTTCAGTTCCTGCTCGATCGATAACATCTTCATCGCTCTGGTTCTCCTTTCCATTGGTTGTGTCTTATATTATTTTTCTTTCTTGTCTTTTTCTTTTCTGTCTTTCTCTTTCCGGCTGTCTTTCTCCTTGCGGTCGGCTTCCTCATCCTCTTCCTCCGGGGGAAGCACCTTCAGCCTTACACGGCTGATCCGGTTATCCTTCACTTCTTCCACAGCGAACTCCAGGTTCTGACACTGGATCACATCGCGGTCTTCCTTCGCCGGAATATGTCCCAGCTGCTCGATCAGATATCCGGACAATGTGTCGTAGTTCTCTGTCTCAAGTTTCAGTCCAAGTTCATCGTTCAGATCTTCAATCAGCACGCTGCCGTCGAGAAGATATTCATCCTCGCTGACCGCTTCAATCTCTGGTACGACTTCCTCGTATTCGTCATTGATCTCACCCATAATTTCCTCTACCAGGTCCTCAATAGTGACAATACCGGAAAAACCGCCATACTCATCCACGAGAAGAGCCATATGATGTCTGCTCGCCTGCATGCTGCGGAACAGCTCATCTGCCTCTTTCGTCTCCGGGACAAAGAACGGCTTGTGAAGCATCTCTCTTATATTTATCTGCTCAAGCCCTGATTTTCTAAGCTCGATCATCACATCTTTTACATGAAGCACACCGATGATGTTATCAATATTCTCCTCGTAAACCGGAATCCTGCTATGTCTGGACTCAAGGATCTCATCGATCAGTTCGTCAAACGGATCCTCAATATTGATAGACACCACGTCTCGCCTGGGCACCATAACCTCCCTGGCGGTCCTGTCGTCAAAGGCAAATACCGAGTCGATCATCTCCCGCTCTTCATCATCGAAGGTTCCGCTCTCGTTTCCCTGTTTCAGAAGAGCTTTTATCTCTTCCTCAGTAACCGCCTCTTCCTGGTCTTCCGTCTGCATATGCAGGATCCTGAGAACCAGCTTGGTGGATACAGAGAGCAGTTTTGTAAACGGTGACAGAATAATGGAAATATAGTGCACCGGCATAACTGTCAGCATACAGAAAGCCTCCGCCTTCTGAAGCGCGATCCTTTTGGGTACCAGCTCACCAAACACCAGATTAAAAAACATCAGTAACAGTGTGACTCCGTTGTGCGCGATCTGTGAACTGTACGGAATGTTAAATCCACGCATCCATTCTGCCAGAACAGGGGAGATTCCCGCCGCCGCAGAAGCAGATGAGTAGAAGCCTGCAAATGTGATCGCCACCTGAATGGTCGACAGGAACTTCGTAGAATCATCAAAAAGTCCTTCGATCACCTTTGCCTTCTTGTTTCCTTCTTCTGCCAGGGCCCGTATCCGGTTCTTATTGACCGATACGACCGCCATCTCGGCTCCCGCGAAGTAAGCGTTCAGCAATGTGAAAAATAACAACAGTAACAGTTCAAATAGAATCGAGTTTCCCGCAGGGTCTGCGTCCATAAAAAATACTCCTCCTTAAAATATATAAATATAATATCAGGAGAAGTATATCATGCAGACTGTATTTTCGCAAGTTCCGTTTCAGCTGCTCTTTCCCGTATGCTCTGCGATGAACTTTGTCATCTCCCCCACCGGAACTCCCAGAACATAAGAAAATTCACTGTAGAGAGCATGCTCAAGAAGCATCTGGTACTTTCTGTCCATGCTTGTGACACTGCCTCTGCTCTGCGTCCTCCGGTACAGCGTTTTCAGCACCTTTACCCAGTTTTCAGGACAGTAGTCAGAGATGCAGTTCTTGTACTCCTGCTCTCTTAATTTTTCATTTTTCACACTCAGCACATCAATATCCGGCATCCTGCTGATCAGGTCCATAGCCTCTTCCCGGCTCACCGGCTTACGGATATTTGTCTCGTCATCTGTCGGAACATAGGCCCGGTCCCGGGCATCTTCCACGGATTGAAGCGTATAATACTTTTTCTTCTGATCTGCAAAAGAAAAATCCAACGTTCCGATCTCTTCCACCTTGTATAAACCTCTGCACTTATAAACAACCGCGTCTCCTCTGCTGAGCATTCATATCCTCCTTCCATTTTTCTACTACTACTCAAAGTATAGCCAAAGAAAGGCCGGTACAACGTTTGTAACGGCCTTTTTCGCAGTCTTACCAGATATACTTTAACACAATTCCCGACAATAATGGTAATATTTTTGCAATTGTCAATTATTTTCGTCAATTATTCCTAATTATGTGACATATTGTTTTGTGCATTATTCCAGTCGGATTTTTGTCACTCCCCAGTTTTATACAAAGTTGGAGTTTACGCCGGCTTTATGATATTGGCACGTATATGGCACAGGTGACCGAACCATCTGTGTTTAAGGTAAACGTCGCGATTTTCAGAGATTCCATGCCCTTTTCATAGTCAAAATAAGCCAGCCGGTCTGACATTCCAGTTTTGCCGTCCGGAAACATCCGTGCCCGCTCCATATATACTCCGCCCAATTCCTCGCCATCTATCATATAATGATAGATAACTCCATCCTCATCTGCAGGTATAGTCCACACGGTGCTTTCCACTCTTTCGGCGTACTGATCAATATTCTCCGGCGTAATTTTCGCCATAAAGGCATCCACTTCCGACTGCTCCTGCACACTATCCTGATCTGAATCTTCATCCGGCATCAGATCAGCAATATACTGCTCCGCCGCTTCCCGATCCGCCTGTTTGGAATCAAGCGGAAGTGTAAACAGGGCGTTGACTCCTTCATAAGATTCCGTCCGGGTTATCGCTCCAGATGCTTCATCGTAGGAATATGCGGCCTCATCATAGAAATCTCCGGAGAGTACACACAGATAAACTGTCCGGTCCGCAAACATCTCAAGATTATCACACTCTGTCAGGCGGTATAAGATACCATCCTGAGTGAACTCAACATATGCTCCATCCATCGAACCGATATTAACAAACAGCGGATTGCCCCCCTCTATCAGCGGAGATATGAAAAATCTCTCGCTGTCATATTCGGGATCCGACAGGTTCTCCGGCATGGGACTCCCGTCCGCTCTGCCGACCGCAGTGACCGCATAAGTACGGTCCGCCTGGACTTCACCATTTTTCTCAGTCAGATGATCTGCGATCTCCTCCCCGGACACAATCCCAAGGAGAGTCACATCATAATCCTGAAAATGCTGTGTCTCATTAATCTTAACTGCATCTTCCGATTCAAAAGCCGCCGCCAGTTTCTTATCTCCGGTATGCTCCGCTGCTTCCTGTGGCGTCAGATATCTGTATGCAGCATACACTCCCGCAGATCCAAGCACTAATGTCAGCGCAATGGCAAACACGATTCCCGGAGTCCATTTTCTTCTTTTTTTCATCATCCCATTCGTCTCCTTTGCATGATTGATGATCTTCCGGTTAAGCCGGAGATCAGGTTCTTCATTGGGAGCCAGGGCCTGTTTTAAAATGTCATCATACTTCTCAGTCATTTAAAACACTCTCCAATTCTCTTTCCAGCCGCTTTCTTGCCTGGTGCAGTCTGCTTTTTACAGTTCCCTCGGGCAGACGCAGGATCTCTGATATCTCCATTATCTGCCGTTCTTCCATATAATATAACAGGACCGGAACTCTCAGCCTGTCCGGCAGCCGTGAGACTGCCCTGCGGACAGCAGTCAGCCGTTCCTCCTCCAGGATCCGCTCCTCCGGCAGGACGCTTACATCCTGCATCTCTTCCGCAGTGATTCTGTCTGCAGTCTGCTCGTTCAGTTCCTGCTCCTGCGCAATCCGCCTTCTCCATGCCCGTTTTCTCCGACGGTTTTTCCACAGACGGACAGCCACAGACAGAAGGTAACTTCTGATATTTCCGGCTATATCGATCCGGTCGATCTTCTCCAGCGCCGTCAGGAATGTATCCTGATACAGGTCATCTGCCTCCTGACGGCTGCCGCACAGACTGACACAGAAGGAATAGATCTCTCTGCCATATTCTGTTATAAATTGCTCCAGTTCAAGATTGGTCATTTTGCTTTTTCTCCCGTAAGACGTCTCTGGGATCTTGCCCATTCACTGATATATTGTAATAATTCTGGCGGAGGTTCAGATTTTTATCTCGTCAATAACATTTTCTCTCAGCATCCGCCTTGCCGGTACGAAAACCGCGGCCGATGCGATTCCTAAATTAAGCAGCATAACCCCGGCCAGCACCATGTTCGGTACCCCGGCAGACAAATGCAGGAACTGCACTACATGAGCCATATAATAGTCCATCACTCTGCGCAGGAACATGTTATACAACAGGATGATTCCTGCGATCCCCGAGAAGAAGAGCTGCTGCTGATTCAGATAATTTCTCTGAGTCCGGATGGCCGTCGTATAATTCGTCAGCACAGCCTTCGGAACATCCCGGATCACCTGGAGCAGCTGTGCGCTGACTAGATCCGGCTGCGCGTCGTCAGCGGGAGACGCATTTACAAAGCTGTATCCCGTGATACCGAAACTTTCTTCCATCTGCTCATTGGTCAGGATCACGCTCTGTGTATTGCTCCACGCATCCACGTTCATAAAGCTGTCTTCCTGGGCCAGCGGCCTGCTGACGATGGCAGCAATCTCGAACTCCTTCTCTATATACTGCTCACCACTTTCCTGAAATTTCAGCAGCTCATCTGTATAGCCGTCCATTTTCAGAACCTTCAGAGTGATCCTGTCTCCCGGCTTCTTTCCGTAGAAATAGTAATTCCCCTGGCCGTCCACATTGGCAACTGCAATGATCTGATCCTCCGCCTTCATCCGGGCCGGATCCACATCACCTTCCAGGATATAATCCTGAAGCTGCGCGATCATCCCGTCATCATAGCCGTAAACAGACAGGGACAGCAGGATCCCCAGCACCTTTCTTTTGTTGGAGAACATGAACTTCCGGACCACAACGCCTGCCAGGTCAGCATGACACTTTGCATAAATCTTCCTGCGCCCGGCAAATGAGGTATCTCCGCTCATCACCTCTCTGAGAGAATGCCTGCGGAGAGAATAAACCGTAACATATCCGGCCGCGGCAAGCGCCGCCAGCAGAAATACGAATCCAACAGCCGCCGCATCCCAGGCCACAAAGAAGCCGCTTTCCGGAGACGCGGTCTGTGCCAGCGTCTGATCCGCCGCAGTCAGCTGAGCTCCTCCGGTAAGAGATGCTCCGTAATCCTGAAATACTCCGGTCAAACTTCCGTAGCAAAGTCCGAGGATCCCGTTCCCGGCCAGACAGCCGAGAGGATATCCGATAAGGAACATGGTCCAAAGCTCAAGAACCAGAGTGGCTCCGATCCGTTTCTCACTGATACCCAGCGTCTGCATCATCCCATATTCCGCCGTCCTTTTTGACGCGGAAATATTGAACACACTGTACACAACAAACAGGCTGAACAGGCAGAGGAGCAGGATCATCCCGTAATAAGAGAGATTGTATTCTGATTCCAGTTTTAAAACAATGTAGGTAAATTTCCCCTGCTCATTCGTCAGACCAAATCTGACAATATCCGGAATGCTGTCCGCCGGCTCTCCTCCCAGATACTGCGTCACCTCATCATTTGCCTCCGCTCCGTCAAATGGCAGCCCGTATTTCCGCTGAAATGCCTCCAACTGTCTGTACAGTTTTCCATCTTCCGCGAATTGGAGATAAAGGAACCTTTGGCTCCCTCGCCCGATAAAGGAGTCGCTCACAAATACCTCCATCTCACTGGCGCTGGCAGCCCACTCGCTCTGGAGAATCCCTGTTACAATGTATTCTGTGCCGCCTATGGCAATGGCATCGCCAACATTTCCCGAAAAGCCCAGATTACTCAGAACATATGCATCCGCCGCAATCTCATTTTCCGCTTCCGGGTAAGCCCCTTCGATCAGCTGGCGGTGTGCCATTTCCCGGTAATCTTCATCCCCATAAACAAAGTAGATGACATAAGGCTCGGACACTGCGTCCCGGATTTCCATCTTTCCGCACTGTTCCAGCGTATACCCGTCTCCCGCTTCGCCGCTTTGCACGCTGCTGTACGTTTCTGCGTCCGCCTCCATCTGGTAATGCCAGTCTCCGTAGATTGCTTTGCTGTTTGCGATCTCGCTCTGCCGGCTGCTGTACATCAGGGAAGCGATTCCCGAGAGCAGGCCGGCCGTCAGAAAGATACTGATAAATATTGCAAAGGTCTGACTTCTGTAGAATTTCATATATTTCCATGCCAGCTTCAGCATATCCCCTCACCGCCTTCCCCGTGAAAACGGCGCCTTCCGGATACGATCTGGCCATCCTCGATGTGGATGATCCGGTCGCATGTCTGGGCGATTGCTTCATTATGCGTGACCATCAGGATGGTCTGGCTGTATTTCCGGCAGCTAGCCTTCAACAGCCCCATCACCTCCACTGTAGTAGCCGAATCCAGGTTTCCCGTCGGTTCATCGCACAGAAGCAGGGCAGGCTTGTTCACCAGCGCCCTGGCGATCGCTACTCTCTGCTGCTGCCCTCCAGACAGTTCATGGGGATACTTCTTCCTCTTATCCCAGATTCCCAGCTCCCTTAACAGCTCCTCGATATATCTCCGGTTCAGGTGCTTTCCCCGGCCAAACGTCACCGGAAGCGCCACATTATCATATACATTTAGTACCGGCATCAGACTGTAGTTCTGAAAAACGAATCCGATATTCCGCCTGCGGAAGATAGTCAGTTCCTTCCTTGACAGAGAAGAGATCTCCCTGCCCTTTACAGATATGCTGCCTCCTGTTGGAGAATCCAGTCCGCCGATGAGATTCAGAAGCGTAGATTTGCCCGATCCCGAAGTTCCTACGATAGCGATAAATTCTCCTTCCCCAACCTGCAGGCTCACCCCTCGGAGAGCTCTGACCTGATTTTCCTTTTCTCCATATACTTTTTCCACCTGTCTCAGATCCAGTATGTTCATCTGTCACCGCTCCTTTACTGTAAATAGCGCCGGCACCTGTGGATCTTCTCCTCTGTACCGACGCTATCAGTATATCTGACCGTTCTTTCAATCTCTTTACAAATGCACGATCAGTTCTTACAGTTTTGTAAGAACACGGAGAAGCAGCTTCCTTCTCCATATACAGAATCAACTGTCATGTATCCCTTTTCCTTCTCCAGGATCAGATTCGACAGATACAGTCCGATCCCGGATCCTTCCACATTCTCCGTGTCCTTTCCGCGATAAAACCGTTTGAATATTTCTGTGATCTCCTCCTGCCTGATCCCGATGCCGTTATCAGTGAAGCGGATCTCTGTATACAGCTCATAAGGCCGGACAGATATCTCCACTCTTCCTCCTCTTTCCGTATACTTTGCAGCATTTTCTGGGACATATTGGAGACCAGGCTTTTCACCTGCTCCTTCTCCTCTTCTGCTCTGTCCTTCTGCTGCCCCAGTACATTCTGTATCTGCAGAACTCTGCTCACCAGAGCGGAAAACCCTCCCTCTTCCACGTCTGACTGCAGGATCGGCTCCCCGTTCAGCACACAGTCCAGCAGACGGTCGATCTTCTGATAAGTTTTTCTTTTTTCCCGGATGCCGTATCCCACAGAAAGGATCAGCAGCACCAGATCATAACTGCCCTGTACGATCTCCCGCAGCCCATCCCTCTTCGTCCCCGCGCCTGCCGCTTCATCTCCGTCTGCAGTGAATGAAAAAAGCAGGCCCTCTCTCAAATCTGTATCATCCTCAATAATCAGTATCTTGCTCATTTTCTCGCCCTCACAAGAAGCATCATCGGCCGGCGCATCTCGTCCTTCATACCGGGGATATCCAACATGCTCTCGTCAGGCATCGCCTCTTCCACTGCTTCCAGAGCAAATCCAGCATTCCGCAGTCCCATCAGGATCTGGGTCAGAGTGTGATGATATTTTCGGACCCTCTCCCCGAGAAAAAGTGTAGAGCGTTCTCCGGGATAATAGTAATCATCAACGGGCCAGTATTCCGGATTGCCGTCCTTGTCGTAGATCCAGTCCTCGTTTACCCCGGCGGTAAAGACCGGATGCTCAATATTAAGGAGAAAGATACCTCCCGGCTTCAGAGTCCGGCAGATCTTCTGATAAACGGTATCCAGATCTTCGATATAGTGGAGCGCCAGATTCGACACTACGCAGTCATATTCCTCCTCCGGATACTCATATTCTTCCAGTCCACAGATCCGGTAGGTGATCCGCTCATCTCCATTGATCTCCCGAGCACGGGCGATCATCTTCTCACTCAGGTCAATACCCAGGACTGATGCAGCCCCCCGCTCTGCCGCATATTTACAGTGCCAGCCATAACCACAGCCCAGATCCAGCACCCTCATTCCTGACATATCCGGGAACAGATCCCGGAACTGGCGCCACTCACCGGCTCCTGCCAGCCCATCCCTGCTGCGGGACATCTGGGCATATGCGTCAAAAAATGTTTCATTATCGTAAATATTTTCCATTATGGTTCCTTTCAGTAAAATATGTTGTTCCGTTTTCTCCGATCTCTTCAGCTTTTCAGCCGGTTCTTCAGATTCCAGTAATGAACCCCGAACCTGGCACAGATATAAGTGTAAAGTGCAAGCAGGACCGAATACAGGATAAGAAGAATCCACCTGTCTCCCCGCTGTTCATCCATAAGTCCTGCAAACTGCGGAATAATGAGACAGAACATGATAATAAGGATGGGGAACATTCTCGCCTGAAAGACACGCCTGAGCATCTCAAGCCTTGACTCATCATCGCAGAATATCTTCTCGTCACCCTTCATCTCGGCCCTCGGCTTGCGGAAATAAGTATATCCTACATACTCCGTCAGATATTCCCAGCCGCAGTCCCGGAACATCTGGATATATTCTTCTTTATTATTCAGTCCTTCTTCATTGTAGTCCAGCTGATACACCACATCTTCGGGCGTACATTTCTCAAAGAAATAGATTCCCGGGAAAGTCACATTAACAAACTTCCATCCCCGGCTGTGCATCCTGCTCAGATACTCTCCTTCTTCTTCATAATCCGTGATCAGGAACACTTTGAATTCTTTCTTCATTTCACCAAACCCGCTCATCCCAGCACCTCCTTTACATTCCTATATAGTCTCTCGATCCGTTTCGTCTCCAGATCCAGTACTTCCTGTCCCAGCCCTGTAATATGATAGATCTTCCTCTTTTCTTCTTCCCTCACAAAACAGATCAGACCGTCCTTCTCCATCTTGGAGAGACTTCCGTACATGGTACCCGGGCTGAGGATGATCTCCCCGTCCGTCAGCCGCTCCACCTTCTGAACGATCCCGTATCCATGCATCTCTTCCCGGAGACAGAGAAGGATATAGAAACTCGTCTCAGTCATCGGTACATAAACTTTTCTGATATGTGCATCCATGGCATTCTCCTCTATCGAAGCGCAATACATCGCAGTGCTATATATCTTAATTTATATATAGCACTGCGATGTATATCTGTCAAGCCCTTTTTAAGCCTCCTCCAGGAACCGGTACTGGGACATGTACAGCTCATAATAAAGCCCCTTTTTCTCAAGGAGTTCTTCATGGTTTCCCATCTCCTGGATCCTGCCGCCTGATACATACAGGATCTTGTCACAGTTCTGTATAGTGGAGAGACGGTGGGCAATGATAAAGGATGTCCTTCCTTTCAGCAGCTCATTCAGTCCTCTCTGAAGTGCGATTTCCGTCTCTGTATCAATGCTGGATGTAGCCTCGTCCAGGATCAGGATCTTCGGATCCGCGAGCAGTGCCCTGGCAAATGAGATCAGCTGTCTCTGCCCTGCTGAAAGCCTGCTGCCCCTCTCATTGACCTGAGTCTGGTAGCCATTTTCCATCTTCATGATAAAATCATGAGCGCAGACTGTTTTTGCCGCACGTACCACATCCTCGTCTGTGGCAGTTTTATTTCCATAACGAATGTTGTCCATAATGGTTCCCGAAAAAATAAAGCTGTCCTGCATCATCACGCTCATCTGGCTTCTCAGAGAGTGCAGCGTCACCTTCGAGATGTCAATGTCATCAACATATATTGTCCCGCTGTCCACATTGTAAAAGCGGCTCAGCAGATTTACGATGGTGGATTTTCCCGCTCCGGTAGGCCCTACTATGGCAAAGGACTGTCCCGGTTCTGTGGTGAAGCTGACCTGATTCAGAATCTTCTCTCCGTCTTCATAGCTGAAATCCACATGGTCGAAGGTTACCTTTCCTTTGATAGAAGGCATTTCTGCCGCGCCGGTATCATCTTTTACAGCCACTGGCTCGTCAATCGTCTCGAAGATCCGTTCCAGATAGGATATGGCCGTCAAAAGAGAATTATAAAAATTTGTCAACGTAGTGATTGGTGCCCAGAACCTGCTGATATAACTGGTAAACGCCACCATCACACCAATGGATGCTGTACCGGTATCATTGCGAATCCAGCTGACGATCACAACATAAAGAAAGATCGTCGTGACCATGGAGATCATGTCTACTGTCGGCCCCATCATAAAATTATACCTTACCGCCCTCATCCAGGACCGGCGGTAGCTGTCACTGAGGCTGTTGAAAATCTCCCGGTTCTTCTCCTCTCTGACAAAGGACTGTGTCACACGCACGCCGTTGATGCTCTCGGAGATATAAGCATTCAGATTTGACTGCTTGTTGCTCTGGATCTGCCATGCAAGATGCTGTTTCTTCTTGATCAGTATCGTAAACGCAGCCAGAACAGGAAGTCCGCACATGCACATCAATGTCAGTCTCCAGTCAATCGCCAGCATAAAAACAATAATAAAGATCAGACTGCACAAATCCGTAATCGTATTGATCAATCCATTGGAAAGGAGATCGCTGATATTATTCACATAGTTGACCACTCTCACCTGGATTTTCCCGTGAGGCCGGCTGTCATAATAAGAGAACGGCAGCTCCTGCAGGTGTTCAAACAGATCCGCCCGAAGCTGATGGATCACACCCTGCCCTGCCTGGCTGGTCAGCCGGATCTTGATCCGCAGCGTGACCACCGAGTACAGGATGATCAGCATGCTCAGCCCGGAATACATGAAAATGCTTCTCATATCCTTTTCCGGGATACTCCTGTCGATCACATTCATGAAAAACTGCGGGATCAGCATAGTCAGCGCGCTGGCTGAAAGCATCAGTACCGCCGTCACGATCAGCTTTTCTTTATAAGGTATCAGGTATTTCCCGATCCTGGCCAGCTGCCGGGCATCGAAGCGCTCCTCCATAATCTCGTCTACATCGTATTTATTTCTCGCCATGATCTGTCACCCCTTTTCCGTACTGATGAGCAAATACCTGCGCATAGTACCCGCCTCTGTTTACAAGCTCCCGGTGCGTCCCTCTCTCCGTGATCTGCCCATGCTGCATCACATAGATCTGATCCGCGTCCTTTACCGAAGAAATGCGGTACGCTATGATAAAGACTGTGTGGTCTCTTCCAATATTCTTCAGCTGTTTCTGTATGTAAGACTCCGTCTCCATATCTACCGCTGAGGTAGTGTCATCCAGGATCAGGATCTCCGGATCCTTTACCAGAGCCCTGGCAAGTGATATCCTCTGCTTCTGACCTCCGGAGAGACCTACTCCCCTCTCTCCCACGATCGTATCATATCCATCCGGAGTCTCCTTGATAAAGTGGTTGGCGTCTGCTGCCACGGCCGCCTTCTTCACTGTTTCAAAATCACAGTCCGGACGGCCATACGCCAGATTTCCCTCTATGGTATCTGAGAACAGGAACACATCCTGCATAGCCATGCCGATCCGGTCCCTCAAATTCTTCAGATCTGCCTTTCTCACATCCATACCGTCTACCAGGACTTCTCCTTCTGTCGCATCATAAAATCTGCACAGCAGGTTCATCAGAATAGATTTTCCTGATCCGGTAGGCCCGATGATTCCGATTGTCTGTCCCCTGTGCGCGTGGAAACTTACATCCCTGATCAGCAGCTCTCCGTCCGGTGCACGGTAGGATACGTGCCGGAACTCTACGTCGCCTCGCAGCGCGCCTCTGTCAGTTCCAGGTCTCTCCGGTCCGTTTTCTCTCGTCTTGCAGCTTATATTTTTCTCTTCTGCGGCTTCATTTCTGTCTGTCTCCTTTTTCTCCGCCTCGTTTTTAATGGCTGGTTCCACAGAAAATGTATCGTAGATCTTCTCCACGGAAGTCACAAAACGCTGAATGTCATTGATATACCATCCGGCCATGCGAAGAGGACTGTTCAACATCCAGAGATAGCCGTTAACGGTCACCATATTTCCCACTGTTATTTCCCCGGCCACTGCCAGATATCCGCCGTAAAGCATCAGCATTACCATCAGGACATTGGAAAAAAGCTCGAACACCGGTACATATTTCTCCCACACACGGGCGCACGCCAGCTCCGCATCCCTATAGGCGTCATTTTCCTTCTCGAACTTTTCCATCTCATAATCTTCCTTGGCAAACGCCTTCACCACCCGGTTGGCGCTGATATTTTCCTGCACAAATGCATTCAGAGAAGAAAACTGGCGCCGGATTCCCCGGAAGGCCGGCTTCACCGCTCTCATCTGAAGGACCGTGGTCAGCGCAGTAAACGGAAGGATACAGAGCATCCCCAAGGCAAGTTTAATATTTACCGTAAAAATCATAAGCAGCGCAAAGGAAAAATACAGGATATTTTCAAACACCGCATAGATAGTAGCAGCCGTAAAGTTACGAATCGCTTCCATATCTCCCGTCTGCCTGGACATCAGATCGCCGGTACGGTTCCGGTCAAAAAAGTGAAAATCCTCGGCCAGAAGCTTCTCATATATCTCATCTCTCATTTTGTAAATAATCCCCTGAGAGCAGATTTCAAAATTGTAGGGTACACAAAACTTCAATACACTTCTGGCAGCCGTAGCCCCGATCAGAATCATGATAAGGACAGGAAGTTCCTCATATTTTCCTCCCTGGATCACACCGTCAACAATCTCACCGGATATATTGGGACTGACAATAGCAAGCGCTGCCATTGCTGTTACGAGGACCAGCCCGAAGATTATACGCGGGCGGTATTGTTTCAGATACGTCAAAAACCATTTCATCGGAGTCATTGTTCATACCCTCCCTTTCTTCTTTTCAGTATATTTCTGTAAACAACATGATAAGGAATCCACTCCAAAATGAAATGTATTTTCTTGATATATTTTTGTATTATTCTGCATTTTCTATTTACAAATGAGGGGTTTCAAACTAGAATATTAAGAACAAAAAGTGAGGTGTTTTCCATGTGTCAGCAGCAGTATGACATCACATATGAAGACTTGAACCCGGTTTTTCTGTACACTACCCATGGGATCCGCCGTTCGTCAGAGCAGCCCCATAGCCATGATTTTCCGGAGATTGCCGTGATTCTGGACGGCACAGGCGAGTTCTGCGTAGACGGCAGCACTCTTCCTGTTAAAAAAGGAGATCTTCTGCTCTTTAATCCGGGCGTAATGCATCAGAGCAGACATATATCCGATTCTCATCAGGCGGCTGAATTCTATACCGCTTTTACCAACCTGCGCTTCAGAGATATGGACGAAAACCAGATCTGCTTTCCCGGGAAACCAGTTCTCCTGCATCCGAAGGAGAAGGTCTTCCTCCAGATATCTCGTCTGGCGGAGGCAATGATGGTTGAAGCCTGCCACACAGAGCCGGGGCGGTACTTTATGCTGAAGTCCTATCTGACACAGCTGATCCTGCTGCTCTACCGGGAGCAGGCTGGATCTGCCAGCGCAGCCGGAACCGGATATTACTTCGAATCAAATAATAAAAAATATATCGTAGAACAGGTAGTGGACTACTTTGAGCGCCATTTCTCCGAGAAAATTTCCCTGGATCAGATTGCGCGCAATATGTACCTGAGTCCTTTCTACATCTCTCGCCTGTTCAAAAACGAAGTAGGAGACACACCTATCAATTATCTGATCAGTCTGCGTATGAAAGAAGCCGAACAGCTGCTTCTCGCCCAACCGGATGCCAGTGTTCAGGATATCGCCAAAAGTGTGGGCTATGAGGACGCTTACCATTTCAGCAAGGTTTTTAAGAAGCATTTTGGCATCTCTCCGTCTAACTTCAGAAAGAGCCGGGAAAAAGTATAGCGCACAGACATCTGATTTTCTCTGTCTGTGCGCTATATTTATCCGTTATATTTACATATGAAGCGGCTGAGCAATATGTCCATACGCTTCTGGAAGCCTGTCCGCATATACCGGGTATCTTCCATACATTTCAATTTCCTTCTGCACTTCAGCTTCTGCGAAAACGATTCCTTCTTCCCAGCCTGTACACGCTGCTTCTTCTCCAATAGGGGTAGGGCGAGTAATGCGGCTGTGTCCACAATAATATACATTCCCTACTTTTCCAATCTGATTTGACGAGAGAAAGAAGACAGTATTTTCCGCAGAACGGACTTTATCGTACATATTATAAAGGCCAAGATACATATCGTTGTCATCCTTTACATCTGTATTGCTTCCGACAGGCCATGCGGAGGGCATTGCTATTATCTCGGCCCCCTGTGCATACAATTCCCGCGCTGATTCCGGGAAAGCCTTATCGTAGCAGATCATAAGTCCGATTTTTCCTATCTCCGTATCAAATACAGAAAACCTGTGTCCCCGTCTGTAAATCGGTTTTTCCGGCGCAGTCTGATGAACCTTGCGATATTTTCCAACATATCCCTCCGGTCCGACAAGTACAGCAGTATTATAAAGAATTTCTGATTTCTCATTCTCACGCTCTGTCATACTCCAGACAATATACATATTCTTCTCTTTTGCCTTTCCGATCAGAAGCTGTGTGCTCTCTCCTTCTGGTATCAGTTCGGCATTTTCCAGCTGATATGTCCGGTCCTCTTCCGTAACTTCCGGGAAACTCTGAGGCGGAGCCTGGAGTGACTGTTCCGGGAAGACAATAAGCCGGGCGTTCTTCTCTGCCGCTTTATCAATATACTTAAAATATTGCTGAAGATTGGCCTCCTTGGAATAAACAGGTGTAAAGCTTGTTGTTGCAAGTGTAATTTTCATAAGATGATCCCCTTCTCATTCTCATAGTTTTTGCAGTGAATTCTGTTTTCCGGCCGGAACACACGGTACAACAGAGTACCACATCTTCCCTGCATTCAATTATTTCCTGACGTTCATCTTAGCATACAGAGTAGTTGAAGACAAAAGAATAAATACACAAAATTCTGACAAAAGTGGATTCCATCTGATAAAAGCACCATGAAATATGATTTAAACCTTTAATAGAATCATGAGGTCAAAAAGAGCAAGACATCTTTTCACGTCTTGCTCTTAAAATATCATCAGATATTAAATTTACTATCGGAGAGCTGTTTCTTACGAAGCAGACTCTTCCTTCAACTCTCTGATCAGACCAATCCTGTTCGTCTTGAAGTGGAAGAAAGGTCTCTTATCAAGCTGAATGATATCTGCCGGGCGCATATACTCATCCAGACACGCATCTACCTTATCTCTGATACTGTCGATTGAATATCCTTCCTCCAACACAACATAGAGGTAGGGAACATAATATCCCGGATGTTCTTCATCATCGATCAGTACAAAGAACTCATCGTCGATTCCTTCAATCCTTGCATTTGCGACTCTGTTTTCCATCGGGAGCACAGCCAGGTCTCCACCGCCGTACCGGGGTGCATATCCTCTGTTCAGGACATACATTACACCGTCCTCATCCATATATCCGAGATCCCCTGTATGGAGCCAGACATTTCCATCCTCATGTCTCTGAAGTGCCTTTGCAGTAGCCTCCGGATTATCATATCCAAGCATATTTCCCGGTCCGGTCTTGCAGATCTCTCCAAGCTGATTATATGTAAGCTCTTCCTGAGTTCCCGGCTTAAATACACTTACTACACTGAGTGGCATCGGAATCCCGACATTTCCATCCCTGATCGGCTTCGGAGCCATCGGAAGAGAAAATGTTGAACCAGCCTCGCTGCTGCCGTAACCTGTTGTAACACGAATGTTACAGTTGTGAGCATGAAGAAACTTTTCCATATTCTCCAGCTGAATATTATTGCACGCCTCACATCCAGGGCCTGCCGCCAGCAAATGCGACATATCATAATCATCCGGGATACGTCCGTTGCGCATTACGTTTTCGATAAACATCGGAATGATCGGCCAGTTATTTGCTTTATATCTCATTAATTCCAGATCAACATCCTCCGGATAGCAGAAGGGATCCATGATCAGCAGCTTGTTCGAAGACATCGGAAGAAGCACCATGGATACAACAACAGCAACCAGTGCAGGCGGCAGACATGTAACCATCCAGTTCGGTCGGAAACCCTCTGCCCCGCCATAGAAGTTCATCTGGCAGATGATTCCCAGCATAGTTTCCGCCGAATGGATAACCTGCTTGGAAGGGCCAGTAGATCCACTTGTATATGCACGGAACAGCGGACGATTGATATCCGTCGGCGCTTCTGCTATTCCAGTATATGCCTCGCCCTGTGAAATAAACTCATCCCATGTCATCACGGCCGGACCAGAAGCACATTTCGAAGGATAGCAGTCATTCAGACATGCCTGCACGTGTGCCGGCATAGCATCTCTGCTTCCACTGTGTACCGGAGAAAGGAGTATGATTTTCTCAACCTCACTGTTCTCCAGGAATTCATTCATTTCTTTCTTTGACATGAAATCATGTGCAATAATTACTTTTGCTCTCGCTTTCCTGGCAGCCTCAACATTTTCTTCAACTGTATTGTCACGGCAGAGAACAGATGCTCCGATCTGCTCAGCGCCAAGCAGGAGATAAATAAACTCCGGCACCAGACGAAGATAAACCGGAATCTGATCTCCTTCTCCAAATCCCATTGCCTTCAGCGCTCTTGCAGTCTTATCTGCCTGTTCAAAAACAGTTTTCCAGGAAATATCTTCTCCATAGTAATGTATTGCATCGACATCCATTCCAGGACAGCAGCCGCGAAGATACTGATTTACAGTACAATTCGGCTGCTTGATCATCTGCATCAGCATGTCCGGATAATACTGCATCCACGGGCGGTCTACACTCGGCTTTCCACTTAAAACTCTCTTATCACTCATAATTGTCACCTCATAATTTTTCCTTTTCACAGTGCAATATCCTAACATGACTTCCATTATATGGCAAAAGAAAAATTTGACTGAAAATGATTCTTTTTGAGTAAATGCAGAAAAATTATGAATCAAAGTGAAATCCTGATAAACTGTGCCGAAACACTTTAAATGCAAGGCGCCTTCATATTTGTATAAAATACCGCTCCGGCAGTTCATCTGTTGGCAAAACTGCCTGTATATGTATGAAATGATTCAGATTTGCATAAAAAAACCCCGGAAGCCGAAACTTCCGGGATAAAAATTCTTTCGAAACCTTCGCAATCGCTTTGATTAACGTTTGGGTAACCGAAAATGGCGGAAATACGGGGATGCCGCTGGAATTTGTTGCAAATGCGTTGCAAACCGCAGAAGACTGAACACGATTGAGGACGCCTCTCTTCTCAAATACTCATA
>DXCZ01000122.1 GCA_019115765.1 Candidatus Mediterraneibacter stercoripullorum | reverse complement strand
AGTATCAGTGGCGGGTGTCAATCCCCCATCTGATATACGCTCCGCGAGGCTGCGCAGGGATTCGGAGATGTATTATGTCAGCTAAAGCTGACCCGAATCCCGCGCCAAGACTCGCAAGCGAGTCTTGAAAGAAAGGAAAGATTACTTTAAGATGACAGAATGGGAGAACAGGTTCGGACAGAATGCTTTGGACAAGGGAAAGAGATTATTTTTAAACGGGCGTGTCAGTGATCTGAAAGAAAATAATGGGAATTATACGGCAGCGGTGCTGGGCAGAGAGCGTTTTCCTGTATCTCTGACTATAAAGGAAGGCAAACTGGTGAGAGGAAGATGCGTCTGTCCCCTTTCGAAAGGCGGCGGATTCTGTGAGCATATGGCGGCGGCCATGTATGCGGTAAATCTGAAGGAGACTGCCAGAGAGCAGAAGAGGACCGAAGAGGAGATTCGCCGGGCGGAGGAACAGCGGAAGGCCGACGAAGCCCGTGAGGCGAAGAAAGCTGCGAGGAAGCAGCGGAAAGCTGAGAGAGCGCTCAAAGAGCAGGAAAATAAGAAAAAACTGGAAGAAGAGCGGCAAAAAGAGTATGAGCGGGCACAGGCCGAGGAGGCCCGGCGGCAGGCGATCAGAGAGAAGAAGGAGCAGAGACAGGCGGAGGAGATGATGAAGAAGAAGGCAAAGCAGGAGATCCTGGCCCGCAGAAAAGCGGAGGAAGAGAAGCAGAAAGACGAAGAGTACCGGAAAAGTGAGTTCACACTGCTTGGCGATTCCTGGGAAGAGACAGACGACGCGGCCTCTACTGCGGATCTTGACGCACTGGGAAAATACAGCTATTTTAACATCAGACAGATCGTGAATTCAATGGAGCTGTCTGAAGATGTGCTTCGGCAGGGAAGAAAGCTGTATGAGAACGGAGATGTTGAAATCACAGACGTCACATCCGGGTATGAAACTTATACAAGTCAGATATGCTCGCATGTGGAGGCTGTCGGAAGGCAGAAGGGAAGAGAGTTCGGCATGTCTCTTCTTTTCTCCAGAAAAACGGTTCTCCACTCCCAGTGCGGCTGTTCAAGATGCGCCTCTGACCATTCCATATGGTACACAAACCGGACGAGATGCCCGCATACGGCAGCTCTTCTTTATGCCCTGGAAGATTACATGAAGACTCATACTCTTTCGGACGCTACGGATTACAGGGGCAGAAGCATCCTGGCAGCTTACGAGAGAAAATGGGCGAATTCTGTGACTGCGGGCGCGCAGGAGGATGAGGAGAGTCTGAGTCTGGTGCCCCGTCTGGCCCAGGATGAGGGAGAACTGCTGCTGTCTTTCCGGGTAGGGAAGGACAAGATGTTTGTGGTGAAAAAACTGGATGAATTTTGTGAGAATGTGCGGAATTCTCGGAACGCCCAGTATGGCTCGTCCACTGTGCTGAACCACCAGCTTTCTAATTTTAAGGAGGAGAGCAGACGCTGGGTCCGGTTTGTTGACCGGATCGTCCAGGAGGAAGAACGGGTAGAGGAGCGTCTGGCTGAAAAGCATTATTACACTTCAAGAAGAAGCAGTATCGGCGGTTCTCTGGAACTGTTCGGGTGGCGCCTGGATGAGTTCTACAACATTCTCGGGGATGAGCCTGTGGAATACGAGGATAAAGATGAGAGAGTAAAAAATAAGAGATTTCTTCATGCGGACAGCAAAAATCCGAAGGCAGCCATGAGGATCAGCGAGGGCCAAATAGAAGGAGATAGGACATTTCACGGAATACAGGTGACAGTGTCCCTGCCGAAGATGCATTTTGGAACAGAGGCTGTTTATTTTGTAGAGGGAGACAGGCTATACCGGTCGGATAAGGACTTCATGGAACGGATCGAACCTCTGGTCGGCAGCGGCGGTATGGGAAGAAGGAGCAGCTTCTTTGTGGGAAGATCTCATATGGCGGAGTTCTATTACCGGGTACTTCCGGAGCTGGAAGACATTGTGGATGTTACAGAGTCAAATCCGAAGAGGCTGCGCAGATATCTGCCGCCGGAGGCAAGATTTGTATTCTATCTGGATGCTGACGACGGGGATATAACCTGCCGTATATTTGCAAAATATGGCGACCGGGAGGTGTCGGCCATCCGCGGCGTATCAGATCCGAACACCATGGAAGCTTTCCGCGATGAAGGAAGGGAGCAGGAAATCGTCTACCAGGCATCCAGATGGCTGCCGGATTTTGATGAGGACAATGACTGCATCCGCTGTGACAGGGACGAGGCGTCCATCTTCCGGATGATGTCCGAAGGGGTGGAATCGCTGATGAGCCTGGGAGAGGTGAGAGCCACCAGGCGCTTCCAGGGACTGCAGGCAGTGCGCCACATGAAGGTTTCGGTGGGCGTGTCTGTATCGGAAGGAATGTTGGATCTTGACATTACAACAGAAAATGTTCCCCGGGAGGAGCTGCTCGACATACTGGCGGGATACCGTCAGAAGAAAAAGTATTTCCGCCTGAAAGACGGTTCATTTGTGGACCTCAATGACCAGTCTCTGGAGATGATGGATGAGCTGATGGAAGCCATGCATCTGAAGCCTGCGGAATTTATAAAAGGAAGAATGCATCTGCCCCTGTTCCGCACTCTGTATCTGGACAGGATGCTGGAGGAGAACGAAGAAGTCTACAGCACCAGAGACAGTCATTTCCGGGAGATGGTAAAAGGCTTTAAGACCGTAAATGACGCAGACTTTGAGGAACCGGAGAGCCTGTCCAGAATCATGCGCAAATATCAGAAAAACGGATTCAAATGGCTGCGCACGCTGGAAGAATGGGGGTTCGGCGGTATCCTGGCCGATGATATGGGACTGGGCAAGACGCTGCAGGTTATCGCTGTACTGCTGTCTGCGAAAATGGAGGGACGCAGCGGCACATCCCTGGTCGCAGCGCCCGCGTCTCTTGTATTCAACTGGGAGGAAGAGCTGCACAGATTCGCGCCTGACCTCAGTGTGACTGTGGTGGCGGGCAGCCAGGCGGAACGGCGGGAGAAGATTGAGAATGCAGAAAATGCAGATGTCCTCGTGACGTCCTATGACCTGCTCCGGCGCGATATCCCTCTGTACGAGGATAAAAAATTCCGCTATGAGATCATTGACGAGGCCCAGTATATTAAGAATCATACTACGGCTGCCGCCAAAGCAGTCAAGGTGGTCAAAAGCCAGGTGCGCTATGCTCTGACAGGAACGCCCATTGAAAACCGTCTGAGCGAGTTGTGGAGCATTTTCGATTATCTCATGCCGGGGTTCCTCTACGGATATGATGTGTTTAAGAAAGAGTTTGAGACTCCTATCGCAAAAAATAAGGATGAAAACGCGGTTAAGCGTCTTCAGAAAATGGTCTCTCCATTTATCCTGCGCAGACTGAAGGAAAATGTGCTGAAGGATCTGCCGGAGAAGCTGGAGGAGATCCGATATGTCCGTTTCGACGAGGAACAGCAGAAACTCTATGACGGTCAGGTGCTCCATCTCAGGGAAAGCATTTCACAGGAAGATGATGAAGGCTTCAACAAGAACCGGTTTCAGATTCTTGCCGAGCTTACCAGGCTGCGCCAGATCTGCTGCGATCCTGCCCTGTGCTTTGAGGATTATCGGGGCGGTTCAGCCAAAGAAGACGCCTGTATCCAGTTGATCCAGAGCGCGATAGACGGCGGACACAGGATTCTGGTCTTTTCACAGTTTACATCTATGCTGGAGATCCTGGAGCAGCGGCTGGCTCAGGAACAGATCAGCTACTACAAGATCACCGGATCTACATCCAAGGAAAAACGTCTGGAAATGGTGAAAGACTTTAACCAGGGGGATACTCCTGTATTCCTGATCTCTCTTAAGGCAGGCGGCGTCGGGCTGAATCTGACCGGAGCAGATGTGGTCATCCATTATGATCCCTGGTGGAATCAGGCAGTGCAGAATCAGGCTACAGACCGCGCCCACCGTATCGGCCAGATGAAGAAAGTCACGGTGTATAAGCTGATCGCCAAGAACTCCATCGAGGAAAAGATCCAGAAACTGCAGGAGACAAAACAGGATCTGGCAGATCAGGTGATCGGAGGAGAGACCGGACAGCTGGCAGGAATGACAAGGGAAGATTTCCTGGCGCTGCTGGAGGGATGAGGCTGTTTTCTGGACTGTTCAAGACGGAAGTCAGTGGATAAACAGCCTGGAAACCAAAGGCGCGGCCTGAAGGTTTTAATATCCTTTCCGGTAGAGCCAGAAGGAGTATCCCACGGGCACAGCCACGCAGACGAGCAGCACAGCCATTATGACCCAGAAGGAGAGGAATCCTCCGATGATCATCACCACGCCGCCTGCGATCCAGAGCTTTCCGGCCAGGCGGTGGGTACGTGTCCAGTTCTCCTGATTGTTCAGTGTCCAGGGCAGTTTGATACCTACTGTGTAATTCTGCTGCAGCTTGGGCATATAGTTTCCAAGGAGGATGAATACAACCCCTACCAGGAAGCAGGCGATGATACTGTTGTCAATATCGATCCCCATGGAAAACAAATAAATGGAGATATTCGATATCAGGGACATGACCGGGATGATCCACAGGATCAGATACATCAGCTTGGGGTGGATGTTGCTGCGCTTGGGGTCATTTAGCGTGGCAGCCGCCATAATCAGCTGTATGACAGCCAGGAATACTGGAAGTCCGATAACAGCGAAGGGCTTCTGCATCCAGTCATTTGGCTCTCCGTTCATTCCGAAATGAGTTGCAAGTTCATCGGGCAGCCGGTTCCACAACAGGAAGCCTATAACCATCGGAAACAGTGTGATAATAGTGGTTATGACGATTGTTTTTCCATATTTTTTCATGAAGAATCCTCTCCTTTCAGATCTGACAGCCATACCATGATCTCCTCTACAACTGTCAGGTTCAGTTCATAATAGATATAATTTTTTTCTTTCGACTCACGGATCAGATCCGCCTGCCTCAATATCTTCAGATGATAAGAGACGGTTGCCTGGGTCATGTCAAAATTCCCTGCAATCTCACCGGCGGACATCCGTCTGTCTTTCAGCAGTTCCAGTATTTTCCTCCTGACCGGATCGGACAGGGCCTTAAATGTATCGCCAAAACTCAATAGGAAGCCTCCTTTCGGTCTCAAAACTATTTAGAAGATTTTCTAAATACTATATAGCATGGGAGGATGAAAAAGTCAATGGCCGTTTGGGCAATAGTATTTCCGATTTGGACAGTGCAGGAGGCGGGGCGGACGCCTTGGAACACAGGGGTTGACATTTCTAAACAGTTGCGCATACAATAGTTGCATATACAACTATTAGCGCCGGGACTCCGGCGGGAAGAAAGGACAGGGGGAACATTCTTATGATAAGGCGTATCTTTTCTTATTCAGGACAGTATAGGAAATATCTGATCTTTGCTGCCCTCTGCATTACGGCAGAATCCATTTTTGAACTTCTGATTCCGCTGATCATGGCTGATATTGTGGATATTGGCGTGGCAAACGGAGACAGAGTCTATATTTTCCAACAGGGAGGCTGGATGTTGGTCTGCGCGGCGGCAGCGCTGCTGCTGGGGATCGGCAGCGCCCGGTTTGCCGCCATAGGCGGTCAGGGGCTGGGAGCGAACCTGCGGGAAGCGGAGTACGCCAAGTTTCAGAAGTTCTCTTTCGCAAATACGGATCATTTTCAGCTGTCATCCCTTGTGACACGGATGACAAGTGACATCACGAATATCCAGAACAGTATTTCCGGAGGCATGCGTCCGGCCTGCAGAGGGCCGGTCATGCTGGTGGCGGCTACAGCGGTGGCTTTTTCCATCAATGCACGGCTGGCTGTTGTATTTCTGGTGGCGCTGCCAGTGCTTGGGGTTACGCTCTGGATGATCATCACAAAGGTACGTCCCCTTTACGCGAAGCTGCAGGGAGCCATTGATCTGGTGAACCGGATCGTCCAGGAGAATCTGACAGCAATCCGGGTCGTGAAAGCTTACGTCAGAGGAGAGTATGAGATCAGCAAATTTGGTGAGGTCAATACGAACCTGCAGACCCAGTCGGAGCGCGCTTTCAAGCTGGCTACGACCAATATGGCGGCCATGCAGTTTGTCATGTATGCAACGATTATCAGCATCCTCTGGTTCGGAGGTGAGATGATCCGTGTCGGTACCATGCAGGTGGGAGAATTGACCGGTTTTCTCAGTTATGTACTGCAGATCCTGAATTCTCTCATGATGATCTCCAATATATTCCTGATGCTGACACGCTCTCTGGCGTCGTGTAAGAGGATCCTGGAGATCATGGACGAAGAGATCGATATCCGGGAGGATGAGGCGGAGGACATCCGGGTCACGCGTGGAGAGATCGACTTTTGCCATGTTTCTTTCAAATACAGGGGCGATGCGGAGGAGAACGTACTGACGGATATCAGTCTTCATATCGGGGCGGGGCAGACCGTGGGTATCGTGGGACAGACCGGATCGGCCAAATCCACGCTGGTCCAGCTGATTCCAAGGCTTTATGATATTACAGAGGGAGAGCTTCTGATCGACGGAGTGCCGGTGAAAAAGTATCCGCTTGATCATCTCCGGGACGCCATTGCCATGGTATTGCAGAAGAACACGCTCTTTTCCGGCACTCTCCGGGAAAATCTCCTCTGGGGAGACAAGAATGCCACACCAGAGGAAATCGAGGAAGCATGCAGGATTGCCGGCGCGGATGAGTTTATCGGCAGACTGGAGAAAGGGTACGATACGGAGATGGGACAGGGCGGAGTTAATGTCTCCGGCGGACAGAAACAGAGGATCTGTATCGCACGTGCTGTTTTAAAGAAGCCGAAGGTGCTGATCCTGGACGATTCCACCAGCGCGGTAGATACGGCTACCGAGGCACGGATCCGGGAAATGCTTGCAGAGAAGCTGCCGGATATGACCAAGATCATCATTGCCCAGAGGATATCTTCAGTATCCCATGCGGACCAGATCATTGTGCTGGATGACGGGCGGATCAAGGGAATCGGAACCCATGAGGAACTGCTGGAACACAATGAAATTTATCAGGAAATCTATGATTCTCAGAAGGAAGGAGCGGATCTGTAATGGCCAGATATACCGGATATAAACGACCGAAGAATACAAGAAAAGCACTTGCGGAGCTGTTTAAATATATGGGATATCACAAATGGCTCCTTCTCGTAGTGGCAGTACTTGTATGTATCAGTACCGGCGCGAGTGTTGCTGGCACATATCTGCTGAAACCGGTCATCAATAATTATATCCTCCCCGGTGATGTGCATGGACTGATCCTAGCCCTTGCGGGGATGGGACTTATGTACCTGTGCGGCGCCCTCTCTACTCTGGGATATAACCGGCTGATGGTGAAGACTTCTCAGAAGGTAGTGGGAGATATAAGGCGGGATCTGTTTGTGCATGTGCAGACTCTCCCGTTGAAATACTTTGACGCCAATACACATGGTGAGCTGATGAGCCGGTTTACCAATGATGTGGACACAGTTCAGGAAGCGCTGAACAACAGCTTCACAATGGTGATCCAGAGCAGCCTCACTCTGGCGGGTACGGTCGTAATGCTCCTGGTGCTCAGTGTCAGGATGGCGCTGATTGTTATCGTGTTTCTGATTCTCATGTTCCTGTTCATCAAGTGGAACGGAAAGAGAAGCAGGCAGTATTATGACCTGCAGCAGGCGGAGCTGGCCGGCATCAACGGATTTGTAGAAGAGATGGCTGCGGGGCAGAAAGTTGAGAAAATTTTTAATCATGAAGAAGAAGATATGAAGATCTTCAGGGAGAAGAATGAAAAGCTGCGCAGGGCTTCCACCAGCGCACTGGCTTATTCAGGAATGATGGTTCCGTCCATCGTCAGCCTTTCCTATGCCAACTATGCGGTTTCGGCCTGCGTGGGAGGAATGTATGCGATTGCCGGACTTATGGATCTGGGAAGTCTGGCGGCTTACCTGGTCTATGTGAGACAGAGCGCCATGCCTCTGAACCAGTTTACCCAGCAGGTGAACTTTATCCTTTCCGCGCTGGCAGGGGCGGAGCGGATCTTCGAGATGATGCACGAGGAGCCTGAGATTGATGAGGGGACTGTGACGCTTGTCCCGGCGCGGCTGGATCAGGCTGGACATCTGGAGGAAAGCAGAGAGTATACGGGCACATTTGCCTGGAAGTCCGTGGAAGGAGCGCTTACCCTCCTTCGGGGCGATGTGAGATTTGAAAATGTAGTCTTCGGGTATGTTCCCGGCAAGACTGTTCTCTCCGGTATCAGTCTGTATGCAAAACCAGGACAGAAGATTGCATTTGTAGGATCTACCGGAGCAGGAAAGACAACGATCACCAATCTGATCAACCGCTTTTACGAGATCCAGGGTGGAAGGATCCTATATGACGGCATTGATATCCGGGAGATCAGGAAAGCGGATCTGAGAAGATCCCTTGCCATGGTGATCCAGGACACACATCTGTTTACTGGTACTATCATGGATAATATCCGGTATGGAAGGCTGGACGCCACGGACGAGGAAGTGGTAGAAGCCGCAAAACTGGCAAATGCGGACTCATTTATCCGGAGGCTGCCAAATGGATATCAGACCATGCTCTACAGTGACGGCAGCAATCTGTCCCAGGGACAGAGGCAGCTGCTGGCTATCGCCAGGGCGGCGGTGGCACATCCGCCGGTGCTGATCCTGGACGAGGCAACGTCCTCCATTGATACAAGGACGGAGCGGCTGATCGAAAAAGGAATGGATGCGATCATGGAAGGAAGAACAGTATTTGTGATTGCACATCGACTTTCCACTGTGCGCAATTCTCAGGCCATTATGGTGCTGGAGCACGGACAGATCCTGGAGCGGGGCAGCCACGAGGGGCTGCTGGCACAGAAAGGGCGGTATTACCAGCTGTATACCGGAATGTATGAGCTGGATTAAGCGGCATCGGGGGCTTTGACCCTCGCGGCAGTCGCCAAATGGACATGCCAGCATGTCCCCTTGGCTTGTTGCTCGTGGGAATAAAATAGAACGAAAGGAGCGGGACAGCAGGATGACCGAACGACAGAGATTCAGAGAGACCTTATATCAGATAGAGCTGCTGAAGCGCAGGAGAGTACAGAGTTTTCTGCTTGATATCGGACTGACGCCGGGCCAGGGGCAGGCAAGGATACTGATGTACTTGTCCGGACACTCTATGGTATCTCAGAAGGAGATCGCAGACAGCTGTATGCTGGATGTGACCACACTTTCGAGGGTGTTGGATAAAATGGAGAAGATGGGGCTGCTCCTGAGGGAGCGGGATGCCCGGAACCGGAGAGCCTATATGGTGAGGCTGACGGATCAGGGGATAGGAAAAGCAGAAGAAGTGAAGGAAGGGTTCCGGCAACTGGAAGATATGATGTGCGATGGGATGTCAGAACAGAAAGTCGGCGAGATCACGAAAACACTTCTGAAAGTAAGAGACAATCTGAAAGCAATGGGGGAAACTGGATGAAGAACGTTGTGAAAAAGGAACAGGGAATACGGATTTGACTGAAAAATGCATGAAAGAAAGTAAAAAACTTCAAAAATGCTGACGAAAATAGAGAAAAAACAGGGATTGTACATGAAAAATGAAGGAAAAGATTGACGAACCATCAATAATTGTATACAATAACAAACAGCGAAAAAATAGAGAAAGAGTGGAGGAGTCCTGCAATGACTGCATACAAGGATTTAAGTAAAGAAGAGTTACTGGAACTGAAGAGCGGGCTTGAGGCCCGGTTTGAAGAAGTAAAAGCCAAAGGGCTGAAGCTTGATATGTCCCGCGGTAAACCATCTACTGAGCAGCTGAATCTGTCAATGGGGATGATGGATGTCCTGCACAGCGGCGTAGATCTGGTCTGTGAGGACGGCGTTGACTGCCGCAATTACGGTGGTCTTGACGGGATTGCAGAAGCAAAGCAGCTTATGGCAGATATGATGGAAGTGCCGAAGGATAATGTGATCATCTTCGGAAATTCCAGCCTGAATGTTATGTACGATACAGTAGCCCGTGCTATGACACACGGTATCATGGGAAGTACGCCCTGGTGTAAGCTGGACAAGGTGAAATTCCTCTGCCCGGTGCCGGGATATGACAGGCATTTTGCCATTACAGAGTTCTTTGGGATCGAGATGATCAATGTCCCCATGACCCCGGAAGGCCCGGATATGGACATGGTAGAGAAGCTTGTCAGCGAAGACCCTTCCATCAAGGGAATCTGGTGTGTGCCAAAATACTCTAATCCTCAGGGAATCACATATTCCGATGATACAGTGTTCCGCTTCGCAAATCTGAAACCTGCAGCTGAAGATTTCCGTATCTTCTGGGATAACGCATACTGTGTACATCACCTGTATGAGGATAAGCAGGACTACCTGATCGAACTTCTGATGGAATGTAAGAAGGCAGGCAACCCGGATATGGTTTATAAGTTTGCTTCCACATCCAAGATCAGTTTTCCGGGATCCGGTATCGCGGCGATGGCAGCGTCTGAGGCGAACCTGAAAGATATCCGCAATATGATGAAGGTACAAACTATTGGGCATGATAAAGTGAATCAGCTTCGTCATGTGCGTTACTTCAAGGATATCCATGGAATTGTAGAGCACATGAAGAAACATGCTGACATCATGAGACCGAAATTCGAAGCAGTCCTTGAAGTGCTTGAGAGAGAACTGGGCGGACTGGAGATCGGCTCCTGGATCAAACCTCTGGGCGGATACTTCATTTCATTTGACGCTCTCGACGGCTGTGCCAAAGCTATTGTGGCAAAGGCAAAAGAAGCCGGTCTGGTGATGACCGGGGCAGGAGCAACCTACCCTTACGGGAAAGATCCTCACGACAGCAATATCCGTATCGCACCGTCCTATCCCACACCGGAAGAACTGGCGGTGGCAGCAGACATCTTTGTGCTGAGTGTGAAACTGGTAAGCATTGATAAGATTCTTGAAAGCAAATAATAAGGGAATATGATCAGTAAGCAGAAGTACAGAAGATCAGAAAAATGATCTGAAAAGTCTGGAGAGAGCGGAAAAAGCGTTTACAGCTTTTCCCGCTCTCTTTGTTTTCTGTCATGCTTTCAGAGTTTGCCCGCAGTTGCATCTATGGGAAAAAAGAACAATCAACTACAGTCGAATCGAATCAGGATGCCGCTCTTACCATACGCCAAGTATATGCTGCATCCCCAGGCTTACCAGCGCAATCCCCACCCAGCAGCAGAATCCGGTGAAGATCGGTTTGCCTCCGGTGCGGACCAGCTTAATGATGTTTGTGTTCAGTCCAATGGCTGCCATGGCCATGACGATCAGAAACTTGCTCAGCTCTTTCAGCGGAGCGGTCACTTCTGACGGAAGCTGGAATACAGTAGTAACTACAGAAGCGAGTACGAAGAATAGAACAAAATACGGGAAGGATTTCTTCAGGCTGAAGGAGGATGCTCCGGCAGTTTTTGATTTCCTTCCTCTGTAAATGGCAAGGGCCAGCGTGATCGGTATGATCGCAAGGGTCCTTGTCATTTTTACTATGGCAGCGGACTCCAGTGTATTGCTGCCATGGATTCCGTCCCAGGCTGCTGCGGCCGCAGTCACTGAAGAGGTATCGTTGATGGCAGTCCCGGCAAAGAGACCGAATCCTTCATTGCTCAGCCCGAGCATGACGCCCAGTGTGGGAAAGATCAGAGCCGCCAGCACGTTAAACAGAAAGATGACAGAGATGGATTGCGCCACCTCTTCGTCGTTGGCGTCGATGACAGGCGCGGTTGCGGCGATAGCGCTCCCTCCACAGATGGAGGAGCCTACGCCTACCAGTATGGCATTGTTGGTCCGAAGCTTCAGCACTTTATACAGGATGAATGCGATGACGAGAGATGTAGTGATCGTGGAAATAATAATAGGAAGAGACTGCCTTCCTTTTGCCAGTATCTCCGTCAGATTCATGCCGAATCCCAGGAAGACTACAGCTGCCTGCAGGATCTTCTTGGAGGTGTAGTTCACTCCAGGGAGAAAAGGTTCCTTTTTCGTCAGGACTAATGTGAGTACCATGCCGATCAGTATTGCGAATACCGGGCCTCCGACAACGGGGACTGCCTGCCCCAGGAACCATGACGGCACTGCGATCACAAGGCAGAGAAGGAGACCGGCTCCGTTTTTCTTGATAAAGTTCATTTGTATAACCCTCCGTTTCCGGCACGGCCCGGATAAATGTCAGATTGCCGGCGTGCCTGATTGATTTTTTACTTGTTTTTCCATCCTGGACCATCCTATCATAAAAACATCATAAAACAAAATTATATATCTTTATTTTTCGATAATAATATGTTATGATTAATTCAGGGAGTATTCAGTATATATTTGGGCGGAGGACGATTGGAAACTCCGCCCGGATTTTTTGACAGGAAAAGTTGTTCACTGTAAAAAAAAGATCCGTGAGATGTGCACCCGCACGAAGCGGAGCGTAGACCTGATACCCCGATGCTTGCATCGGGGTATTTGACTTAGGCATATTTCGGGGAGAGGGCGGCATTCTGTTAAAACTGCCCATCGAAAGGGGGATTCATATGCTGGATTTCAGAATGGAGACATTCCTTACCGTTTGTCAGTGCATGAATTTTACGAGAGCTTCTGAGAAGCTGAACATTACACAGCCGGCAGTTTCACAGCACATCCGTTATCTTGAAAAGCATTACAATACGAAATTATTCCGATATGAAGGCAAGAAGCTTCGTCTGACCGGCGCCGGGGAGATACTTAAGAATGCGTCGCTTACTATGATGCATGATGAGAAGTCGATCCAGAGTGAGATGCTTCATACGGAGGAAGAGAGTGAGATTCGTTTCGGCGCCACCAGAACGGTGGGGGACGCTCTGATGGCGCGGATTCTGAAGAACTATCTTCTGAGGTATCCGGATGCAAAGATTCATATGGAAGTGGGAAATACCCGGGAGCTTTTGAAAAGGCTGGATGAAGGTGAGATTGATTTTGCTCTTGTGGAGGGATTCTTCAAGAAAAGCGAATATGATTTTCAGCAATATTCTGATGAAAATTATATAGCTGTCTGCAGTCCTGAGTATGATTTTCAGAAAACACCGGATAAGATTGAGAATCTTTTTCAGGAAAGGCTGTTCCTGCGTGAGGAAGGATCGGGTACCAGAGAGGTGCTGGAACGGTATCTGGACTCGAAAAATCTGGGGATTTCAGACTTCTCCAGAGTGACGGAGGTGGGCAGTCTGCAGGCGATTAAAGAGTTGACAAAAGCTGGCTGTGGTATTACATTTTTATATGAGGCCGCGGTCGCGGGAGAACTGAAGAGTGGAGAGTTAACGAGGATTCCTCTCCTGGATTTTCAGATTTCTCATGAGTTTGCCTTTATCTGGAGGCGGGGAAGCATTTACGCAGACCGCTACCGGGAGCTGTTCCGGAGATTTTCCGGGTGACAGGCAGCAGCGGACATCTAAAGAGAAGGAAGTGAAAGTTTCAGATGTTACAGGTAGAACATTTATCATATGATGTTTTAGAAGAAGGAAAACAGTCAGAAATCCTGTCTGATGTAAGTTTTACTGTAAATGACGGTGAGATGCTGGTCATCACCGGTCCCAACGGAGGCGGCAAGTCCACGCTGGCGAAGCTGCTTATGGGGATTTATAAGCCTACCTCGGGAAAGATATATCTCGACGGGCAGGATATAACGGAGTATTCCATCGATGAACGTGCCAAGGCAGGAATCGGATTCGCTTTTCAGCAGCCGCCCAGATTCAAGGGAATGACAGTGAGAAGGCTGCTCTCTTTGGCAGCAGGCGGACCAATGGATGAGAAGACCTGCTGCGGACTGCTGAGCAGCGTGGGACTTTGTGCTATGGAGTATATTGACCGCGAAGTGGACGCTACACTGTCCGGCGGAGAGATGAAGCGGATCGAGATTGCTACGGTTCTTGCGAAGCATCATGATCTGTGCGTATTTGACGAGCCGGAGGCAGGGATAGATCTGTGGAGCTTCTCCATGCTGATCAAGCGTTTTGAGCAGATCCATAAGGAGAAGAAGGAGAGCCTGATTCTGATCTCGCACCAGGAGCGGATCATCCGCATGGCGGACCGGATCATGGTGATCACGGACGGCAAGGTGGATTCCATCGGAGAGGCGGAAGAGATCATGCCGAAGCTTTTCGGACAGGAGCTGGATTCCTGCGAGTGCAGGAGACAAAAGGGAGGTGAGCTCTATGGAGTCTAAGATGTCTTTGGAAGAGCAGAAGGTCAGGCTCGATAAAGTGACAGAAGATGTGCTGAAGATGATAGACACCTATGGATTCAAACAGGAGGGAGCCTACAATCTCAGACTGAACGGTATGGCAGTGTGCCGCGGAGACAGCCGTCATATCAATATCATACCGAAAGAAGATAAGCCGGGGATTGATATCCACATCAGCGGAGAGGCAAAGGACGAGATGGTCCATATCCCGGTTGTCATGTCGCAGGAGGGCGTGGATGTAGTCTACAATGATTTCTATATTGAGGACGGAGCTGACGTGACGATCATTGCTGGCTGCGGCATACATGGCGAGGGATGCAGTGAGACCCGTCATGATGGTATTCACGCATTCCACGTGGGAAAGAATGCAAATGTAAAATATGTGGAAAACCATTATGCAGAGGGAGACGGGACGGGAAAGAAGGTCCTGAATCCGGTAACAAAGATATATGTGGGTGAGAACTCCGTTTTCACTCTGGAGACGACTCAGATACGTGGAGTGGACTCCACGGAGAGAGAGAACTATATTGAGCTGGGAGAGAATGCGAAGCTTTTTGTTACGGAGAAATTGATGACAGATGAGGGGCAGACGGCTATTTCCAACATGGATGTAGAGCTGAACGGTGAGAACAGTTCCGCGAGGATTGTTTCCCGTTCTGTAGGTAAAGGAACATCGAAGCAGGTGTTCCACCCGAGAGCAATCGGTAATAACAGCTGCCATGCTCATATCCAGTGTGATTCCATTATCATGGATCAGGCAGAGATCAGCTCCATTCCGGAGATAGATGCAAGACATGTGGATGCTCAGATCATTCACGAGGCTGCCATCGGCCGGATCAATGATGAACAGCTGGTGAAGCTGAGGACCTTCGGCATGACGGAAGAAGAGGCTGAGTCCGTGATCATTGAGAGCTTTTTAAAGTAATAAAATAGTGTATTTCAGAAAAAACTTCTGAAACAGAGCCCAGGATTTTCAGTCGGATACCTGGATCTGTTCCGGAAGTTTTTGTTTAGGAATATCCTTTGTAATTTCCTGTATAATAATAGTTATTGAGGCGGGATGAGCACTCCGCAATAAGGTGTTTGCACACCTTGTTCCACCCACAACTTTAAAGGGCGTTTTTCGTAGCGATCATATCAACGCCGGTTTCTGCAATATCAGAAACAACCACATCCCCGATATGCACAGGCGCCGAAACAGATACATCCTTCAGCGCCCGCATGCAGTCGAAGATCTTCCCTTTGGGTATATCGGTCCGTGTTTTGACAGACACGACGGGAGTATCGCCGCCTGTGACCCGGACGGTGGAGGTTACGATCCTGGTAGGATCAGTGACCTCTTTCCGTGCATAAATCTCACCCCTTTTGCAGGTGTTGCCGCATACGTTGGTCACGATGCCCTCATCTATTGTTACGGTCAGCGGGCATCCCATGGGACACTGGATGCAGATCAGATTGATTTTATTCATAGTAATCAGGCCTCCTCGATCTTGACAGTGATTTCCTTCAGATCCGGATACTGCAGGAGCTGTTCCCGGTTCAGGCTGACTTCTTCCATCTCGCCTGGAGCCAGGATCTGCCTTTTCCTGTGCTGGATCCGGTATTCGTTCAGATACACACTGACATAGCAGTTTTTATAAATATTTCCTACCCGGAAGCGTACAGTCTGTTTCTCCTCCATACGGGATGGCGTGATGGACATTGGAACGGTATACCGAACACCACCTTTTGCTTTTACCGGGACTGGATATCCGTCAGAGGCGCCTGAGCCGCGGGTATTCCGTTTTTCTGAGGAGGACCGGACATATTCTGCCGCCCGCTTTCCTGCTGTGGCTGCTTCCTGAGAGACGAAGTCCACCAGATCGTGGACGTGGAGCACATTGCCGCAGGCAAAAACGCCTTCTACGCTTGTTTCCAGGCTCTCGTTTACTTCCGGACCGGACGTGATGGGACTGATCTTTATACCCATCTGTCTGGAAAGCTCGTTCTCCGGGATCAGGCCAACAGACAGGAGAAGTGTATCGCATGGATAGTCTTCTTCTGTGCCTGGGATTGTTTTTCCGTTTTTATCTACTTCTGCGATAGTCACGCCTTCTACCCGTTCTCTTCCTTTGATGTCGATCACCGTATGGCTCAGTTTCAAGGGAATGTCGTAGTCGTCCAGACACTGGACGATATTCCGGTTCAGTCCTCCCGAATAAGGCATAAGTTCCGCTACCACTTTGACTTCTGCTCCTTCCAGCGTCATACGCCGTGCCATGATCAGTCCGATATCTCCGGAGCCCAGGATAACGACCGTTCTGCCGGGCAGATAGCCTTCCATGTTGACCAGGCGCTGGGCCGTTCCGGCAGAGAAGATTCCGGCAGGTCTGTATCCGGGAATGTTCAGCGCGCCCCGGGAGCGCTCCCGGCAGCCCATGGCAAGGATCACAGCTTTTGCCTGTATCTCAAAGAGCCCGTCCGCACGGTTCATGGCGGTCACGGTCTTTTCAGGAGAAATGTCAAGAACCATGGTGTTCAGCTTATATTCGATTTTCAGTTTCTCTGTCTGATCAATGAAACGGGCCGCGTATTCCGGTCCGGTAAGCTCCTCGTGAAAGGTATGTAGTCCGAAACCATTGTGGATACACTGGTTCAGGATCCCGCCAAGCTCCTTGTCTCTCTCAAGGATGAGAATGCTGCGGACGCCGTTCTGCCGGGCGGATACAGCGGCTGCAAGACCGGCAGGCCCGCCGCCAATGATCACGATGTCATAAGAAATCATTTGTAATGCCTCCTTGTGTTTGTCGCATCATAATATCTGTTGTATCAAAGGCTGTCTTTGCTCGTACCCATAATGATTCGAGAGTTCCCGCCGGATTTTGTGATATCAGCCATACTTACATTCAGCTCTCTGGACAGGATTTCCATCACTCTCGGTGAACAGAATCCGGACTGGCAGCGTCCCATTCCCGCCCGGGTCCGGCGCTTCACCCCATCCAGGGATCTGGCGCCAAGAGGACGGTGGATTGCATCCAGAATTTCCCCTTCTGTGATCGTCTCGCACCGGCAGATCACATTACCGTAAGCAGGATGTTCGCAGATCAGACGTTGATACTCTTCCCGGGTAAGATCTGAAGGCTTTGCAATGCATTCTCTTGTGCCGCAGAAATCCGGTTTTTCCTCCGGATGGATCTTTTCAGTCAGGATCTGCGCCACACGTTCTCCAATAGCAGGGCAGCTGGTAAGACCGGGGGACTCGATGCCTGCACAGTCGATAAATCCTTCTGCGTCTTTCACTTCTTCTATGATGAACTCGTGTCCATCTTCATGGGCTCTCAGCCCGGCAAAAGAAGTGATTACCTGCCGGAGGGGAAGATCCTTCACATTTCGTCCGGCTTTCTCCAGGACCTGAGAGAGGCCATCCGCTGTGGTGTTCACTCCGTCCCGGTCTTCGATATCGATGGCGGTGGGGCCAAGCAGCAGATTTCCATGGACGGTGGGAGTTACGAGGATTCCCTTTCCCAGTTTATCGGGAAGAGAGAATATGGTATGGCTCACATGGGCGCCTGCGGACTTGTCCAGCAGGCAGTAGTCACCTCTGCGGGGCGTGATGTTGATCCTATTCCGGCTGACCATGTTGTGGAACACATCGGCATATACGCCGGCTGCGTTGACAATATATCGAGCTTCGTAAACTCCATCAGAAGTCTCGAGTTCATAAAAATCTTTCTTATGCTCTATATTCAGGACTTTAGTATTAAATCTGAATTCGACACCGTTCGTAAACGCATTTTCTGCCAGAGCGATGTTAAGCTCAAACGGACATATGATACCGCCTGTCGGGGCATATAGAGCCGCATATATATCATCGGTAATATTTGGCTCCATGGCCTTTACTTCATCCCGGGAGAGAATGCTGAGATCAGGCACTCCGTTTTCTCTTCCTCTGTCCAGCAGAGCCTGAAGGCCCGGCAGTTCCGCCTCACTTCGGCAGATTACAAGAGATCCGATCCGGCGGAAAGGAATATCCAGATCCCGGGAAAGCTGATCCATCAGATAATTTCCCCGTACATTCAGTTCTGCCATGAGAGAGCCGGCCTCCGCATCGAAACCGGCGTGTATGATAGCACTGTTGGCCTTGGAAGTGCCGCAGCAGACATCCTCTTCTTTTTCAAGTACACAGATATTGAGGCGGTACCGGGCAAGCTCTCTTGCACAGGCGCATCCTGATACGCCGGCGCCGATAATGATCACGTCATACATTTGTGTTATCTCCATATTTATATCTTGCTGTATTGTGTGGTTGTCGCGTTGCAGAGTGTTGCTGCATTATTCGTCTTTTGCCCAGCCAAACGCATAGGTCACTGCTTTATTCCAGCCTTTTACACGGGCTTCTCTTTCGTCGGAGCTGATGCCGGGGAGGAATGTCCGGTCAATGGCCCAGTTCTTCACTACATCTTCCTTACTGCTCCAGTAACCGACGGCAAGCCCGGCCAGATAGGCAGCTCCCATGGCTGTGGTCTCCACGCAGACCGGGCGGTTGACAGGAGCGTTGATGATATCAGCCTGGGTCTGCATGAGGAAGTTGTTGGCGCTGGCTCCTCCGTCAACTTTCAGAGCCGAAAGCCGGATTCCTGCGTCCGCCTTCATAGCATTCAGCACATCGTTGACCTGATATGCCAGAGACTCCAGAGTAGCCCGGATGATATGGTACTTGTTGACACCTCGGGTTATACCGACGATGGTTCCTCTGGCGTACTGATCCCAGTGGGGAGCCCCCAGCCCGGTGAACGCGGGAACTACATAACAGCCGTTGGTATCCCGGACTTTGCGGGCCATGTATTCCGAATCCTCGGCTGAGTCGATGAGACGCATCTCATCACGGAGCCACTGAACGGCAGCTCCGGCTACAAAGATCGAGCCTTCCAGGGCATAGGTGACTTTCCCGCCCAGCCCCCAGGCAATGGTAGTGACCAGACCGTTTTTCGAGAAGACCGGTTTCTCTCCCGTGTTCATGAGCAGGAAACACCCGGTTCCATATGTATTCTTTGCCTCACCTGGAGTAAAGCAGGTCTGCCCGAACAGCGCCGCCTGTTGATCTCCGGCAGCCCCGGCGATGGGAATCTCTCCTCCCAGGAAGGAAGGGGCCGTATACCCGTAGATGCAGCTGGAGGGGCGCGCCTCCGGCAGCATGGAGCGGGGAATATCCAGTTCAGCCAGGATTTCGTCATCCCAGTCCAGGGTGTTGATGTTGAACAGCATGGTCCTGGAGGCATTGGAATAGTCTGTGACGTGGACAGCGCCTTTTGTCAGTTTCCAGATCAGCCATGTCTCCACAGTTCCGAAGAGGAGATCGCCTTCTTCTGCCTTTTTTCTAGCACCAGGCACATTATCCAGGATCCAACGGATCTTCGTTGCGGAGAAATAAGCGTCAATAATGAGTCCGGTTTTCTGTCTGAACTTTTCCGTCAGACCCTTTTCCTTCAAAGTATCACAGTACTCGGATGTTCTTCGGCACTGCCATACGATCGCATGATAAACGGGTTCCCCGGTATTTCTGTCCCAGACGATAGCAGTCTCTCTCTGGTTCGTGATGCCGATGGCGGCGATGTCTCCGGCAGAAGCCCCGATCATGTTCATGGCTTCAACTGCCACCCCGAGCTGACTGGCCCAGATTTCATCCGCATCGTGTTCTACCCATCCGGGCTTTGGAAAATACTGGGTGAACTCTCTCTGTGCCACACTACACATTTCGCCCTTTTCGTTAAACAGGATGCATCGGTTACTTGTAGTGCCTGCATCCAGGGCCATTACATATTTAGCCATAGCTGCTGTACCTCCTTGTCGCAAGGTGTTGGGTATATCTGAAATATTTTCTCTATTGTACCAAGTCGCTGGCGCGACGGCTAGTGCAAGGTACATAATTCCGCTACTTTTTCGAAAAAAAATAGCAGTTTTTGTATTTATGTTGTATTGTTAAGTTACCACACCAAACAACCTCATAAACCGC
>DXCZ01000011.1 GCA_019115765.1 Candidatus Mediterraneibacter stercoripullorum | reverse complement strand
TTCAGCTGATCTGTCAAGTGATTTTAAAGAAAAACTTGAGGAAATGTTACAGAAATATAGAGGTGAAACTATTAATTTTGATTTGAGAAAAGTCAGGAAATTCAAGGTATTTGAGTTTCCGAGACCAGACTTCTATTATCGGAGGTGCTGACGGTCCAACATCTATTTTCATTGCAGGTAAGACAGAAAATGAAACGAATCTGAACGTCTGGAATACTTACTGGATGTCTGTTGTAGGATTATTTCTGGGCTGTATTGCAGCGTACCTGATGGCGTCTTACGGAAAGAGAGGAGACAGAAAGCAATATATGAAGTGCATCCTGCTGTCTGCGGCAGGACTGATCTTATCGTTTATTCCTTTCTTTATACCGGACGGACATGTGGTCCAGTGGTCTTTCGGCGTGGGTATGACAGGGATAACAGTGGCGCCGGGAGTGATACTGAATCTGGTGGTGCTGGTAATGGCATGGATAAGGATGAGGAAGAAGCATGAGGTTGATATCCGGTAGAAGCAGGCGGGGAAATGCCCGGTAATATAGTCTGGTACTGTTCACTCGTTTATGGCTGGATACTGAGACACATCTCAACAGTAACATGCCGAAAAAATTGCTAAAATAAATTCGAAAAAATATTGACAAATGGAGATCTTCACAGTATACTATACAAGTGGCTTACGAAAGACAGGCCATGGAATAGGGGATTGGTCAAATGGTATGATAGGGGTCTCCAAAACCTTTGGTGGGAGTTCGATTCTCTCATCCCCTGCTTGAAAAAGTCCTGGAAACTGCGTGAATTCGCTGTTTTGAGGGCTTTTGTTTTTTCCTTGAATTATCAAAGGTAACTATCTAGGTAACCAGAACTAATGTTCGGAAAATGCGTAAAATACATAAGAAGGGGCGTTAAGTATGTGTATGTTATGTAAATGTGACACGGTTAAGCAGAGTACCACTACTCATGTGGTTAATTACAAAGAATCTGTTATTATCATCAAAAACGTTCCGTGTGAAGAATGTGAACAGTGCGGCGAAATCTTTTATACGGATGAAGTAGCAGAACATTTGGAAGAGATGGTTAATGATGCCAAGAAGTTACTGCAGGAAATTTCTGTTATTGATTATTCAAAGGTAGCATAACAATGTTTTTGACGATAAAAGCACCAACTGGAGGGGAAAATAAATTACTCTCCGGAAGGTGCTTTTTCGGAAGTTAGTAAATTTTTTTAAACATTTCTATGCCGCTTTCTTACGAATTATTTTCCCGATAAGCAATATGATCAAAAAATAAATTACACAGGCTATGATCCCCGCACCACAAGACCATGATACAAATACATACCAAAGATGCTTCACTCTAGCAATTTGATATGTAGCGATCTCTCCGCGTTCAAGAACAGCAAGTCCTAATACAGCAATTGGAACACATGCGCCCAGGATAAAAGCTATAGCTGCCCCCAGAGCGGTCAGCGCCTTTTGATAAAAGCATACTTTTTTTAACGGATCCGTTTTTAACTCAGTATTTGCAGGCTGAATATCTATTTTCATTTTCATGGCGTCTATCTTTTTTTTACAGTCTTCGCATTCGCTTAAGTGTTTATCAATATCTTTTTTCGTTTGTTCGGATAATATATCGTCCTGATATAGTGGTAATAAATCTGAAACAATATAACATGGAAGTTCTTTATTCATTTTTCAAAATCTCCTCTACAATTTTTTCTTAAATATTTCAACCAGACATTTTTAGTGATTCCGCACAACCAGGTCAAAATGGAGCTGTTTCCTTTAAAAAGGTCAATACATTGAACAGCCTGAAAAAAAGTCTCCTGAGTGAGTTCTTCGGCAAGATGTTCATTATTTGTTTTGCTCAATAAAAACAAATATACTTTTTTTGAATAAATCTCATATATTTCTTCAAACGATTGCACTTTTAGCCCCCCTTCTTATTTGTTAGTACCGAATTCTGCTGTTTTGTTACAATCATATTTGATTTGAAAATGCATCATCTCACCGTATGCCTGACATAAGAGAATACCGTCAGTCCTGCAAAAAGCGGAATCTCAATAATATACGCAATGACTGCAGCATATGGAGTCCACACAGCTATATTTCCTATATTCAGGAAGTTGAAATCCTGAACTGCATAGAGGATACTTGTCTGCAGTCCAACTCCTCCGGCCGGCAGTATGCTGCACAGCCAGTTGGATATGCTTTCCGGCATGATGACAGAAATGATAAGAGGCAGGACGCAGAATAACAGAGCGGTTGCCAGTGCCGCCACTGTGCTTCTGAAATTGGCGGACAGGAACAGGGTAAAGCTTACCACCGCCAGAACACATAACAGGCCGGTCCAGGCCAGGAACCACTGCAGCTGCCCCAGATCCATATCAGCCAAAGTGAGGATGGAATAGATCATCTGGATCGATGTCTTCGTACATTCCCAGCCAAACAGGGTGTTGGAGGTCAGGATATACAGCACGGTGCAGATCATAAATGCAATCCCGCTGATGCACAGGGCAGAGAGTATTTTTACTGCTGCGAGATAACATTTACCTCGTCTGGTACAGCGCAGGATATCGTCTGCGCCGGACTGGTATTCTGCGGAGAAGACCGGTGCGGCGATCACAGCGCAGAACAATACGATCAGAAATAGATCCAGGATGCGGCGAATTATATTTTTTCAGAGGGGAAGAGGCTGGAAAGGCTTTCTCTGAAGCTGTTGGATCTCTATGTTGCAGAACAGACAGAGATCAGTCTGTCCGTTCAGAGACCCGGCCGGATCGCGGAGGATGTGGTGGCTCATCTTCGCTCCGGTTACGAAGAGCAGGGAATTCTCCTGGAAGAATCCTGCGAACAGGGAATATGTATGCTGGATCCCGATCTGTTCCGCTCTCTGCTGGTCAATCTGGTCGATAACGCAGGAAAGGCACTTGCCTCCGGAATTGCTGTGGGAGGCCCTGCGTCCGGAAAAAATACAGATGGAGAAGAGAAACATATCTGGGTGAGCGTGCAGATGACCGGGAACGGATGTATCCTCTGTGTGGAGGATGACGGGCCGGGGATACCGGAAGAAGCAAGGGAGCATCTGACGGAAGCATTTTACCGTGTGGACAAGTCACGCTCACGGAAACAGGGCGGAGCCGGGCTGGGGCTTACTCTGTGCGCAAAGATCACAGAGCTGCATGGAGGAACACTGAGTTTTGAAAAACGGGAAGGCGGCGGGACCAGAGTGACCGCGTTGCTGAACAGCGGACGCGGTGAAGAGCCGGCCTGTATACAAGGGATTAACGGGGAGTCGGAGGAAGAAGTGTGAGAAAAAACAGAGAATCATATCTGGAAAGCAAGAACGGAAAGGGCGTCAGAATCACCGCAGCTATTGTTCTGACCGCAGCCATTCTGGCTGCAGGATTCTTTATGCCGGAATTTGCAGCCAGAATGGCGGATCAGAGAATGGGTGTGCAGTCAGATACATTTGCCGGGGAGCAGCTGGCGATGACTTCAGACGCCAGGCTGACGGATATGCTGGCGCTGGTGAATGATCATGATGAAGAGATGTATCTGTCTGACGGACTGGTGTTAAGCTATGACGACATTACCAGGATGGCACAGAGTCTGACAAAGCAGCTGAAAGAATATGGCATATTGGAGAAGGATGGATACAGATACTTCAGTGCAAATGCTTATCTGGCAGCGAAAGGAAATCTGGCAAATGCTTATGATGCATTAGGCGTGGATGACAACGAGTCAGCAGTGGCACAGGAGGGGGCGCCCGGACAGGATCAGACGGAACAGGATCTTCTGATGGGAGTAATGTGGAACTGCAGCAGTACGGGACAGAATGCAGGAGAGAGTCTGGATATGACTATAGATGACAGGAGCGGAAAGTTGTTGTCCTTTACATTTACCCGGGGCAAAGATGATGAAGCAATCAGGAGGCTCTATGACAGGATGAACGAGGATCCGGACGGGATAAAGCAGGAGATCCGGTCTGACATGGAACAGAAGGCGAAAGAATTGCAGAAATTTTGTGAAGAATCCTATGGGTTCCGGCTGGAACGGACTGAGTATCATGTTGAGGTTGAAAACAGTCTGTACTTTGCGGTATCAATGCTATTCGAAGATGAAGAAGGAAATGAAGTGCCGCTGGTCCTTGAGAGGAATCTGGAAGGAACATGGTACAGCTGGAACTGATCAGCTAAAGTAGAATCCCGGCAGCTGTTTTTGACAGATATGCCGTTTTGATGCCGGAAGTCTGCCGCTCTGATGGAATTGCCCGGTAATATATTGACATAAAGATTCAAGAGGTGAGTATTTATGTCATACAGCAAGTACAAAAGATCTGGGGAGTTCCGGAATGACAGAAGATATCAGACAGTCCGGCTTCAGAGAAGAAGGGGACGTGCAGAAACACGTCTTAAGACATCTGTTATCCTGTCCGGCGTCTGCATTCTGACAGCAGCCTTTTTCCTGGTGATCTGCGCATCCTACCGTACCATGGAGAAGCAGCAGACTCTTTTTAATGACAAAAAGCGGCGTGTGATACGGGAGGGATGCCCTGCGTCCATGGCAGATAAGGAAGCAGCGAAAACGGTAGCATGGCCGGGAACAAGTGAACATCAGCTGGGGCTTGCTCTTGATATTGTAGATCTCGATTATCAGCAGCTGGACACCCGGCAGGAGGAGACTCCGGTGCAGCAGTGGCTGATGGAAAACAGCTGGAAATATGGATTTATCCTGAGGTATCCTACAGATAAGAGCGAGATCACCGGGATCATCTATGAGCCGTGGCACTACCGTTATGTGGGAAAGGAAGCGGCAAAGGTGATCCATGAGAAAGGAATCTGCCTGGAGGAGTATCTGGAAAATTATCAGCAAAACTATCCGGAAGAATCTTAATTATTTGTTTTACAGAATCTCATTTTTGGTATATACTGAACAGGCAGCCCTGTGGTTTTGGACTTGCTGAATGGAGTCCCGGCACGGAATACGAAGCAGTGCCGTCTGATTAAATACCATAGAGCAAGACATTTTATATTAACGATGAGAGGATAACAATATGGAGATTTTCCAAGCTGTCTATAACATACTCTGGGGCGATATCATCAATATTCCCCTTCCCGGCGGGAGCACTCTGGGGCTTTCCCTTCTGGTGCTGATTCTTGTGCCTGCCGGGCTCTATTTTACTATTCGGACGAGATTTCTTCCGTTCCGTCTGTTCCCTGAGATGATCAAAGTTACTCTCGAGAATAATAAGAAGACCGACCGGGATGGAATCTCCGGAGTACAGGCGCTGATCGTCTCTACTGCCTGCCGCGTCGGAATGGGAAATCTGGTAGGCGTGGTGGCTGCTATCTCCGCCGGAGGAGCGGGAGCAGTCTTCTGGATGTGGGTGATCGCCCTGGTGGGTTCATCTACCGCATTTATCGAGGCTACACTGGCTCAGCTCTACAAGGAAAAGGATCCACTGTACGGTGGTTACCGGGGCGGTCCGGCCTATTATATCCATCACCTTTTTATCAAAAAGGACAGTCTGCGGAAGCACTCGGCAATAGCGGTGCTGTTTGCTCTGTCCGGACTGATCTGCTGGTGCGGAATCAGTCAGGTGATCGGGAACTCAATTTCATCTTCATTTGAAAATGCGTTCCATGTGCCGCCTATTTATTCTACAGTAGTGCTTGTCATTATAGCGGCGGTGATCGTACTGAGGAAGAATGCGACAGTAAAAGTACTGGATATCATGGTGCCCATTATGGCGGCATGCTATTTCTTCATTACTATATTTATAATCGTAAAAAACGCGGGTCAGCTTCCCGCTGTGTTTGAAAGAATATTTGCAGAGGCTTTCGGTTTTCGCCAGGTTGTGGGCGGAGGTATCGGAGCGGTGATCATGAATGGAGCAAAGAGGGGACTCTTCTCCAATGAAGCAGGATCCGGATCCGCTCCATGTGCGGCTGCTGCGGCGGATATCAGTCATCCGGCCAAGGAAGGGCTGCTCCAGGCTCTCGGAGTATTTATCGATACCCTTGTGATCTGCAGCTGTTCTGCCATGATCATGTTGCTGACACCGGAGTCAATGACCAAAGGACTGGAGGGCATGGACCTGCTCCAGACAGCTATGCAGTATCACCTGGGAGAGTTTGGAGTGATCTTTATCGCTGTGATCCTCTGGCTGTTCAGTTTCTCTACCTTCCTGGGGATCCTGTTCTATGCCAGGTCCAATGTGGCCTATCTCTTCGGAGATAACTGGACCTCACAGACGCTATACAAGATCCTGGCACTGATCATGCTTTTTATCGGCGGACTTGCGGCTTACCAGTTTGTATGGGATCTGGGAGATCTTGGCGTGGGACTGATGACGGTGTTCAATATGATCGCGCTGATCCCTCTGGCGCCTAAGGCGCTGGAGTCGCTGCGGGATTATGAGAAGAATGTGATGAAGAAAAAGGATGGTAGATCATGAGTATCAGACATATTTTATTTGACCTGGACGGAACCCTTCTTCCTATGGTCCAGGATGAGTTCGTAAAGTTTTACATGCCGCTGCTGGCAAAGTATTATATCAAGTCTGGCGTCCAGGTGGATCCGAAGGCGTTCATCGGCGCTGTGTGGAAAGGCTATGAGGCCATGGTAAAAAACGACGGGAGACGGACTAACCGGGAGGCGTTCTGGAGCTTCATGGAGGATATCCTGCCTACGTCCATAGAAGAATCAGAGAAGCTGGCTGTGGAATTCTACGGCGGAGACTTCAATCAGGCCATACAGGCTACTTCACCTACGCCTCTGTCGGATCGGATCGTAAAGGCGGCAAAAGAGCGGGGAATGCATACCTATCTGGCTACGAATCCGGTGTTTCCGCGATGTGCTACGATGAACCGGATCCGTTGGGCAGGACTTGACGCGGATGACTTCGAGCTGATCACTACTTATGAAGATTGTTCTTACTGCAAGCCAAATGTAGAGTATTTCCGTACGATCCTTCAGACGCTGGAACTGGATCCGGCGGAGTGCCTGATGGTGGGCAATGATGTGGAGGAGGATCTGGTGATCCTTGACCTGGGAGTGAAGACCTACCTTGTGACAGATACCATGGAAAATAAGAAAAACCTTCCGATCCATACGGATTATCAGGGAACACTGGCGGATCTGCTGGAGTTTGTCCATGGGCTCCCGGTCAGCGGCAGATAGATCATACAGTCAGACTATCGGGAGGGAGGAGTACTATGGAAATCCGTGTCTTGAGATATTTCCTTGCGGTGGCAAGGGAGGAAAATATATCCCAGGCAGCAGAAGTCCTTCACATTACTCAGCCTACACTCAGCCGTCAGATCTCACAGCTGGAGGAGGAGCTGGGTGTACAGCTTTTTACCAGAGGAAAACACCTGTCCCTGACAGACGCTGGAGTGATGCTGCGCCGCAGAGCAGAGGAAGTAACGGATCTGATGGACCGGATCGAGAGTGAGTTCGCGGAGCCGGAGGAAGTGGGAGGAAGGATCGCGATCGGGGAAGGCGCTCTGAGCTCTTCCGCTTTATTGATGGAGACTATGATGCGCTTCCGGGAGAAATATCCGAAAGTTCAGTATGCGATCTATATGAATACGGCAGATTATATTCGTGAACAGCTGGATAAAGGGCTCTGCGACTTCGGCCTGCTGCTGGAGCCTGTCGATATTGAGAAGTACGATTTCCTCCGTATGCCAGGAAAGGAAGTGTGGGGACTCTTCTTGTCAAAGGATCACCCGCTGGCAGAGCGGGAGGCAATCCGGAAAGAGGATCTGGCAGGAATCCCTCTGATCACGCCGAGCCGCCTCTCCGTTCAGAAAGAGATATCAGGCTGGCTGGGAGAGGATGTTGACCGGCTGAACGTTTTCGGTACATGTAATATCGTAACCAACGCACAGATCATGGTAGAAACAGGGGATATCTGTTTCATGGCTGTCAAAGGGGCCATGGACAGTATTCAGACGGATCGTCTGGTGTTCCGTCCTCTCTATCCGGAGCTGACGCTGACGTCCGTGCTTGTGTGGAAGAAATTCCAGCCTGTATCAGCAGCCGCCGGAAAATTCCTTGATGAAATAAAGCAGGTGTGCAGGAACAGCGGAGCTGAGAGCGGACGGCGATAAGCCCGGCAAGCAGCTGCCGTGCTTGCACGGATAAGGGAAGGGGGACGCTATGACTGACCGGGAGCTGGAGAATCTGGGAATGGTATGTACGCTGACATCTCTGGGATTTACAGGTGAGGAGATCCGCGTATATCAGATGTGGGATGACTCCCGCCTCTATAGGCGGTGAGTGACAAATCAGTATCAGTGGCGGGTGTCAATCCCCCATCTGATATACGCTCCGCGAGGCTGCGCAGGGATTCGGAGATGTATTATGTC
>DXCZ01000121.1 GCA_019115765.1 Candidatus Mediterraneibacter stercoripullorum | reverse complement strand
ACATAATACATCTCCGAATCCCTGCGCAGCCTCGCGGAGCGTATATCAGATGGGGGATTGACACCCGCCACTGATACTGATTTGTCACTCACCGCCTATAGAGGCGGGAGTCATCCCACATCTGATATATTAATCAATCCGGATATGTCTCGAAAGAAAGCGGAGAAAAAATTCAGGCTGCAATCAAAGAACTTAATTATAAACCTAACGAACTTGCCAAGAACCTGCTTCGCAATCAATCAAAGATCATTGGCGTCATGGTTCCCAATATAGAGCATCCGTTTTTTGCCAAATTTCTCCAATATGCAGAAATGGAATTATATCATTCCGGCTATAAAGTCATTGTATGCAGTACAACTGAAATACGAAAAAAAGAAATGATTTTCTTGATCTCCTGGACAATCATCTGCTTGACGGGATCATTACAGGTATTGACCGCTGGGAGGATCCGCGGCTGGATCATATAACTAAGCCGATCGTAAGTCTGGACCGCAACTGGGGAAATTCTGTTCCGATCGTTCATTCAGATCATATAAAATCAGGAAACCTTCTAGCAGAAAATGTCATCAGATCAGGATGCAGATCTGTTGTCCATTTTGCAACCTCCGGCCATAACAGCGATCCTTTTGCGATCCGAGACCTTATTTTATTGGATGCGCTCCAGCGTGCAGGCATCCCTGTCCGGCACATTGAAATCAGCTGGGATGTTCTGGACTTTGAATACTGCAACAAGATAGTTGAAGAACATATCATGGACCTGAAGAAATGTGACTGCATCTACGCCAGCGATCTGATCGCACTCTCCTGTCTGAGCGCAGCACACAAAAACGGGATAAAAGTGCCTGAGGATCTGAAGCTCATATCAACAGACGGAGTCAATATCACCCGTCTTTCATACCCTGTGATAACATGTGTCAGGCAGGATATTGAAAAGCTTGCTTCAACCTGCGCAAGTACCATACTTTCCATGATCCAGCATAAAACAGACATTCCCCATGAACAGATCGTAGATGTAGGATTTCAAAGCGGAGGCACTATATAAAGTTCCGTCCGAACACAGGCAGAAGCACGCCTTAAGCACAAGGCGGCTGCCGGGTCTCTCCGGCCGCGGCAGCCGCCCTTTGTCCATATTATTGATGAACCTGCATATTGCTGCTCTATCTCTCCTGCGCCGGGAACATATTTCCCGTTATGATCTTCTCCAGCTGACGTACAAGCTTCTCCTCATTCAGCTGTCTCTTTCCAACATATGACATGAGTACTCCCACCATACCGCAGGCATAAAACCGGAGCATCACATCCATATCTTCGTAACTGATCTCCATATCCGGCGCCTTCCGGCGGGCTATCTCTGCCAGATACATCTCGACAGCCTCCACGAGCAGCCCCTCAATCTGTACCCATCTTCTCGAATACAGCAGCTTTTCCAGCTTTTTCCTGTGCTGTATGATAAATCCCACATAAGTCTTGAGCGCCGCTTCTCTTCCGCCGGCCTTCAGGCTCTCCTGCGCCAGCTCCTGTGTAGCACGTCTGAACGTCCACTCCAGCACGTCCATGATATCCTGAAAATGATAGTAAAAAGTCTGTCTCGATATATGGCATTTCTCGATCAGCTTCGTCACTGTGATCTTGTCTATATCTTCCTTTTCCAGCATCTGGGTAAAAGTATCAGCTATCAGCAGTTTCATGTCTTCCTTCATTGCAAAGCCCTCTTCTGTACAAATACATTCCTCCGGTTGCCAAAAACATAGTGCTATTTTATTACAAATTTTTTTGTAAGACAAGGGACATTTTTACTGTTTATGTACCCTTACTTTAAGGTCAGACAGGCAGGAGCCGGGACTGAGATGTTCTCTCGCGCCCGGCTCCTGCCTGTCTGTTATTCATTAATATCTTCAAAACTTACTTTCCAATCAGAACTTTCTTCCCGTGAAAAGCAAACCCGTATTTCCGGATTTTCTCCTCCGGTATTCCTTTAGCTTTCAGCACGGCAGCATACTGCTTCTCGTTGATCTGATCCAGAGCTGCCCGCACCGTATCATCCAAAGACCTTTCTTCCGTATCTTGTACCTTGAACTCCAGTATAACTGCATCATCCTCTTTATTTTTCGGCTCCAGCATAACATCATACCGTCCGAATCCGCTCTCCCTGTTGGACGTCACCGTATACCTGTCCTCCAGATCCACGATCAGTCCGAGAACAAAACCGTGATAAAACCTTTCCGGTTCATTTTCCGCGGAAGCCTTATTCCCGCTGTCAAAAAAGCTGAATGTCGCCAGTGCAACACGGTTCATATAAACATTCATTGCTTTAACGTCATCCTGGAGCAAAGCCTTAATAAAGTCATTATATCCACTGTCATAATCTGAGAACCAGCTGTGGATCATCGACTCGAACATGACTTTTACTTCTTTATTTGTAAGTTCAAGACGATATTTCATCCTTCCGGTGCGCTCCATAAACTCAGCGCTCAACACCTTCAGATATCCCCCTGCGAGCAGGAGACTCCATATAGAACTCTCCTTTACAGAAAGTTGGTCATATACGATCTGCTCATCAAGATATACCTCGATACAACTGCCGTTTAAGAGATTCTCAAATTCCTGCTTGATGTCCTTGCTTCCTTCACGGATCAGCTTTCCTGCCAGACTGTTGCTGCTTGTATTTGCCCAGTACGTGCGGATTTCTCTTTTGTCAAGATAATTGATGATAGACCAGGGATTGTAGATTCCCTTTATGTCTCCAAATGCAAATCCGTCATACCAGTCTCTTACTTCCTCTGCCTTACCAGACAGGCCATATTCATCCAGTGCCGACATGACTTCATCTTCCGTAAAGCCAAATGCATCTGCATATTTGGGGCTTGTCGTAGTGATCACTTCCAGATTGTTCAGGTCTGAAAAAATAGATTCCTTGCTAATCCTTGTAATGCCAGTCATAACAGCCCTCTCAAGATATGGGTTCGTCTTAAAAGCCGCGTTGAACATACTCCTCATAAATGCAGCCAGATCATCCCAGTAACCATTTACATATGCCTCCTGCATCGGTGTATCATACTCATCCAGGAAGATCAGCACTTTTTTCCCGTAATAACGGGACAGATAATCTGCCAGATTATGGATTCCCATTGTGGCGGCAGTCTCATCCATATCGATATCCACACTGTAAAAATATGCCTTTTCCTTCTCTGTCAGGAGATCCCCTTTCAGCAGGAACTCATGCTTATTATACAGGTCCGTTATGATCTGATTGATCCGTTTCCTTGTCATCAGGTAGGTCCGTTCTTTTACATTTGCAAAAGTAATACTGATGACCGGAAAGCTTCCCTGCAGCTGATGGAAAGCCTCTTCATTCCATATATCAAGGCCGTAAAATAATTCTTTCTGACCGCTACTGATGGAAAAGAACTTTTCAAGCATACTCATGGTCAGTGTCTTTCCAAATCTTCTTGGGCGCGTGATCAGAGTAACCTTGTCTCCGCTCTCCCACCATTCCTTTATAAAAGCAGTCTTATCGATATAGAAAAAGCGGCCGGATATCAGCTCGCCGAAGTCCTGATACCCGATGGAAACTTTTCTGGCCATAATTCTTCTCCTCTCCCCTGCTGAACACAGATTTCTGATCAATTCAGGATCCTCACATCAATTATATCCTTCGGAGGTAGAAAGTACAACCGTAATCTGATCACATGCTTCATGTTCAAGACTCGCTTGCGAGTCTTGGCGCGGGATTCGGGTCAGCTTTAGCTGACATAATACATCTCCGAATCCCTGCGCAGCCTCGCGGAGCGTATATCAGATGGGGGATTGACACCCGCCACTGATACT
>DXCZ01000120.1 GCA_019115765.1 Candidatus Mediterraneibacter stercoripullorum | reverse complement strand
AGGTGACAAAATGCGTACAGAGAAAGAAATGTTTCATATCATTATAAATACTGCTAAGTCTGACGAACGCATACTGGCGGCATATTTGAAGGGATCAAGGGCTAATCCGAATGTTCCTCGGGATATATATCAGGATTATGACATTATGTATGTCGTGACAGAGACAGAAAGTTTTCGTCGGGATTTATCATGGATAGATACATTCGGAAAGGTTATTCTGAAACAAGAACAGAATGATGATTTCGGCTATGGAGAGCGATTTGGCCTGCGCAGCTGTTATGATAATACATATTCCTGGCTGCTACTGTTTGAAGACGGGAACCGTATTGATATCGGTGTGGAGACGGTAGAGACAATGCAAAACGGAACAAACAGGAACAAGCTTTTCCTTCCGCTTTTAGATAAAGCGGGGTATCTTCCCAAGCTGCCCCCTCCGACAGACGAGGAGTTTTATGTCAAGAGGCCTTCAGCGGCAAAATTCCGGGGATGCTGTAATGAATTTTTCTGGTCTCTCTGTGATGTAGTGAAAGGAATTCTGCGCGATGAGCTTCCATTTGCCATGTCAGTCTATTATATGCAGACACACCAAATGCTCGAAATAATGTTGGAATGGTATATTGGCAGTGAAACATCTTATTCCGTTTCTTGTGGGAAAATGAATAAATACTTTAAACGATATCTTTCGGAAGATGTTTATCAGCTATACTTACAGACGTTTCCTGACAGCAATTATGAACATTTTAAGCAGTCTATTGAAAATTCATGTAAGCTTTTTCATGAAACAGGAATGATGACAGCAGAAAACCTTGGACTTATATATCCAATAGAATATGAAGATGGGTTTATTAAATACGTGGAGATTTTTGGATCCTCTATTGCGAAAAAATAATTAATCAGAAACCAGGAGGAGAAATAAACGATGAAAAAAGTACTTGTAACTGGCGGAACCGTATTTGTAAGCAGATATATTGCAGAGTTCTTTTCTTCTAAAGGCTGCGAGGTATATGTGCTTAACAGAAATACCAGAGAACAATCGCAGGGTGTAAATCTTATTCAGGCTGACAGACACCATTTAGGAGAAACCCTGCGTGATTTCTATTTTGATATTATCATAGACACGGCATATAGTGCTGACGATGTAAATATGCTGCTTGATGCAGTAGGCGGTTACAAAGATTACATTTTGATCAGCTCAAGCGCCGTTTATCCGGAATATTCTCCACAGCCTTTCAGGGAAGACACTGTATTGGGAGCTAACAAATATTGGGGAAAATATGGAACAGATAAGATAGAAGCAGAGAATGCCCTGCTAAAAAGAGTTCCTGACGCATATATTTTACGTCCGCCCTATTTATATGGCCCAATAAATAATGTATATAGAGAGGCTTTTGTATTTGATTGTGCAAAAACAGATAGAAAATTTTATTTACCTCAAAATGGTGATATGAAGCTGCAATTCTTCCATATTAGAGATTTATGTAAATTGATAGAAGTAATTATCAATAATAAACCTGTGGAACATATATTGAATGTCGGCAATCCGGAATCTATATCTATCAGAGATTGGGTAGTCAAATGTTATGCTTGTTATGGGAAAACTCCAGAATTCATATATGTATATGATGATGTAGAACAAAGAAATTATTTCAGTTTTTACAACTATGAATATCAATTAGATGTTGAACGCCAAAAAAAGATATATTCAGAAACTATTTCTTTAGATACGGGACTTAAGGAAGCTGCGGAGTGGTATGATGAACATGAAGCAGAAGTAAATAAAAAACCATATTTTCAGTATATTGATCTGAACTTTTCCTGAAGTTAAGTTGTATTTCCTTTTTTGAAGCCGGATTTGGTGTGGGAGTTAACAAGTTGTCAGAGAGGATATGGCGGGGGTTATAAGAATGGAATCTATCATTGAGCTTATATTAGAACTTCTTCTTGAGGGTAGTATTGAAGCGAGCAGAAGCAGCAAAATACCAAAACCGGTCAGATATCTCATTACTGTACTGATCGTGCTGTTCTTTATCGCAGTTATAGGATTCATATTTGGTGTAGGTATCATATCGCTAAATAATGATAACATTCCGGCAGGAATTTTTCTTATATTGATAGGAGCTGTGATGGTTGTAATGAGTGTCATAAAATTTATTAGAACATATTTGACTAAAAGAAAATGAGATGATTATATGAACAGCTAATGGAACTGTTTAAAAGGAGCATTATCATTACGAAGCGATGTGCCAAATCGTATAACAGAAAAGGAAGTGCAGTGGCTGATTGATCATAATGTCACTACAGTTATTGATCTCAGAGACGATAAGGAAAGAGAACAGAAAAAATGCCAGTTAATCAATAACAAGTGTTTTCAGTATTACTGCATGCATGTTACCGGCAGTAATAGTATTCCGAAATCAGTAGATGATGTTTCAAAATCATATCTGAAAATGGCAGATGAACAAATGGATAAGATTGTTAATACTATTTCTAAATCGGAAGCAAACGTATTATATTTTTGTAATGCCGGAAAGGACAGAACTGGGGTTGTATCTGCTATACTTCTCTATAAGATGGGAATGAGTCTGGATTACATTATAAAAGACTATATGGAGTCAAAAAATAATCTGAAAACTATATTAGAAGAATATGCTAAACAATTTCCAGATATTAATATTGATATTATCACGCCTCACGAAAGGTATATTCAAGAATTTCTTGAAAGCTATATTGCGATAAACAATTGATCAGAAACCGGGAGTTGACGATGATAAATGATAGAAGTAACGTTTTATGACCAAGTAGAGGACAACTTATTAAGATTCGCCGTTATTATTACTAAGACAAACGGTAAATGGGTGTTTTGCAAACACAAAGAAAGAGATACTTATGAGGTGCCTGGCGGACACAGGGAAAAGGGCGAAGATATTTTTACTACCGCCAAACGGGAATTGAAGGAAGAAACCGGCGCAGTAGATTTTACTATCAAGCCGATTTGTGTATATTCAGTCAAAGGAAAGACACGAAAAAATGAAACTATTGAGAGCGAGACATTTGGAATGCTTTTCGTTGCCAATATATTTTCATTCGAACCTATACATAGTGAGATAGAAAAAATTATAATTACAGACAATCTGGTTGATAATTGGACATATCCATTGATTCAGCCCAAATTACTGAAGGAAGCTGAAAATAGAGGGTATCTATAGCAAACAGGAAATAAAAGCATTTTGTAATACAATTCCTATTAATTCGTAAATTATTTTTTCGAGAGTAGTATCCATTTATAAAGGAGATACAGTATATGACTCATTTGGATATGCAAAATTTGAATCGGGAAACAATGAAATATCTTAAAAAACATAATGGTTGGAATGTCATTGTTAGAGGTAAGAAGCATTTGTGAAAAGTTTATGCTTGAAAATTGCGCAGATTCATTTTGGTATTGGAATGTGGGAGCATTTGTTTTTTCCGGCGATGAAACTACTGTTTCTGTATCTGGGAGAAATTATCAGACATCTGAACGAATTATAGGTAATAATGACATTAACAATTATTATTGAAAATGGTAAAGTCATTGAAAATGTAGAAGATATACATAACAATGAATGGAAATTAGGAGTACAAATGGAACAGTACTTGCATAAACTGCTGATTGAAAATACTGATTGAGACCGACTGTGGAGGAAGTAATTTTATGTATGACTGTGGATTTACCAGAGACAAGAACTGGTTTCGTTATCGTGCTGCGGCAATAATCATCGAAGATGATTGTGTGTTGTTTGTTGGAAATTCGAATGAGGATTACTATTATTCTGTTGGCGGCGGAGTACATATGGGAGAAACTGCTGAAGAAGCTGTTTTGAGAGAAGTATATGAAGAAACAGGAGTACATTATGAAATCAATCATCTGGCAGTGATTCATGAAAATTTTTTTAACGAAAATAAGGGATCATTAAAAGGCATGGAATGTCATGAAATATGCTTTTATTTCTTAATGAAATCCCGCGGAAGCAAAAAACTTTTCAGTAACAGCTATACCGCCTTTGGTGCGAAAGAAGAAATGCATTGGATCCCAATCAAAGACTTGGATCAATATAAAGCATTTCCGAGTTTCTTAAAAGAATATCTGAGAACAGAACATTGTGGCATTTGAACATATTGTGACAGATGAGCGTATAAGAAACAAGTGATGTTTCTACTAAACTAGTTTACTAGAAAGAAGTAAAAGTCAAGGAGGAGCAAAGTGATGAAACGAATTAATATCTCGGTGCAGTTCTAAGAACTGACAGCAGATTGTATCGAGGTTAAACAAAAACATTATATTTATGCTGTCAGGAACTGCACCTGTCAAAACACGAATTACTATTTTGAAAGGAATGCAGTTTAATGAATAAAAATTATTTGAAAACAACTTGGAAGCATGAAGAGGAACTGGCACATATACATGGATGAACCATTTCCACATTTGAATCTCAAAGATCAATGCAGGAACTTTAAAGAGGCAGGATTCCAGATCATACAGGCAGAGGAAGCATACTGTCCGGTAATATTTTACGATATCGGGGCTTTTGTCTGGTTTGCTCATATTATTTATTCATCGATATCTGATTATTGCAAGAAAATAATTCCGCTCAAAAAAGCAAATGAGGAAAAGAAAATTTTAGAGTCAAGGCTTATATTAAAACTACCACGTGGAATATAGGAGTGACGGTTATGGAAATGATGCGACAGATTAGAGACAGTCTGCTCTATATTGATAATCATTTGGAAGAGCCAATTACAGTTTCCTCAATTGCGGATGCAGCAGGGTATTCTGAATATCATTTTTCCAGATGCTTCAAGCAGGAAATGCAGATGTCAGTCATGGAATATGTGAAGAAGAGGAGACTGATCAAAGCCTCCGAAGCTGTTTTGAACGGAGAGAGAATTATTGATGCAGCGTTCCGATTCGGATGGAAAACGCATAGTGGTTTTACAAAATCATTTAAGAATGAATTTGGCTTTTATCCGGCACTTCTAAAGGCAATGATGATGCAGATTGACGATTTGGGAGGTAGTGCTATGAGCCATATCTTTTTAAAGAATACAGATATTCATTCTACAAAGGAGCAATTACTGGAGCGTTTGAAAGAGGAGATGATATCAATAAATATCGACATTGATGAAGAAGAATTACAGTATGTATATTTGCTGGCTTGTCATGTCTATGAAAGGGAAAAAAGATATTCAGGAGATGAGTATGTTACACATCCGCTTAATATTGCTATCATTTTAGCAGAAATGTCAGCTGATAAAGACACCATTTATGCCGGAATGTTTTGTGACGCTGTGCAGAAAACTTCTGTCACAATCGAGCAGCTGAAGAAAGAACTTCCGGCGAGTACGGCAGCAATTGTTGAGAGACTGGCTGTGTCAACTTATGATTTAGATAGCATATCTTTGGGAGATGAGGTGCTTCTGGTGAAGCTGGCCGAAAGATTACACAATATGCGTACATTGGAATTTATGGCCGAAGAACGCAGGAAGATCAAGGCAAAAGAGACTTTATCGGAGATAATACCGATTGCTAAAAAGATTGGGAATCTCAAACTTATAAATGAATTGTATGATATCTCTTTGAATTATTTGTGCAAAGCATAATTATCCGTGCGGGGACTACTGATGAAAAAATATCACAGGACTGCGTTTAAATGATACAGTCCTGTGAACAGAAACTGAAAAAGGTCATTCAGGATCAGGTTGATTTTACATAAGCCAGCAGATCAGCCAGATATTCTCTGTCGGTCCAGTCGCAGCTCTGTCCGACAGCACACATCAGCGCTTTCTGCCAGGGCTCACATGTGTCGGGATCCTGTTTTGCAACAGACTTCTGCAGTATTCTGCACAGTGTTCTGTCGGGAAATGTCATTTTCTCTTCATCCCATGCGCCGCGGCAGTAATACAGGGGAATCGCGCTGAGCTGGTCTTTGAAATGCAGTTTTCTGATCTGATCAATGGCATTTTTATCATAAGGTGATGCACCAACACAGAAAACAGCGATCTTCTTATCATTTAATTTTGCAATGTTTTTCTTCAGGAAAGACAGACCTGCAATTCCTGATGCATAGACTCCTCCTCCAAGAATGATGGTGTCATATTTCTGCAGAAAGCTGATATCTGCGCCTTTTGTTTTCATAATGTCAAATCCGGTTTCTTCCTGGAGCCATCGTGCATATTTTTCAGTAGCGCCATATTTTGACTGATATAAGATAATTCCCTTTTTCATTTTTTCCTCTTTCTGACGCACTTGCTGCGTCGATAATGTTAGATGTGAAAGCTTACTTTCACACTTGCCCTCCTTATATCTGATTCAGATTCTTTCCAATCTGCGTGATCGTTTGAATCGTAGTCTGAAGCTGTTCCTCAGAGATGCCATTGAATAATGTATTCATGATTCCTGTAGTCAATTCATCATTTTTACGACAGAACTCACGACATAGCGGAGTGAGGCTGATCCTTTGTTTCCTTTTATCCAGTGGATCTGTTTCTATGCTTACGAATCCTTTCCTTTCAAGTTTCAGTATGATCTGCTTGACATTCTGATGGGAGCTGCCCATAATCTCGGAAAGCTCTCTGATTGTCGGACTTTCTTTGCACAGCTCAATGCAGATGATCGTGAAAAACTGCTTCCAGCTGATCTCTTTCATTGTTCTGTCGGCTGCTGCCTGAAAACGGTTATCGAAAGCACTGAGCAGACCAATCAGAAAATAAGGTGATTCTATGCCGTTGAAATCGATATTCTCATTTTGCAATACTTCTTTGATATTCATTGATTCGTCTCTCCCGATGGAAATGCTTTCTGTCATCTGACTAAAAGGTAACATATTACATATATGCTGTCAATATTACATTGTCAACTTACTGAAAAAAGATATACTTAGTTTACTGGATACAGTGGAAAGGTGTGTGACATCAATGAGAAAAACATTTAATACAGATGGATATTGTGATCCTGAACTGGAACAAAACACTTATTGAAGCAGTTGTTTAGATTATAGAAGGATTTTATCCAAAAGAAATTTTATCGAGAAAAGACTGACAAGCTGTCCGGATGATGCTATAATGTTACGGGAGTAACTTGACAAATGGAAGTGAGGTATAAGAATGAAACCGATTAAAGAAGGAAAAGTCCGTGAGATTTATGATAACGGCGACAACTTAATCATGGTAGCTACCGACCGGATCAGCTGCTTCGATGTTATACTGAAAAACACGGTGACGAAGAAGGGAACTGTACTTACTCAGATGTCCAAGTTCTGGTTTGAGATGACAGAGGATATTCTTCCCAATCACATGATTTCTACCGATGTGAATGACATGCCGGAGTTCTTCCGTCAGCCGCAGTTTGACGGAAACAGCATGATGTGCCGGAAGCTGAATATGCTTCCTATCGAGTGCATCGTCCGCGGATATATTACAGGAAGCGGATGGGCAAGCTATCAGGAGAATGGTACTGTATGCGGGATTAAACTGCCGGAAGGACTGAAAGAGTCTGACAAGCTGCCGGAACCAATCTATACACCGTCTACCAAGGCTGAGATTGGAGATCATGACGAAAATATTTCCTATGAGCAGAGTGTAGCTCACCTTGAGAAATATTTCCCGGGCAAAGGCGAGGAATACGCTTCAAAACTGCGTGACTACACCATCGCTCTGTATAAGAAATGTGCAGACTATGCGCTGAGCCGTGGAATCATCATCGCAGATACGAAATTCGAGTTTGGTCTTGATGAAGATGGAAATATTGTTCTTGGAGATGAGATGCTGACGCCTGACAGCTCCCGTTTCTGGCCGGCAGACGGCTATGAGCCGGGACATGGACAGCCGTCCTTTGACAAACAGTTTGCACGTGACTGGCTGAAAGCGAATCCTGACAATGACTGGACTCTTCCGGATGATATCGTTCAGAAGACGATTGATAAATATCTGCAGAGCTATGAGATGCTGACGGGAAAGAAGCTTCAGTAAATATTTTCAGCATAATGTAAGGGACGTAGGGTGCTGCGTCCCTTTTCTAAACACTTCACGAAAAGGAGCGGGATATGAAAATAAATTCGTTCTGCCTTACCTGCCTGATCCAGATGCAGGAATCCCAGACAAGGCATTTTACTGATGAAGAGAAGAAAATGCGTTATATGAGAGAGGTGCTGGCCTTTCTTTCTGCCTGTAATCCGGAGTTATCTGCACCCGCACTTGTAAAGCCTCTGTCCAGGATCTATGAAAAATACTGGGGAAAGAAAAGTCCTATGGATGAAGTGAAGCAGAAGTTCAATGATTATCTTCTGTCTCTGGAAGACGCTCTTGAATTGAGAGTACGCCGGCACAGAGATCCTCTGGAAGCAGCTCTTTGTTTTGCACGCACAGGAAACTATATTGATTACGCCGCGGTGAAGGATATTTCCAAGGAAAAGCTGCTGGAACTTCTATTATCTCTTTCTCTGCAAATGCGAGTGGTTTATGAAAAGATTTCATGCAGAGCAGTTTCAGGGAATGTTTGTCAATGAGAAGCGGATATAGGATAGGATGAGTACGGATGATTTATTTGGATAATTTTACTTTTCCGGACAGTGATATGGAGTTTGATTTTTTCCTGCGGCAGAAAAGAACCTGTTATGATTCTTATTATCCCTTCCAGGTCTTGTCCGGCCGCAGATTCCGAAGGATCGATTTTGAGCCGGTTACGATTCTTTACGGTGGAAATGGAACAGGGAAGACGACAGCTCTTAATGTGATCGCGGAGAAGCTGCAGATTAAGCGGGACAGTGTATTTAATAAAACTAATTTCTATGGTGAGTATCTTAAGCTGTGTGATTTTGAAACCCGAGGGTCGATCCCTCTGAACAGCCGTGTGATCACCAGTGATGATGTGTTTGACTATATGCTGAATATCCGCAGTATGAATGAAGGAATCGACCGGAAGAAGGAGACCCTCTTTGAAGACTATCTGGATGCAAAATACTCTGATTTCCGGATGCGCTCTCTGGATGATTATGAGTCTCTGAAGAAAGTGACTAAGGCAAGACGAATGACCCAGTCAAAGTTTGTCCGATCTGAATTGATGGACAATATCCGGGAGTACTCGAATGGGGAAAGTGCTTTTTTGTATTTCTCAGAAAAGATATCGGAAAACGGGCTGTACTTGCTGGATGAGCCGGAAAACAGCCTGTCACCTGCCAGACAGCAGGAACTGGTGAACTTTATAGAAGACTCGGCCCGTTTCTTCGGATGTCAGTTTGTGATCTCTACCCATTCACCTTTTGTACTGGCCATGCGTGGCGCGAAGATCTATGATCTGGATGAGGATCCGGTAGATGTAAAGAAGTGGACAGAACTTGAAAATGTCCGGGAATATTATAACTTTTTCAAGGAGCATGAGGATGAATTTCACTGATAATAACATTCCGGAATCTATCCGGAAACGGATCAGCGGAAAAATAACTACACAATATTTATCAAAAGAATAATTTACCATTGCATTGTTTTCCTTTTTCTAGTAGAATGCTAAAGGATTTTGTGTAACTGGATAGCCACCGGAAATTGGCTGTACAATTACACTTTTATAGAAGAGAGGTGATTTCCTCCTCTATAGCCGATAAGCAATACTTGATACGAAAGAGGAAAAAGTTATGAAAGAAAAATGGATAAGCAGTATAATGGCAGGTATTTTTATTTCACTGGGAGCAATGACTTATCTTTCCATCCCAAACAATTTGGTTGGGAGCCTGTTCTTTTCAACAGGTATTTTTCTTGTTATGAATCTGCATAATATGCTTGTGACAAGAGTAATTCCCCTGATGGTATATTCAGGAGAATACAGCTGGGCAGATGTAGTTATTGCATGGTGCGGAAATGGGATCGGCGCGGCGGCAGCTGCCGGTGTTGTATATTGTACCCGGTTTAATGAGACAATCCGTGATGGAATCCGGCGGATCGGTGAAATCAGACTGAATGATTCTCCGCAAAGTCTTTTCCTGCTTGGAATTCTGTGCGCCTTTTTTGTGGCGTTTGCAGTACTGGTTGGCGCACAATATGAAAAAGGCTCCGTTGGTCAGATCTTCTATGTCTGGCTGTTTATTACGGCATTTGTGTTCTGCGGATTCGAACATATTGTTGCCGATATGTTCTATCTTTCCTGCTATGTATTTAATTTCGGAGCAGATCCGCTGGCAGTTGTCAGAGTGTTAGTATTGGTAACAGCCGGCAATCTTGCAGGCGGGCTTCTGATCGCATGGATTGTAAGAAAGCTTCATCAGGGTCAGAAAATCGCAGCGTAAATAATCAACAACACGGGGATTCTTCCTTATACCGGGGGGATCCCTTTTTATTCCCGCGAGCAACGAGCCAAGCGGACATGCTGGCATGTCCATTTGGCGACTGCCGCGAGGGTCTAATACCCCGATGCTTGCATCGTTGCTAGTTTGATGCCCCGCATGCTTGCATCGGGGTATTTGACTTCATAGAAAACTGCGTTCCCATGAAATAAAAACGCTCCGTGAGATGCGCATTCGCGCGAAGCGGAAATTAGTCGCTAAAGTGACCGTACTCGGCACGAGAGTTCCGCAAGCGGAACTACTTGTTCTGGAGGTCCTATAAAACATCAGCCGTTTTTCTGTACACTGAAATTGTAATACAGTATAATCAAAGTTAGTGAAAGTCAAATGGATATGTATCATGTCCGCTTGACTCGTTGTTCGAGGAAATAAGAGTCAGGAAAAAGTCAGGAGGGGAATTGCAAATGAATTACTATGATAGTGAGCTGCAGCGCATGCAGAAGGAAATCATGGAAAAGAAAAGGCTTTCAGCTCAGTTGTCGGACCTGCTTTTGCAGCAGGCAGAGCTTGAGCAAAAGGTTACAGAGCTTGGAAAGGTGAAGCAGGAAGAGCAGGAGGATGTAGACCGGCTGCAGAAAGGAAGTCTCGCTGTGTTCTTTTACAAAGCCACAGGAAAGATAGACGAAAAGCTGTCGAAAGAACAGGCGGAAGCATATGCTGCCGCTGTAAAATATGCGGCGGCGGAAAGAGAACTTGAGGGAGTAAATTACGATATTGCAGAATGTAGAAGGCGCCTGTCGGAACTCCAGTGGATTGAGAGAGAATACCAGCGGATGGTCGAAGAGAAAGCAAAGCAGATCAAAGCAGAGAACGGACCGGTTGTGGAACAGATCCTACAGCTGGAAAGACAGATCTTCTTTCTTCAGAATCAGAAGAAGGAGATTGATGAGGCAATCAATGCCGGCCAGGCGGCACGGAGTATCTCACAGAAGATACTTGGAGATCTGCAAAGCGCAAAAGACTGGGGAACATGGGATATGATTGGCGGCGGTTTGATCACAGACATGATGAAATATGACAAACTTAATTCTGCTCAGTCCAATGTCCAGGATCTTCAGACTGCTTTGCGAAACTTCCGGACCGAACTGGCTGATGTAAAGGAAGGTATTTCCGCTGATATTCATCTGGAGATTGGTGATTTTCTTCATTTTGCCGATTATTTCTTCGATGGACTCTTCACAGACTGGATGGTATATGACCGGATCAGTGAGTCAAAAACAAGAGCTGAAAACACCTGCAGACAGATAGAAACTGTACTGGAAAAGCTGCACATTCTGCTCGATGAAAATGCAGAAGAACAGGAACGTCTGGCTGAAGAACTGGAGGAAAAGATCGTTTCGGCGAAGTAGTATGGTTTTTCAAATGGCGCCGAGCAAACTATGACGATATGCCTCTATGCCTGCCGAGTTTTTATGCAGAAATCTGTACATCATGAAAAAAACGAGATATAATTTATATCATGATGGCAGATAACAGGAGGTAAGACATTCATGAGAACAAGTAATATCACACGGGAGCAGGCTCTGGCTCTGCTTCGGGAATATAACAAAGAAGGATTTCATATCCAGCACGGGCTTACTGTGGAAGGGGTCATGCGCTGGTACGCCAATGAACTGGGATATGCAGTGACAAAGAGCCGATCCATCAGATGGAAAAGGTCCTTTTCGCGGCGGACGAGCTTACCGGACTGATCTGGGCAGCCGCGCTGATGCGTCCTTCAAAAAGTGTGATGGATATGGAAGTTTCCAGTGTGAAAAAGAAATTCAAGGACAAGCGGTTTGCAGCAGGATGCTCCAGAGATGTGATCCGCAGAGGCGCTGAAATGCTGGGATGGGAGCTGAATGAGCTGTTTGAGAAAACCATTCTTGCCATGCGGTCCTGTGAGGACTCTGTTAAAGATCAGATGAGCGAGATGGGTTACTAAAGAGAAGGGAGAGAAAATCATGGAAAAAGTTATCCTTGGAAAAACAGGACTTGAAGTAAGTAAGAACGGATTTGGTGCACTTCCAATCCAGAGGATATCCAAAGCGGATGCAGTATATCTGCTCCAGAAAGCATTTTATAACGGGATCAATTATTTCGATACGGCCAGGGCCTATACAGACAGCGAAGAGAAGATCGGAGCGGCATTTGAATATACAAGGGACAAGATCATTATCAGTACAAAGACAGCGGCACAGACCGGCGAGGATATGTGGAAAGATCTGGAGGAAAGTCTGAGAACGATGAAGACAGACTACATTGATATCTACCAGTTCCACAACCCGGCATTCTGCCCGAAGCCGGGTGATGAAAGCGGGCTTTATGATGCGGCTCTTGAGGCAAAGAAGCAGGGCAAGATCCGGCATATCGGAATTACGAATCATCGGATTGCTGTGGCTAAGGAAGCGATCGAGTCCGGACTTTATGAGACCCTGCAGTTTCCTTTTTCTTATCTGGCGGCGGACGCGGATCTGGAAATCGTAGAGGAGACGAAGAAGGCTGGAATGGGATTTATTGCAATGAAGGGGCTTTCCGGCGGTCTGATACATAATTCAGCAGCTGCTTATGCTTATATGGCACAGCCCCAGTTTGATCACGTAGCTCCGATCTGGGGTGTTCAGAGAGAGAACGAACTGGATGAGTTCCTGTCTTATCAGGAATGTCCGCCCAGACTTGATGATGCCCTGATGCAGGTCATTGACGAGGACAGAAAGCAGCTGTCCGGGGACTTCTGCCGTGGATGCGGTTACTGTATGCCTTGCCCTGCAGGGATTGAGATCAATAACTGTGCGCGTATGAGTCTTATGCTGCGCCGTGCTCCCCAGTCAGGCTGGCTGTCCGAGGAGTGGCAGGAGAAGATGAAGAAGATCGAGAACTGTCTGCATTGTGGCCAGTGTATGAAGAAATGTCCTTACGGACTGAATACGCCGGAGCTTCTGGCTAAAAATTACGAGGATTACAAGACCTTCCTGAAATAGGATCCGGGCAGCTGGAAAACGGAATATCGGGGCTTGAACAAGCTGCCGGATGATCTTCTCATCCGGTATCGAGGTGAATGCAAAACAGGAGGATGATTATGCGAGCGGTTGTATATGAAGGGGGCGGCAGGATTGGTATACAGGACCGGCCCATGCCCGTTATACAGGATGAGCGGGATGCGATCATACAGGTGACACTTACAACAATCTGTTCCAGTGATATCCATATCAAACATGGAGCTGTTCCCAGAGCAGTTCCGGGCGTGATTCTGGGGCACGAGTTTGTAGGACGTGTTGTGGAGACTGGCAAAGCTGTAAAGAACGTAAAGCCGGGAGACCGGGTTGCGGTAAATGTAGAGACTTTCTGCGGGGAGTGCTTCTATTGCGAACGCGGATTCGTCAATAACTGTACCGATCAGCATGGAGGCTGGGCTCTGGGATGCCGGATCGATGGAGGACAGGCGGAATATGCCCGGATCCCATTTGCCGATAATGGACTGACACGGATTCCTGACTCTGTATCTGATGAACAGGCACTGTTTACCGGAGATCTGCTCTCTACCGGATATTGGGCGGCAAAGATCGGCGAGATCCGGCCGGGTGATACTGTGGCAGTGATCGGTGCAGGACCCACCGGGCTGTGTACAATGATGTGTGCGCGGCTGTATGGACCGGGAAGGATCATTGCCATTGATACGGATGAATATCGTCTGAATGCAGCCCGGGAGCAGGGGCTTGCAGATATGACTCTTGTGCCGGGAAAAGACGATATTGTAAAATCGATCCAGGATATTTCTGACGGCAGGGGCGCGGATGTAGTTTTCGAAGTGGCTGGCGCTGAAGATACCTTCCGGCTTGCTTGGGAGACAGCCCGGCCCAATGCTGTTGTTGTGCTTGTGGCCATGTACGAGCAGAACCAGATCCTTCCCCTTCCGTCCATGTACGGGAAGAACCTGATCTTCAAGACCGGAGGAGTGGACGGATGTTACTGCCAGGAGGTTATGAATCTGATCGAAGCCGGGAAGCTGGATGCCCGTTTTATGATCACGCACCGGTGCGGACTGGAGGAGATTATGGATGCCTATGATATTTTTGAACACAGACGGGAGCATGTGATAAAGTATGCGGTTACGCCGGAATCCAGTCATGCTTTTTCTGAAAGGGAAGCAGCGGCAGTTGAAAGGAGCAGGACATGAGCCGCCGGATCCGCCCGGCCGAGGAGGAAGTGGGCAATATCATCCCGACGATCCTTTTTATGTTTCTGTGGTATTCCGGGCTTCTGGGGATAATAGCATCAACAGGATTTGACACCATGCTGCTTCTGTTTCTTATCGCCGGCCTGCTTCCGCTCTACAGTGTGGTGACGAGCATCCGGCGGGCGCTGTTTTACCGCAGACAGCGGGCAGAAGCGATCGCAGGCGGTCAGTCCTGCACCGGGAAAATCCGCAGCGTGGTACGGCAGGATCAGCCTTATCTGGACCACACGCATGATCACCGGCGTATCCGATACCGCCGGTACTATTACCTGGAAGTGGATATGATCAATCCGGATACCGGAGTGACCAACACGATCCGCAGTCAGGGATATTCAAAGCCCATACACAGGTATCTGTCATCGAATAAGGTGCGGGTCTATACAGATAAGAGCGGGTGGAAGTACTATCTGGAGGATTTTCAGTGGAAACAGAATAAAAATGATCCGGATATTTTCGACTATCCGAAAGAATTCGAAGATACAATCATGGGACAGGGAAATATAATCCAGATTATTTTTATTGTGATTATGATTCTTATGGTGCTGAACACCTTTTTTCAGATCGGATAGCCGGATCTGTCAGATTCATATGAAGATTTAACAAGGAGATCTAAATAAATGAAAATCGGAATAATCGGAACAGGAAGAATGGCGGCGGTTTTTGCACAGACACTGGTTCAGATGGAAGAAGTTACATGCTATGCAGCTGCATCCCGTTCAAAGGAAAAAGCAGACAAATTTGCTGAGGAATATGGATTCCAGAAGGTATACGGCAGCTATGAGGAGCTGTGTGCCGATCCGGAGGTGGAGCTGGTCTATATCGCTACCCCTCATTCTTTTCATTACGAGAATATGGAGCTGTGTATCCGACATAAGAAGCCTGTTCTCTGTGAAAAGGCATTTACCCTTAACAGTTCCCAGGCAGAGAAGATCAGGGAACTGGCGGCGGAGGAAGGAGTTTTTGCAGCCGAGGCAATCTGGACCAGATATATGCCGTCAAGGAATATGATCAACGAACTGCTGGACAGCGGGATCATAGGAAATGTCTCCGCTTTGACCGCCAATCTGTCTTACCCGGTCAGCTTCAAAGAGCGTATCATGAAGCCGGAGCTGGCAGGCGGAGCGCTGCTGGATCTCGGCGTATATGGTCTGAATTTTGCTCTGATGCACTTTGGTACAGATATCGAACGGATGGAGTCTTCGGTACAGATGACAGACACAGGAGTGGACGCCATGGAGTCCATCACCCTGTTTTTTAAAGGCGGAAGGATGGCTGTCCTGACTCATGATATTTACGGACGGTCCGACCGGAAAGGAATCTTTTACGGCGAGAAGGGATATATGATCGTAGAGAATATCAATAATCCCCAGAGTATTTCCGTCTATGATCTGTCTGACCGGCTGATCCATCATGTGGATGTGCCGGAACAGATCAGTGGCTACGAATATGAGGTGCGGGAGTGCATCCATGCAGTACAGGCAGGGAAGCTGGAAAGCTATTCAATGCCCCTTTCTGATACTGTGGCCGTTATGGAGAAAATGGATCAGCTCCGTGCACAGTGGGGGCTGGTATATCCAAAGGAACAGTAGTCGGCTCTTCGCATCCACAGAAACCTTACATCATCTGTAAGTGTTCATATGGCCTCCATGCAGGTATAATAAGATCTGCAAGGAGGTCATTTTTATGGATAAGAAAATATTGGATATCAGATCTTTGAAAAAATATTACGGAAAAGGGGAGAACATTACGAAAGCGGTAGACGGCATTTCCTTCTATGTTCTTCAGGGAGAGTTTGTGGGGATCATGGGGCCCTCCGGAAGCGGTAAGACTACGCTGCTGAACTGCATCGCATCTATCATCCGGCCGACAGAAGGGGAGATCTTCCTTGAGGGAACAGACATTGCTTCCTTCAATGAAAAGCAGCAGATGAAGTACAGAGGCAGCAAAATGGGCTACCTGTTCCAGGACTTTAAGCTTCTGGACAATCTGACCGGTGAGGAGAATATCCTGATGCCGGCGGCCATTCATGGAGTGGGCATGACAGAAAGTAAGAAGCGGATCCGGCGGCTTTCAGACTATCTGGGGCTGAAAAATATTCTGAATAAATATCCCTCTCAGATGTCCGGAGGAGAGCGGCAGCGGATTGCAGCGGCAAGGGCTCTTCTCCTGAATCCATCCGTTATACTTGCCGATGAGCCTACAGGCGCTCTGGATTCGAAAAACGCACGGACTCTGATGGAAGAACTGCGTAAGCTGAATGAGGAACAGAAACGGACGATCCTCATGGTCACCCACAATCCGGATGCGGCAAGCTTCTGTTCCCGGATTCTGATCCTGAAGGACGGCGCTATCTTTCACGAGCTTCGCAGAAAGCAGAACGGAGAAACGAGAAAAGAATTTTACGGGCGGATCACAGATGTGATGGCACAGCTGGGAGGGGGCGGAGAGCATGTTCTTTAAGCTGGTAAGGAAAAACGGAAGAAAGATGCGCCGGGAGAACAGTATTTTCTTTGTTTCTTTGATCGTGGCGGTTATTGCGTTTTATATCTTTCTCTCCCTTGAGAATCAGGATGTTATCATCTTTCTGAAGTCCATGGAGAGTGACGCGGTGGGAAAGCTGCTGGCGCTTCTTCCGGTCTTTTACGGAGTGTCTCTGTTCCTGCTGTTCTTCCTGGTCTATTTCTCAGGACTGTACCAGCTTGGGCGGAGGAAATATGAGTTCGGCGTATATCTGATGCTTGGGATGAAGCGGAGCAGGCTTTTCCTTCTCCTTCTGGCAGAAGACATCTGGAACAGTCTGACTTCTCTTCTGATCGGGATTCCCGTGGCCGTATTTCTTTCAGAAATGATCAGTCTGATCACATCCAAGGTTGTGGGCCTTGGCATTATCGGACACCATTTCTCCTTCTCATTCGAAGCAGTGCTTCTGACTGCGGCGGGATTTGCGGGGATCAAGCTGGTTGCTTTCGCCATTCTGAGCGGGAAGATGGTACGCCGGGAGATCCAGTATTACTTCCAGGAGGAAGAGGAAACGGAGCGAAAGACAGGCGGGCTGGTCAGTATCCTTCGTCTGGCCACAGGCATCTTGTGTCTGGCGGGAGCCTATTCCCTTGCCATCTCAGGCGTTGCATGGTCTGAGCTGCTTCTGATGGAAGCTACAGTCATACTTGGCATGATCGGAATTTTTCTGGCCTTTTCCGGACTTGGGACAGTGCTGGAGCGGTTCTGGAAGGGCGGGAAGAAGGGACTTGGCATCTTTACTTCCAGACAGCTGACGGAACAGATCTCCGTCCAGTGGAAGCCTCTGACCGTAGCATCCCTTCTCTTTCTTGCCGCCTTCTGCTTCCTTGGATATGGGATCAGTGCGGCAAGCACACTGAGAAGCCAGAATGCCTCCCATGGAGCAGACTTCACATTCCAGGGAGAGGAGACAGATATCCGGACAGAGCTGCAAAGGACTGGTGCAGAAAACTATCTGGATGAATTATATGAAATGCGGTTTTCGATGCTTTTGACAGACGAAATATGGGAGGAAGATCATCCGGAATATGTTCATGATTTTTCCTGGGGAACTGTGATGGAAGCAGCCGGTGAACTGACTGATCAGAACGAAAGACTTACGCTGGAATCCAATCTGTCCTATGAGACAGAGCCATATCTGATCGCCCTTTCCGGTTACAATGAAGTGCTGAGAGCAGAGGGAAAGGAGCCGCTGACACTTGATGAAAATGAAATAGCTCTATATAAGAATCCCCAGCGCCTGGTCGGAGCCGAGATCTCCGCTCTGGAAAAGATCCTGGAAAATCCCCAGAAAATCGCGATCGATGGAGTGAACTACAGCCTGTATGGAAAGATTTGTTCCGAGCCGCTGGTAGCAGATCGGATCATCACTCTGGACAACGCTCTGATCGTGACGGATGAACTGTTCGACCGGCTGACCGGACCATATCCGGAATCTTACTGGAATAGTATGCTGAAGCCTGAGTACGTGGAAGAAGAAGGCTTGATGCAGGGAGTATATACGGTCAATGAACTGCTCAAAGATTCAGAGCTTACTTACGAAAGTTATCTGCAGAGCATGGGCCGGCAGCTGTTTTATAATGTGGCGTCCTCTTACCTGACACTCTATCTGGCAGTCATCTTTCTGGTGATCGCAAACACGGTGATATCCGTACAGTTCCTTATGCATCAGAGAAAGACCGGGAAACGGTGCGGCATCCTGTCTCTTCTTGGCGCCGGTTATGATATGCTCTGTGATTCTGCAGAGAAACAGGTACAGTGGTATTTTATGGTTCCGCTGGCCGCGGCAGTGGTAAACAGTATCTTTGGCCTGCCGTCTCTGATCACCGGAATGAGCGGAAGTGCTGGAGGCGAGGGAATCGCTTTCCTTCTGTCAGGGCTGGTTGTCATCGCCGCCGTTTGTGTGATAGAATGGGTATATATGAAAGCCGTCATGCATCTGAATAACAGACAGCTACTGTCTCTGATCAGGCAGGCGGAGGAAAGCCAGGAGAGACTATGAAAAAGATCGTGATCGCAGAGGATGAAGCATTTATGAGAGAGGAGCTGGCTTTGATCCTTGAAAAACAGGGATATGAAGCCTATGCCCTCCGTTCGTTTGAACATCCCGTGGACGAGATTATCCGGCAGAAGCCGGATCTCGTCCTTCTTGACGTGAATCTTCCCGGCATGAATGGATTCGATATCTGCCGGGAACTGAAAAAGAGAGGGATCGGACCGGTACTGATCCTTACCTCCCGTGACAGTATGAAGGATGAGATCCGAGGGCTGGAACTTGGCGCTGATGATTATCTGGCAAAGCCATGCCGCAGTGAGCGTCTGGCCGCCCTGATCGAAAATCTCCTGAGAAGATATGAGGTCAACCGGAATATCCTGGACGGCGGAGACTTCCGGTATGACAGGAATACGCATACGCTCTTTCATAACGGCGCATCCTTTCTTCTTCCCGACAATCCGGGGATCATCCTGGGCGAACTGATGGCGGCATCATGTGAGACGGTGACGAAAGAGCATCTCAGCAGCACCCTCTGGGGCACCATGGAATATATCGATGAAAATGCGCTCCAGGTCAATATGACCCGGCTGAAAAAGACGCTGTCCGGATTGGGGCTTGCTTATCATATCGTAACGGTAAGGGGCAAGGGCTATCGCTTTATACGGAATATCGGGGAGGAACAAGTATGAAACCGGGGAAAGACAATTGGATAAAACGGGTTCGGGAAGCACTTTGGGAATACAGACTCTGGTTCGCCTTCCTGATCCTGACAGATACGGTCTGCTCCCTGTTCCTCTGGCTGGCAGATCTGGAAATCTTTTCCTCGCTGGCAGGACTTCTTTTCTTTTCCTCTGCCGCGGTATTCGGTTTTGCCCTGTTTATGATATGCAGGCGGGAAAAAAGGAGAGAAGAGTTATACAGCGAATTTCTTTCCTATGCAGACGCCTATCATATGGAACAGGTGTCTGAAGCCGTAAACAGCAGAGAAAAGAGACAGATCCAGGCGACAGCCGGACTTCTGAATCGAAATGCAGCCGAGCTTTCTGCTGAGAAAATGAAGCGCAGAGATTATGAAGAGTATATTGAATCCTGGGCTCATGAGATCAAGACTCCGCTTTCTCTTGTGGCACTCATGCTGGACAGCCGGAGCGACGAGATGTCCGATGCCGTAAGGACAAGACTTGCATGCGCCCAGATCCAGATGCAGCAGGATGTAGAACAGATGCTCTGTTACTCCAGACTAAAGGCTGACCACAAGGACTATGTAATGGAGCAATGCAGCCTCTCAGACTGCTGCCGTGAGGCTCTGGATGAATATGGGTTTTTCCTGCAGGCATATGACTTCCGCGTGAAGGAGCAGTATGGAGATGATCTGGTACTGACCGACCGGAAAGGAATCCTGTTCATGCTTGGACAGATCTTCTCCAATACAGTGAAGTACAGAAAAACAGAGGGAACTCAGCCGGAGATTTGTATTGAAACCGGCCGGGATCCGGATTCGAACCAGGTCATCCTTACCATAGCGGACAACGGGAACGGAGTGATGGGGCAGGATCTTCCATTTATCTTTGATAAGGGATTTTGTTCGGAAAATGGGGAAAGCGGAAGGAAATCTACGGGTATGGGACTGTATCTGGTAAAACAGATGGCAGAAGATCTGCGTATCGAGACGGAAGCGGAATCAGAACATGGGAAAGGATTCACCATCCGACTGATTTTCCCGGATTTTCAAAAAGACTGCAACAAAACTTCTGAAAAATGACTCTTATAAACAGATTGACAGGAGGGTCTTATGAAAAAAACAGGCATTCTGATATGGGCCTGCGCCACCCATTTTCTGGTTGATTTTATATGTGCCTTAGTGATCACCCATCAGATCCCTGGAACAAGGAACTGGGATCTGCTCCTGCTGGCCTATAATTTCCTGGCATTTGCAGGGCAGCTTCCGCTTGGCGTCCTGCTGGATCTGATCTGCAAGAAGAGCGGCAAATGGGGATATCTTCCGGCAGCTTTGCTGGGATGTATCCTGTGCGCCGGGGCTCTGATCGCAGGACTGAGTCCCTGGCTGCTGGTTCTCTCCGCTGGCCTGGGAAATGCGCTGTTCCACCTGGGAAGCGGTGCAGATATCCTGAGAGATTCCCGGGGAAAGTCACGGGAATCCGGTCTGTTTGTGTCAACCGGTGCGGCAGGGATTTTCTGCGGAGCGCTTTTGGATATGACAGAAGGCGTGCGGATCGCAGCGGCATGTGCGATCCTGTTTTCAATACTTGTGCTGCTGTCCTTCCTGTTATCTGCGAAAAATAATTCAGAAGATCATACGGAAGTCAGTCTGGAGAACCAGATGGGAAATACATCGGTGCAGGGAACGGCAGACTGGCAGGCAGAGAGCAGGCATATCCTGATTCCTTCCTTTTGCCTTTTCCTGGTTGTACTGCTCCGTTCCTTCGAGGGAATGATCTTCTCGTTTCCGTGGAATGAAGGGATCCGGGACGGAGTACTCCTTACCTGCGGAATCGTCTTGGGAAAGATAACCGGCGGATTTGCTGCCGACCGATTCGGCAGTCTCCGGGCTTCTGTAGTGTCTCTGGGCTGCGCGGCAGTGTTTCTGGCATTTTCACATATCCCGATTATGGGCTTTCTCGGTGTCCTTTTGTTTAATATGACGATGCCGATAACACTGACCGGGCTTTTTCGAAGATTTCCTGGGAACCCTGGGCTGTCCTTCGGACTTCTTACATTTGCCCTGTACCTCGGATATCTGCCGGTGTATGCTGGAATGGCAGAGAATCTGAGCAGACCGGCGGTCTATGTGTTCCTGACCCTCCTGTCATTGGGCCTGATGGCCATCTCAGAGAAAGGAGAGAAATCGAATGGCTGCTGAACTGATAAAAACACTGCTCTTGTCCTGGATGCTGACTGTCCTGATCGAAAGTCTGAGCGCATTTCTCGCGGGGCTGCGCGGCAGAAGAAATTATGGACTGCTTTTTCTGGTAAATACGTTTACCAATCCGCTGGCAGTCCTTCTGGTCTATGTTCTGTATCGGTATACGCCCCTTTTGATGTTCCCGGCGCAGATCATCGTGGAGGCCGCAGTATTTCTTACCGAGGGCCTGATCTTCCGGCAATGTGTAGACTCAGAAAAATGCGGAGACAGTTACCGGAATCCATGGATCCTGTCTCTTATCGTTAATCTTGTTTCATTTGCAACAGGTCTGCTATTGTCGCTGCTGATATAGACATGCGGCGACCAAAGATATCTGATGCGCGCCAGGGCTGCCTGTGAATCCTGCCGCACAACTCACAGGGGTCCTGATTTCATATCGATAAAAGCATATTAATGAGGAGGTGGCAGAGTATGAGACCAATGCGTTTACACAAGCGGGAAATATCAGATCCTGAAATTTTGAGAGAGATCATTGAGGAATGCAGTGTAGTAAGAATCGGAGCCTCTGATTCTGACGGAATCTTCGTTGTCCCGGTGAATTATGGTTATGATCTTTCTTTCAGCGGCGGGAAGGCTGATCTGAAGCTGTATATCCACGGAGCAGGAGAGGGGCGGAAGGCAGAAGCCTTTGCCGCAAACCCCAGAGTAGCTGTTGAGATGGACCGGATGATCGGTGTGATCTCCGGAGATTATACATGCAGCTATTCCTGTGCTTACCAGAGTATCATGGGAAACGGGACGATCCGCAGGCTGGACAGTGAAGAGAAGAAGATCTACGCTCTGACCAGAATCATGGAGCATATGGCGCCGGAAGCAGAGATCCAATTCAGTCCGGAAATGCTTGCCAGGACTGAGGTGTTCCGGATTGACGTGGACAGTTTCACCGGAAAAGAACGAAAGCAGAAATTGTAATCAGAAGCAGGGCGGGAAAACAGATTCCAGCCTCACAGATTCGATTCTTCAGGATGCGTTAAAATGCTTCCTGAAAGGAAGGAGAACATTATGAAGCAGAGAGACAGACGAACAGGAATGGGGCTATGTTTTCTATACGCATGGCGTCCGTGATTTCTGGATCTGTCTGTCGGATATGAAGGCCAAAGATATCCCGCAGCGGGAAGTGAAAGACTTGATACCGGCGCAGAAGCTGAATGCAGAACAACAGGCTGTTCTGGAAGAAATACGGGCAGGAGGGATCAGTCTGATCGTTGCTGTGGTCATCCCGGTGGTTCTCGTTGCAGCACTGGCTGCCTTTCTGATCTGGTTCTTCTGGAGGAAGAAGAAACACAAAACAGGGGTTACGGCTCTCTGATAAAAATGATATAATAATTCCGGCATCTGCTGACAGCGGAGCGCACTGAAAATATGACATTTAAAAGGAGGACATACCCATGGTACACCATATTGTTATGTGGAAATTCAGACCCGAGATCGAAGAGGAGAGAAAGCCTGAGCTCAAAAAAGCTATGAAAGAGAATTTAAGCAGCCTGGTAGGAAAGGTTCCCGGTCTGCTGACCGTAGAGTTCGTTGAGCAGCCCCTGCCGTCCAGCACCCATGATATGGCGCTGGTGACGACGCTGGAAAAGGCGGAGGACATCGCTGTTTATGCCAAGCATCCGGCTCACGTAGCTGTAGCGGACACGTATGTACGCCCCTTTGTGACAGAGCGGGCATGTCTGGATTACGAGTAAAGAACCAGTAAAGAGTAACTGATATGAGCAGGTACTTCCGGAGGCGGCGCGTATGAATATGTATGACCTTATCGTAAAGAAGAAACGGGGCGGTGAGCTGTCCCGGGATGAGATCGCGTGGATGATCCGTTCTTATACAGACGGAGCAATCCCGGATTATCAGATGTCGGCCATGATGATGGCGATCTGTTTTGTAGGCATGACGGACGAGGAGACAAAGAATCTGACCCTGGCTATGGCTTACAGCGGAGATGTGCTGGACCTCTCGGCTATCCGGGGGATCAAAGTGGACAAGCACAGCACAGGGGGCGTGGGCGACAAGACCTCTCTTGTACTGGCTCCCCTTGTAGCTTCTCTTGGCGTCCCGGTGGCGAAGATGTCCGGACGGGGACTGGGACACACCGGCGGCACCATTGACAAGCTGGAAAGCTTCCGCGGATTTACAACCAGTCTTACGGAAGAACAGTTCATCCGAAACGTAAATGAGATCCATATCGCAATCGCAGGACAGACGGCCAATCTGGCGCCTGCAGACAAAAAGCTGTACGCGCTCCGGGACGTGACCGGCACGGTGGATCAGATGTCTCTGATCGCATCCAGCATCATGAGCAAGAAGCTGGCTTCCGGAGCAGACGGCATTGTACTGGATGTGAAGACCGGGGACGGCGCCTTTATGAAAAGCCTGCACGATGCCCGTGCTCTTGCAAAGGAGATGGTCAATATCGGAAAGCTGGCGGGAAAGGATGTATCCGCAGTGATCTCGGATATGGACCAGCCTCTTGGTTACGCCGTGGGAAATGCGCTGGAAGTAAGGGAAGCCATTGATACCCTTCGGGGACACGGACCGGAAGACTTAAAGGAGCTTGTCCTTACACTTGGTTCACTTATGGTTGTCAAGGCAGGAGCAGCAGAAGACATGGAACAGGCCGGGAAGATGCTGGAAGATTCTCTGAACAGCGGGAAGGCATTCCAGGTGTTCCAGGCATTTATACAGGCACAGGGAGGCGACCCGGAACAGGCGGAACATCCGGAACTGCTCCCTGTCGCAGAGTACCAGGCCGAAGTCTCTGCGTCGGAGAGCGGATATGTCTGCAATATCCATACAGAAGAAATCGGACGCATCTGTCTGCTGCTGGGCGGCGGACGTGAGACCAAGGAAAGCCAGATCGACCTCTCCGTGGGACTGATGCTTCATAAGAAGAAGGGAGATCCTGTACAGGCAGGAGAGTCCCTTGCCTTGATCCATGCCAATGATATGCAGAAACTTCAGGAAGCAGAAAGGCGGCTTCTGGCAGCATACGAACTGGGAGCGGAGAAGCCCGCTCCTGAGCTTCTGATCAAGGATATCATTTTCTGAGAATAGGACATGAAATGCCGCACATATACTTGCTATAAAAGGCGTATGTGTGGCATTTTTATGGAACGGGAACAGCTCAGGGAAAAACTGGTATCGGCTGCAAGTATGCCGAAGGATGTAGTGCTGGGTGCTGCTGTGATCACAGTACTGGGCCGAAGCGAGGTATGTATAGAGAACTATCGCGGCATTATAGAATATACGGATACTCTTGTGCGTGTCCAGGCGAAGGACGGACAGATCCGGCTGACTGGAAAACGGCTGGAAATCCAGTATTATACCAATGATGAGATGAAGATCACCGGTGTGATCCATGGGATTGACTTTCCAGATGGGAGGGGACAGGATTGATCCGTTCTTTACTTCGTTATCTGAAGGGATATGTAAAGATCCGGGTGGAAGGCTACTCGGCAGAGCGTTTCCTGAATATGTGCAGTTTTCATCAGATTTATATCTGGGGACTATGCCCTGTAGAAAACACGTATGAGATGTATCTGGATATTCCCGGGCTAAAAAAAATCCGGCCGATTGCCCGCAAGACACATACCAGGATCCACATTCTGGAACGGCATGGCTTTTCCTTCTTCCTTCTGCGTTACCGGAAGCGAAAACTTTTTTTTGCCGGGCTGTTCTTCTGTATCGTCCTGCTGAAGACCTATTCCCTGTTCATCTGGGATATACATTTCGAAGGAAATCGGAAATGGCCGGATGAAACACTTCTGGAATTTCTGGATACACAAGGTGTTGCCCCTAGTATGCTGAAAAGCAATGTTGACTGTCCGGGTATTGTCAAAGCCATTCGTGGAGAATATAATGATATAGTCTGGGTTTCCGCATCTATTGATGGCAGTCTTCTGGAGATCCGTATTAAGGAGAACGAAGATACATTTCAGGACAGTTGTGCTCAGCCGGATGACGATCATTCGGATACTGTTCAGGATGAATCCGGACAGAATCATTCTCCCCTGCAGGACTCGGAGGTGTCCGGACAGAACAATGCTGTTGATCTTGTTGCTGCTGACGACGGGATCATCACGGATATTGTAACCAGAACCGGTGTACCCCAGGTTCACAAAGGGGATGAGGTGAAGGCTGGTGATATCCTTGTTCTGGGCAGAGTAGATATCCTGAATGACAGCGGAGAAGTCATCGGATACGAATACCGTCATTCGGATGCTGATATTTATGCAGATACGGAAATGGAATATGCAGATTCGATTTCCCTGACATATGACGAGAAAGTCTATACAGGTAAGTCACGGCATCAGCCCTATGTTCGTGTCTTTGGCTGGACGGTCTCTTTCGGCACGCTGAAGGCGGGGTTCGAGTACAGCGATACGTCTACAGACGAGTCCCGGCTGAAACTGGGGGAAAACTTTTATCTGCCTTTTTCTCTTGGAATGCGGAGCCGGAGAGAGTATACTCTTGAAGAACGGACATACACCCGTGAGATAATTCAGCAGGAACTGAGCGCACGATTTGCACTTTTTTGCGGTGAATTAGAGGAAAAAGGTGTTCAAATCAGGGGAAATAGTGTTAAAATACACATAGGCAGCGATTCTGCCACGGCTTCCGGTACTCTTTATCTGAATCAGAGGATCACACGTGAAGCCGATACAGAAATCTTAATGATCGAAAGGAAAGAACCGGATGAGTCTGTCGGAACTGATAATTGACATACCGGCCGAACATGAGGCAAATGTGTTCGGCCAGTTTGATGCATATGCAAAAAAAATTGAAAGGACATTTCATGTCACGCTGATCGCCCGGGACGGGCAGACCAAGATCGTGGGGGAGAACGCGGCGGCGCAGAAAGCCCATCGTGTCCTGACGCAGCTTGTGGAACTGTCAAAACGCGGCAATACGATCACAGAACAGAATATAGACTATGCTATATCTCTGGTCTTCGAGGATCAGGAAGAAGGCATCGTAGCAATTGACAAGGATCTGATCTGTTACACTCTTCAGGGGAAACCGATCAAGCCCAAGACACTGGGACAGAAGCGTTATGTAGACGCAATCCGCAGCGACATGATCACCTTCGGTCTCGGCCCTGCCGGAACAGGAAAGACATATCTGGCCATGGCGATGGCCATCACTGCTTTCAAGCAGAACGAAGTGGGGAGGATTATCCTGACACGGCCTGCCATTGAAGCAGGGGAGAAGCTTGGATTCCTGCCCGGAGACCTTCAGAGCAAGATCGATCCTTATCTCAGACCTCTCTATGATGCTCTGTATCAGATCATGGGAGCAGAGGCATTCCTGAAGAATTCGGAAAAAGGTCTGATCGAGGTCGCCCCGCTCGCTTATATGAGGGGACGTACCCTTGACAATGCTTTTATCATCCTGGATGAAGCGCAGAATACTACGCCCGCCCAGATGAAGATGTTCCTGACCAGGATCGGTTTCGGATCCAAAGTAGTCATCACAGGCGACGCTACTCAGAAGGACCTGCCGTCCGGAGCAGTCTCCGGACTGGATGTTGCAGTGAAGGTGGTAAAGGATCTGGAAGGAATCAGTATATGTACTCTGACCAGCAAGGATGTAGTACGTCATCCTCTGGTACAGAAGATTGTTAAAGCCTACGAGGAATACGAGAAGAAAAGCGCTGGTCCGCAGAAGAACCACAGAAGGAGAAAAGCATGAGTCTGTATATAGAAAAAGAGGGGAACACACCACTTCCCTTTGATGAAAAAGAGACTGCCGAACTGGTAGTTAATGCAGCTCTGGAGTACGCAGGCTGCCCCTATGAAGCGGAGATAAATCTCCTCATTACCACAGATGAGGAGATCCACCGGATGAATCTGGAATACCGAAATATCGACCGTCCGACCGATGTTCTTTCATTTCCCATGCTGGAATATGAGATGCCCGGCGATTTCGGCGGTCTGGAAGAACAGGAAGATGCCTTCGATCCGGAGTCGGGAGAACTGCTGCTGGGGGATATTGTTATTTCCAGTGACCGGGTCCTGGCCCAGGCTGAAGAGTACGGCCATTCCCCGCTGCGCGAATACGCATTTCTCATTGCCCACAGTATGCTCCATCTGTTTGGATATGACCACATGGAAGAGGAAGAGAGACTGGTCATGGAACAGAAGCAGCGGGAGATCATGGAGAAGATAAATATACCGCGCTGAACCAGCGCATGGTATAAAACATATGACATAAGGAGGAACTCATGGCTGGAACATCTATGAACACCGGAAAGAAATCAAAAAAAGACGACTATATCGTACAGGGAGCGATCCTTGCTTCTGCTGCCGTGATCGCAAAACTGATCGGTGTAGTCTACCGAATTCCTCTTGCAAATATACTTGGAGATGAAGGGAACGGATTTTATGGATATGCCTATCAGGTATATGCAATGGCACTTATGGTATCTTCTTTCAGCCTGCCCACGGCTGTATCCAAGCTGGTTTCCGCCCGAGTCGCCGTGCGCCAGCGGAGAAACGCTTTCCGGGTTTTCATCTGTTCTCTTGTATTTGCATTTACCGTTGGACTGGTGATCTCTCTGGCTATCTTCTTCGGAGCCGGAGCCATATCCACCCATATCATGCGCTCACCACTCAGTGTGTATGCGCTCAGAGTCCTGGCTCCCGGACTTCTGATCGTAGCTGTTATGGCTGTGATCCGTGGATATTTCCAGGGACTGGGAACCATGGTACCCACGGCGGCTTCCCAGATCCTGGAACAGATTGTCAATGCAGTAGTCAGTATTGTCGGAGCCAGTATACTTGTCGGCGTGGGAACCCGGGCTGGAGAAGAAATCGGCGAGGAACTGCTTGGTCCTGCCTACGGTGCGGCAGGAAGCACGCTCGGTACTGTCAGCGGAGCACTGGTCGGACTGATATTCCTCGCATTTGTACTCTGGGTCTATAAGGGAGTGATCAAAAAGCAGCTGCGCCGGGACAGAAGCAGGAAGGTGGAGAGCTACAGCCACATTACAAAGGCGCTTATCTTCACAGCTATTCCTGTGCTCTTCAGTACGGCGATCTATAACATAAACATGATCATTGACCTTACAGTATTTAACCATATCATGTCTGCCCAGGGATATACAGAAGCGGAGTATATGGCCCTTCAGGGAATTTATTCTGCAAAATACGACACTCTGATCAACGTACCTATGGCACTGGCAAACGCACTCGGTGCATCCGTAGTACCCAGCCTGACGGCCGCTATTGCCAACGGAACAAAGAAACAGGTCCATGACAAGATCGGACAGACCCTCCGTCTTACCTGCGTGATCACAATTCCATGTGGTATGGGATTTCTTGTACTGGCGTCGCCGCTGATGGTTCTGTTATATAATGACGCTACGGCAACACCTGCAAATCTGCTCATGCTTGGCTCAGTAGTAGTGATCCTGTACGGAATGTCTTCGGTGTCCAACTCCATCCTGCACGGACTGAACCACATGACAAGCCCGGCAAAGAATGCGGCAGTTTCCCTTGGAATCCATCTGGTTGCCTTCTGTGTTATGATGATCGTATTCCGGATGAATGTATATGCGCTTGTATGCGGCAATATTGTATTTGCTCTGTGTATGTGCATTCTGAATCAGCTGAAGATCAGGAAGGTCAGCGGATTTAAAATTGATATCATACATACTTTTGTAAAACCGCTTGCTGCTGCGGCGATTATGGGCGCGGTAACATATGCTGTACACCTTGTTCTTGATCTGCTGATCGGAGGACGGTTTATCGCAACGATTCTTTCCATTATCGTTGCAGTAGCTGTATACGTCGTGGCAGTACTGAAGCTCGGAACACTTTCCGAGGATGATATTCTGGCTCTGCCAATGGGCGCTCGTCTCCTGCGGGGATGCAAAAAGCTGAACCTGCTGCCGGAAGACAAGGAATCTGAGGACAACCCGGATGTTGATCAGGATTCTGATGAATAATATATAAATATGTATAAATAAGCGAAAAAGGCCAATACTGTATGAAAAAAAGGAGTGGGATTTCCATGAAAAAGAAATACGTGATTGGCTTTTTTGCTGCCCTTTTCCTTGTTGTCTTTCTGCTCAGCGCGGGTTATCAGATCAGTTACCGTCATGTGATAGACAGACAGGCGTCCCTTGAGGAGGAACAGTCTGCTGTGACAAGAAGTATTTCGGCGGAAGGAGAGGCTGTGACGGAAGAGATGGACCGGGACGGCGGGTATCTGCTCAGAGAGCTGAATGGTTTTGTCGCCGTCTATCTTGCAGATGGGAATACAATATATGAACTGACAGAGATTCCTCTGTCTGATCTGCCAGAAGAACTACAGCAGCAGATCCTGGAAGGGAAAATTCTCTCTACAGAGGATGAACTCTACGGATTTCTAGAGAACTATTCCAGTTGAGTCTGCGTATCCGGTACAGAATTTAACTGCATCTGACAGATGGACGAGGACAACTGAATCCGGTATGGACGAAAGAAAGATATTCGTGTATAATACAAAGCTGGATAAGAAGAGATATGAAATAGAAAGAGAAGGAATATCCTAATGGAACAGCAGAAGATAAACAGAATCAATGAATTATACAGAAAATCAAAGGCAGAGGGGCTCACTGATGAAGAGAAGAAGGAACAAAAGATCCTCCGTCAGGAATACCTGGAGCTGGTAAAAAGAAATCTGAGAAACCAGCTTAATAATATCGATGTCGAAGAGAAAGACGGAACGGTCGTGAATCTTGGTGAAAAATACGGAAATAAAAAAGGGAATTAGGAGACGGGCCCTGGAGCGGAGAGGAACACTGTCTCCTGAATTCAGAGAGAAAGCCGGCAGAGAGATCACAGATCGTGTTCTCTCATCGGAATTATACAGACAATGTAGAGACATTTTCTGCTATGTCTCTTTTCGAGATGAGGCAGATACATACAGTCTGATCCGCTATTCGCTGGAACAGGGACATAGAGTCGCCGTACCAAAGGTCATGAGTGGTACAGCTGCGGGACGGAGAATGGAATTTTACTATATCAACAACATGGATGAACTGAAGCCCGGCGCATGGGGGATACCGGAACCGGATCCTGAGATATCTGTTCCGGCAGTCCCGGATCAGGATGCTCTTATCGTCATGCCGGGAGCCGCATTCGACCGGACCGGCAGGAGACTCGGCTATGGCGGAGGCTACTATGATACATATTTGAGAAAGCACCCGGAGGGCATACGGATCGCGCTGGCTTATTCCTCCCAGCTGCTGGATACTATTCCGGCAGAGAGTCATGATGTGCGCCCGGAGATGATCTTTACAGAAAACGAGTGCATTGTCTGCGTCGGATGAATGAGAAAAATAGAAGAGCGTGATGCATCAGTCCGCTTTATGAAGGAGAGAGAAAGATGTTGACAGGACTTCCCGGAGACCCGGTGATACTGCTTGGTGTCATCAATACGAAGCTGAGAGATTTCTACAAGGATCTTGACACGCTCTGCGACGACATGAATATTGATGAGAAAGAGCTTACAGACAAGCTTGCTTCTATTGATTACGAATACGATGCTGGAAGAAACCAGTTTGTCTGAAACAATATACACTTAATAACGAATGACACGGAAGATAAAAGGAAGTATTCACGAAGCCTAAAATATATCTGATCACCGTACTTCGTCTTCTTGTGCTTCCGCTGATTGCTGTGTTTCTCCTGAAAATCAGCGGTGCGGCAAGACTCCTTCCGGATGCAGAGCAGATCCTGCTGATCACGGTTATGGCTGCCTGCGCTCCGGCTGCAGCGAATGTGACCCAGTTTACACAGCTGTATAACAAAGATTCGGCTTATGCAGGAATGCTGAATGTTGTGACAGTCATATTCAGTATTGTGACCATGCCGTTCATTATTGCGGTATGTCAGTTATAAGGGGGGATTAGTTCCCCCCTCTTATTCATTATCCCTGTTTTTCAGCTGTAGATTTTTCGTTGAAAAACTGCACCAGAAAGATGTGAGCCAGATACACTGCATACCAGGTGCCAAGGCCATTGATCACACCTGAGAGAATAGCATGTCCCAGGCGGCCGATACCTCCTGGATTAATTCCCCAGCTGGCCAGAAAGCACGGAAGACCGGAACCAATCAGCATCCCTGCGAAGAAAGCGGTGAATATCACATATGCCCACCATTTTGCTGGTACCCATAGTGGAAAGATCAGCTGCTTTTCACGGCTGTCCATAACAGGAAGCTTTTCCCCATCCTTGACAAATTGAGCTTTAAAAGTCTTGCCTACGATCAGATACTGCAGGAAACAGCAAATCAGAGAAGTAACGGTAACAGTACCGCCGATCTTGACTCCTAGTTCAGCCAGTGTCAATGGATTCTCTGCAAATTCTCTGCTCAAAGAAAAATACATTATAATTGCAGTAAGTATTATAGTTGGGATACCACACACAATAGATTCTTTAAATGCCCATTTTCTTGCTTCTTTTGTCATTTCGTTGTTACTCCTTATTTTATATTTTTGCACTTACAGACTATATGTTATCATGAAATGAATAATTCTCATGTGAATCATATAGAATTAAATGGACATAAAATAAACAATTATTACTAAAAAAGAAAATGTTACGCTTTTCGATGAAGAATTTTAGCGTTTAAATCCAGGTGTTGCTATCCTTGCGCAAAGCAAAAACATAAAGTGAGTCAAAATCAGTCCTCCGAAAATTACAAGAACATATTTCAGATAATTGCCATAATTCAAATTGATTCCAAATATTGTATAAGAAAAGACTGCAAAAAAATGGGCACAAAGATAATTGGTCAGATAGGATTCTAACGAACGTGTCCCGAGCCAGTTTAAGAAATACCGGGCGGGATGCAGATTATCTATAACAGGCCCAATAAAACAGAAAAGAAAGCAAAGCCCCAAGGCTGCCAGAAAATACCAGCAGAAATTTTCCGTGTATCTGAAACCGGACAGAACAATATATGCCAGGAAACTCAATATAGATATAAATAAATACCTTTCTCTGCTATAAAAATGCGGGCGCTTTTCCGAAGTATATCCTATAAGCATTCCGATCCAAAACGCCGGGATCCTCAAGGAACAAAATTGCACATTTGTAATCACAGACGCATAATTATATGATTGAAAATCAAATGTGCCAATTGTCATCGCAATAAGTATATAAATCACAGTTATGAGATACGGGTTCTTTCTCCAAAGAACAAAAAATACCGGAAGTGTAAAGTAAAGCGGGATCAACATTGCCACATACCAGACGCCGATATGCTCCGTCCAATAAGACAGTGTAGAAAAATGATAGAAGAAAACGCCCGGTCCAGAAGAATGAAACAGGCAATATCCGATCCAGTATGGGGTCATGATCAAAGCATACGGAACCAGGATCCGTACAAAACGCTTTTTGTACCATAGGATAACATCTTTTTTATCGCAGACCCGGTTCATTGAGAAATACATGCCAAATCCAGAAACAAAAAGAAATACATCTACTCCCAAATTAAAGAAGACCAACAGTCTGACTAGTATCTGCGGCAATTGAACATCACTGGTAACTGCATGGCACAATATGACGCCCAGTGCAGAAGCTCCCATTATTTCTGATCTATATTTACTTAACAAAGATTCTGCAGCCATCGTCTAACCTTCTTCCTGAAATATCTGTCTACGATATCTTAGCAGGAACTGAGCCCCGGAAATATACAAAATTTTTCAGATTCATATTAATTTTTCGAGTTGCCTGCAAATGGACGGCATGATATAATTCTATGATGGTGTAATTAACTTTCGATTTTACATTTATGAAAATGATGGACAGACAAGGGAGAAAGTCAAGAGAAATGTTTAACGAGATAAATTTGGATAATATAAATTTGGATTCGGCACCGCCAGCAAACGAACCGGAAAGACAGTATTATTTCATGGCAAAATGCCGTGAGTGGGTAAAGAATTTCGAGCAAAAGAATGGACGTTTACCCAAAGCATGTGTAGTCAATATGGGCTGTCAGATGAATGCCCGGGACTCAGAGAAGCTGACGGGCATACTGGAACAGGTAGGATATACGGAAGCAGCAGATGAGGAACATGCAGACTTTGTAATCTATAATACATGTACCGTCCGGGAAAATGCCAACCAGAGAGTTTATGGAAGGCTTGGACAGCTCGGACATGCCAAGAAGAAGAACCCCCATATGATGATCGGCCTGTGCGGATGTATGATGCAGGAACCTCATGTGGTAGAGAAGCTGAAAAAGAGCTATCGTTTCGTAGATCTGATCTTCGGAACTCATAACATTTATAAGTTTGCGGAGCTTCTTGCTACCCGTCTGGAGTCTGAAAGGATGGTCATCGATATCTGGAAGGATACGGATAAGATTGTTGAGGATCTGCCGGTAGAAAGAAAGTACTCGTTCAAATCCGGAGTCAATATTATGTTCGGCTGCAACAATTTCTGCAGCTATTGTATTGTCCCTTATGTAAGAGGACGGGAGCGGAGCCGGGATCCGAAGGCTATTGTCCGTGAGATTGAGCGTCTGGTGGCTGACGGCGTCGTGGAAGTGATGCTTCTTGGCCAGAATGTAAACTCTTATGGAAAGACGCTTGAGGAGCCTATGACCTTTGCCCAGCTACTCCGGGAGATTGAACAGATCGACGGGCTGGAGCGCATCCGCTTCATGACATCGCACCCCAAGGATCTCTCGGACGAGCTGATCGAGGTAATGGGAAATTCGAAAAAAATCTGTAAGCATCTCCATCTTCCGGTACAGTCCGGAAGCAGCCGGATCTTACAGAAGATGAACCGCCGGTATACAAAGGAGCAGTATCTCACTCTTGTGGAGAAGATCCGCAGGGCAGTGCCGGATATTTCACTGACTACAGATATCATCGTCGGATTCCCTGGGGAAACGGAAGAAGATTTCCAGGAGACGCTGGATGTAGTGAGAAAAGTACGTTACGACAGTGCCTTTACTTTCATCTATTCCAAGCGGAGCGGAACACCTGCGGCGGTGATGGAAGACCAGGTGCCGGATGATGTAGTAAAGGACCGCTTTGACCGTCTTCTGACAGAGGTTCAGCAGATTGCATCTGAGGTCTGTGCCGTACATCAAGGAACTGTGCAGACCGCATTGGTTGAGTGCAAAAACGAGCATGATCCGCACCTCATGACCGGACGGCTGAGCAACAATCTGCTGGTACATTTCCCGGGAGATGAGTCTCTGATCGGGAAGCTGGTGGATGTAAGACTGGACGAATGCAGAGGGTTCTACTATATTGGTGAGATGATCTGATAAATTGCAGGAGTTGTTTTGGGTTTGTTTGTTCAAAAGAATCATGAAAAGTTAAGAAAGATTTTGCAGGAAATGGCAGAACTTCTCAAACAAGTGTATGGAGATCGGTTGAAAGCGGTAATCTTATACGGTTCTGTTGCCAGAGGCACCCAGACGGAAGATTCCGACGTAGATATAATGGTGCTGGTAAACGGCACAGATGCACAGTTGCGAGAATATGATGAAAGACTCAGTGATGTATCTACAGATCTGGCGCTGAAGTATATGATGGTTTTCTCCATAATTGATGTAAAATATCAGGAGTATCAGGAGTGGAAGACAGTCTCTCCGTTCTATAAGAACGTGGAACAGGAAGGAGTCGTGGTCTATGCAGCATGAGAAAAAAAGCAGGCGGAAGCACAAGACGATACTCCTGTAGAATAGGAAGTAAATAGAATATTGTAATGAATCATTGGACGTGTCTGAGAATAGATGCGTCTTTTTTCTATGCTTAAAAGAAAGCAAACTGCTTCCGGCTCTTCGTCTGCTTCTGGCGGATTCTGAGATTAAGATCATCATTAACAAAAGTGTGTGAAGATGATATAAAAGAATTAAGCAGAAAATTGTCCGGCTACTCGATCCCGGAGCGCTACAGCGGATTTTATCTCCTGTCTGCCGCTGTATGCGGTATATCGCTGCTGGAAGCCATTGCTGCGGCCTCATTTTCGGGGATTGGAATCAGCCGGTATCTGATCATTGGAAGTCTGTTCGTATGGGTTGCTGACTGGATCGTACTGACCATCCTGACACGCAGAAGCGACCGTCTGGAGATTCAGAAAGTTCTCAAAGGGGGAATATAGAAATCTCTCGTAGAGCAAAAGACTGTGGAAGAGAATCTGAAGATGATCGTGCTGTGAATCAGTTCCGTGCTCTGTTAAAAGAAAAGACTCTCGAACACATTGCTTAAATTGATGGTTCAATTAATTATTTCTTAACTTTGTTTAACAATAATTAATCTCCTCATAAATCAAAAAATGAATAAAATAATATGATAAAATAAACAAAAATATACAATTTGTATTAGGTAAATCAGAGAAAGTATTGGTAAAAATACTAATAAATTGAAATTAAATAGAATTAATGTTAGACTAAATGTGAGCCGAAATCACTTTATTTAAATTAAAACATTGTGCGGCGAAGAACGGCAGAACGGGAAATTCTACGAGATGCTGAAAGAAACTCTGCGTGACGCCGAAAGAAACATAGGAGGTGATGAATAGAAAGTGAAAAAACTTGTGAACGGGAACGTTTCGTACGCTGTGCCACGCTTCAGGCATACCGTGGATATCTTTCCCGGAAGCATGTGTAACGAGAGTAACAGATGAGACAGGAGAAAAGTTATGAAAAAAGAAAGTTGTATGAAAAGACTGGCAGCGGCTGCCCTCTCCGGAATTCTTCTGGCAGGTACAGCCGGATCCGGGCTTCTTATGCCTTACGTGCAGGCGGAAGAAAGTACGCTGGAAACGGTGTATGCTTTTGATTTCGAGGACGGGATTGACGGATGGTCCTACGGCGATGGCTGGGAATACCAGTATAATGGAACGCTTCCTACTGTAGAAAGTGATTCAGAGAATGGCCGCATGAAGATTACGGTTGATTTCAGCCAGGATGCCGACAAGGACTGGAGCAATATTGCCGCATGCTGGTGGAGTGATGCAGGAATCGATCTGACCGGCGTGACGCAGATTTCCATGGATGTATGGTATGAAACAGATAAACTGACGGAAGGGGAATTGAAGATCGCAGTATATTCTAATTGCGGTCTCGATGCCAACACAAGTCTTTCAGATCTTCAGGAAGAGGAAGGTACCGGTCTTACCAAGGCAAAAGCTGTACTTACCTGTCCTGCCATCGCTTCCAGTGCGGTACAGGACTTGGCTGTCAAAATTGTTGGCTGTTATACCGGATATTCAGGAGCTGTCTGGCTGGATAATATCGAGTTAGCGTCTGATGGCAGTGCTTCGGTTGATACAAGCGTAGATTCCACCCTTACCGCTAACGATGGAAATCCGGTAAGCTCAGACGGCAGCGTACTGACTGTTACGAAGCAGGATGGAACTTCTGAGACGGCAGAATATGCTGCCTCCGTATCTCTTGCTGATCCGGAAGCTACATCTGAAACTGTGGCTCTTTATCAGTATCTGCAGGCAATGGGAAAAACAGACAGCGTAATCTATGGGCATCAGAATGATACGTGGCACAAAGCTGGAAGCAGTGATCTTTCAGATTCTGACACCTATGATGTAACAGGAGCCTATGCAGGAATCGTAGGAATGGATACGCTGTCACTCACTGGAAATGAATACAGCGCTGAAAGATACAACAGTGAAATGACGGAGACCCCCGGATTCGAAGCAGTAGATACACAGGGGCAGTCACTGGAAGAGGCAAATGTAGAAGCAGCTGCAAAGCTGGCCAACTATAACATTGCCAACGGGTCCTTTATCACACTGTCGTCCCATACGCCGAATTTCTCAATCGTGGCAGAAAATCCGGATTATGATCCGCAGACCGATCCATCCTATGCCAAATATGATTTCACCGGATATACGCCGAATACATTGACCGGGGATGTGATGAACCAGATCCTTCCCGGAGGGAAATACAACGAAGTATTTAATGCTTATCTTGACATGATCGCGGATTTTGCCGGACAGGTAGACGGACCGGTCATGTTCCGTCCGTTCCATGAAGCGACCGGAAGCTGGTTCTGGTGGGGCGCCGCATTCTGCGATGCAGAAACATATAAGAGTGTATTTAAATACACCGTAGAGTATCTGCGGGACGAAAAAGGCGTACACAATTTCCTTTATCTCTATGGGCCGGGAAGTGAAGCAGCTTCAGAAGAAGAATACAGTATCCGTTATCCTGGGGACGAGTATGTTGACCTGATCGGATTCGATATGTATGACTCGGATCCAGTGGATGACAAAGAAGAAGTATGGTTCGGTAATCTCAGAAATCAGCTCCGTATTGTACAGAATTTTGCAGACGAGCACGGGAAACTGATGGCAGTGACAGAGACGGGACTTGCCAGCAGCACTCCGGATCCGGGCCACAGCCAGACGGTTCTTCATGAAACAGGAAACAAAAATCTGAACTGGTACAACATGGTGCTGGATGCGGTTTCGGAAAGCGATGCATCTTATTTCCTGCTGTGGGCAAACTTCGGCAAGACATCCGGCTACTATACCCCGTACGTGGATTCGGTAAATGAAGACGGATCCCTGCACGGGCATGAGACTCTGGACGGATTTATCAGCTTCTTCAATGACAGCCGTTCTGTTTTTGCTTCTGATCAGCAGGGTATTCTCTCCAATATCAATGCTCCGGCTGTCCAGTCTCCGGCAGATGGCGTATATGGATACATTACTGCTCCCGTGGCAGGAAGCCGTGTCCTGGAGCCGACAGAGCTTACCGCACGGATCAGTGGAGCTTCCGAAGACACCGAGATTGCCTTTGTTTTAAAAGGCCAGACCGAACAGACTGTTGCAGCAGAGCTGAATGGCGTCACAGCAGCTGCTCAGCTGACAGAAGATCTTCTTGCCGCACTGGGTGAATCAGCAGACGGTACGATGGCTCTGACAGTAGATGGTGAAGTGATCGCATCAATCGGGCTGCTCTACAATATTCCTGTTGCAGAGGAAGATCCGTATGAAATTGACGGATTTGAAAATTATTATGGGGTAGACAGTATGCTCACAAATAGCTGGGCAGTTAATAAAGATACCGGATGCACCATCGATCTGACTCTGACATCAGAAGAAGGAAAAGTATTTGACGGCGAATATGCTATGAGCTTTGCTTACAATGAGACCGAGAACGGTTGGGCAGGCGCAACTATTTCAAAAGAAGTTGACTGGTCAGATTGTGATGCGCTTCAATTCTATACCATACTGGATGGAAAGCATCAGAAAGTTGTTATCCAGCTGACGGCAAATCGGAAAGTATATGAAGCATATCTGAACGAATATGATGACTATGCGGCAAATGACGGTACAGCTCCACTTAAAGTGACGATTCCGTTTACAGACTTTGTGGAAAGAGATACTCCGGGAAATCCGGCAGGGGGACTTGCCCAGGATAAGACAAGTATCACTTCCTTCGGTCTGTGGGTAAATGCTGTCCCGGGATCGGCTGCGATCAGCGAAGGCATGGTATCAGGAACAATCATCTATGATAAGATCACAGCTGTATCATCAGGCGTTACCGAGGCGGTATTTGAAAATGTCGGAAGCGAAGATCCCGGAACAGACGAACCGGGGACAGACGATCCAGGAACGGACGAACCTGGAACCGATGAGCCTGGAACAGATAAGCCCGGAACAGATGTTCCCGGTACAGATCAACCAGGCGCCGGAGACAACGGAAACGGCAATCAGCCATCTGGCAATACTTCTAGTACTGATAAGAACGGGGGAACATCTTCAGATAATGCTCAGTCTGTTCAGACCGGAGATGATACCAACTGTATCCCATACGCAATAGCTGCTTTTGCGGCGGGAGTGGCTGCTCTTGCAACAATAGTATATAGAAGAAAAAGAGTGCGCTAAAAGAAAGATAAATGGATAGCAGGCATGTGCACTCGGCTCGTATTCAGAGGAAATAGCAGCCAAACACAATATGATTTTCTCATTTGTGTCCGGTTTGCTCAGGCTTGCAATGGTGATTCTTGTGATTCTTGCCTGCCTCAAATATCTTTCAAAAAAGTAAAAATGTGAACGGCATAAAACGTAAAAAAAAAGTCCAGACTATCTATGGAAACATGGAGAGAAAGGACTTTTTTTCGTGAAGAAACTCAGTGAATATTTATTTTTATGGGCCCTTGGAGGCACGACGTATTATGCTTTTGAAATGTTTTTTCGGGGATTTTCCCACTGGACCATGTTCATCCTTGGCGGTCTCTGTTTCGTCTTCTGCGCCCAGCAGGGTATCTGGACCGGGTGGGACGCGCCTCTGTGGAAACAGGTGGGATGGTGCGTCATCTTCGTAACTGCGAGTGAATTTACGACAGGAATCATCGTAAACAAAGTATTAAAGTGGAACGTCTGGGACTATACAGATCTGCCCTTCCAGCTCATGGGACAGATCTGCCTCCCCTTCATCATAATATTCTCCGGCCTGTGCGCCATAGGAATCCTGTCCAGCGGCTGGCTCCTGCATTTCATTTATAATGAGAAAAAACCTCACTTCCACGTACTCTGAATTCAGCTGTTGAACTGATTTTCCAAAAATGTTATACTAAACCGCAAAGAGCAAAAACAGTACAAATACAAAGGAGTATGAATGTGGCTGAATTAACACCAATGATGAAACAGTATATGGAGACGAAATCCCAGTATCAGGACTGCATTCTGTTCTATAGATTAGGAGATTTTTATGAAATGTTCTTCGACGATGCACTGACGGCATCGAGAGAACTTGAGATCACGCTGACCGGCAAGAATTGCGGACAGGAAGAGCGGGCACCCATGTGTGGTGTCCCTTATCATGCTGTGGAGGGATATCTGAACAAACTGGTTTCCAAAGGATACAAGGTGGCTATCTGCGAACAGCTGGAAGATCCCAAGACTGCAAAAGGACTTGTCAAGCGTGATGTAGTCCGTATCGTCACACCTGGAACCAACCTGGATCCTCAGGCTCTGGATGAGACGAAGAACAACTATATCATGTGCATTGTATACATTGCTGACAGATATGGAATGTCCGTGGCTGATATCACAACGGGAGATTATTTTGTAACGGAACTTCCGGACAGCGAGAAACTGATGGATGAGATCTACAAGTTCATGCCCTCCGAGCTGATCTGCAACGAAGCCTTCTACATGAGCGGCATGGATCTGGACAACATGAAAGAGCGACTGGGCATCACGATCTATTCGCTGGATTCCTGGTATTTTGACGATGACATCTGCAGACAGAAGCTGCTGGAGCATTTTAAGACTTCCTCTTTCGCAGCTCTTGGGCTTGCCGACTACGACTGCGGTGTCATCAGTGCCGGAGCTCTGCTTCAGTATCTCCTGGAGACACAGAAGAACTCCCTGGACAATCTGACGAAACTGACCCCCTATGCAGCCGGTATGTTTATGATGCTGGACAGTTCTACACGCCGCAATCTGGAACTCTGTGAGACTTTGAGAGAGAAGCAGAAAAGAGGATCGCTCCTCTGGGTGCTGGATAAGACGAAAACAGCTATGGGGGCTCGAACTCTGCGAAAATCCATCGAGCAGCCCCTGATCGATAAAAAGGAGATTGTCCGACGACTAAATGCAGTGCAGGAACTGAAGGATATGGCAATCTCACGTGAAGAGATCCGGGAGTATCTGGGGCCGGTCTATGATCTGGAGCGTCTGATCACAAAGATCACTTACGGTTCCGCCAATCCGAGAGATCTTATTGCGTTCCGCAGCTCTCTTGAGATGCTTCCCCATATCCGCTATATCCTGGAAGAGATGAATGCGCCGATCCTGAAAGAAATCTGTGAAGACCTGGATCCCCTGACAGATCTGTGTGACCTTGTCCAGCGAGCCATCCAGGATGAACCGCCCATTGCCATGAAAGAGGGAAATATCATCCGTGACGGATATAACGAAGAGGTTGACAAGCTCCGTCATGCCAAGTCCGACGGCAAGGACTGGCTGGCCAAGCTGGAAAATGATGAACGGGAAAAGACGGGGATCAAGAATCTCCGTATCAAATACAACAAGGTGTTCGGATATTATCTGGAGGTGACCAACTCCTTCAAGTCCATGGTTCCGGACTACTATACCAGAAAACAGACTCTGGCAAATGCGGAACGTTATATCACACCGGAACTGAAGGAGCTGGAGGATATGATCCTGGGAGCAGAAGACCGGCTCTATGCACTGGAGTATGACCTTTATACCGAAGTACGTGAGACTATCGCCTCACAGATCGTACGGATCCAGAAGACAGCCAAGGCTATTGCCGGGTTGGATATGTTCGCTTCCCTTGCCCTTGTGGCGGAGCGGAACAACTATGTGCGCCCGAAGATCAATGAAAAAGGCGTTATCGATATCAAAGAGGGCCGTCATCCGGTAGTGGAACGGATGATCCCCAACGATATGTTCATTTCCAATGATACATACCTGGACGACAAGAAGCACCGGATCTCCATTATCACAGGTCCCAACATGGCCGGGAAATCCACCTATATGCGTCAGACTGCTCTGATCGCCCTGATGGCCCAGATCGGCTCCTTTGTTCCCGCCAAAAGTGCGGATATCTGTATCTCAGACCGGATATTTACAAGGGTAGGAGCTTCTGATGATCTGGCTTCCGGACAGAGTACCTTCATGGTAGAGATGACCGAGGTGGCAAACATCTTGAGGAACGCCACGTCAAAGAGTCTCCTCATCCTGGATGAGATCGGCCGGGGAACCAGTACATTTGACGGTCTTTCCATCGCATGGGCGGTGGTAGAATATATCAGTGATTCCAAGCTTCTGGGCGCCAAGACACTGTTTGCCACTCATTACCACGAGCTCACCGAACTGGAGGGAAAGATTGATAATGTAAATAACTATTGTATCGCTGTAAAGGAAAAAGGAGATGACATCGTTTTCCTGAGAAAGATCGTAAAAGGCGGCGCAGACAAGAGTTATGGAATCCAGGTGGCGAAGCTGGCAGGAGTTCCTGATCTGGTGATCAACCGGGCAAAGGAAATCGTAGAAGAACTCAGTGAGGAGGATATCACCGGAAAGGTAAGCGAGATCGCGTCAGCCAAGGAGAAAGCCTCCCGGAAACGTCCGAAGGTAAAGAAATACGATGAGGTCGATCTGGCTCAGATGTCCCTCTTTGATACAGTAAAAGATGATGATGTGCTGGAAGAGCTGAAAAGTATCGACGTGGGCAATCTGACGCCCATCGATGCGCTGAATACCATTTACCGGCTCCAGAACAAGCTGAAAAACCGCTGGTAACATAGATTTTAAAGGAGAGAATCATGCCTCATATTCAGGTTTTAGATCAGGTAACAATCGATAAGATCGCTGCAGGCGAGGTCATAGAACGCCCTGCTTCTATAGTAAAGGAGCTGGTGGAGAATGCCATCGACGCAGGAGCATCCTCTGTAAAGGTGGAGATCCGTGACGGAGGCATCTCTCTGATCCGGATCCAGGATGATGGCTGCGGGATCCCTCATGAAGAAGTGCGGAAGGCATTTCTCCGCCATTCTACAAGCAAGATCACCAGTGTTGAGGATCTTTCTCACCTGAGTTCCCTTGGATTCCGCGGGGAGGCACTTTCCAGTATTGCAGCCGTCACCCGCACAGAACTGGTGACTAAGACACGTGAGGAAGAACTTGGCACCCGTTATGTGATCGAAGGGGGATCAGAAGTATCCATGGAGGAGACCGGGGCGCCGGACGGCACTACATTTCTTGTGCGTCAGCTGTTTTATAATGTCCCTGCACGGCGCAAGTTTCTCAAGACTGCGATGACCGAGGCGGGACATGTGCAGGATCTGCTCATGCATCTGGCTCTTTCCCATCCTGAGGTGGCCTTTACCTTTCTGAACAATGGGCAGGAGAAACTGCGGACTTCAGGAAACGGCAAACTGAAAGATGTGATCTATAATGTATACGGCAGAGATATTGCGGCAAACCTTCTGGATATAGACTATGAACAGGGCGGGCTCAGGATCACGGGTTATCTTGGCAAGCCTGTCATCAGCAGAGGAAACCGGAATTTTGAGAACTTTTTCGTAAACGGGAGATATGTAAAGAGCCCCATGATCTCAAAATCTCTGGAAGACGCTTATAAAGACTTTACCATGCAGCACAGATTCCCCTTTGTGGTGCTGCATTTTCATGTGGACGGGGAAAAGATCGACGTAAATGTCCATCCCACCAAGATGGAGCTGCGCTTTCAGCGGCAGCAGGACGTGTATAACACTGTTTTCGAAGGCGTCCACCGGACACTCCTGGAACCGGAGCTGATCCAGCATGCGGAAGTGCCGGATCCAAAAGAGGAGAAATCGGATCCTGGAGAGCAGAAGACTACTCAGAAAACTACTTCCCGCACCGCCGGAGGAGAGCCTGGCGAAACCACCGCCGGCAGACAGGAAAGCCCAAGTCCTTTCCTGCTCAGGCCAAAGACAGTTCCTTATCCCTCTGCGACTGCCGGAGCGCAGAATGAAATGCCGACCGTATTAAAGGAAGATACCGTACCTTACGGAAGCAAAGAAGAAAAGGACTTTGCAAAAAATTCGGGAACTACCCAAGCGGTCAGCCAGTCTTCAGATACAAAGCCAGTGATCCCTCAGGCTGAAGTCCGTGACGAGGATTACTTCATCCGGAAGATGAGAGAGCGGGTACTGGCTTATCACCAGCGCTCCTCCTCAGCGGAAGTATCCGATAAGAGCGGAATCTTCCGTCCGGAAGTACAGGAGCAGAGGATCAGGAATGCAGTGAAGGCTGCTGCGGATACGGCGCTTTCTCCTGCGCCAGTTCCCGAGTCTGGCACAGCACCTGTTCACGGGCCTGTGCCGGAGTCTGTTCCGAACCCCGAATCCGGAGCTGATCCCGGACCGTCCAAGCCAAAACAGCTGGACCTTTTCGAAGAAAATTTCCTGAAACGGGAGATAAAGGCCGAATACAAGCTGATCGGACAGGTATTTGACACCTACTGGCTGGTAGAGTTCAAAGACAGCCTGTATATCATAGACCAGCATGCCGCTCATGAGCGTGTACTCTATGAGCGCACTCTGAAAGAGATGAAGAACCGGGAGTTCACTTCCCAGTATTTGAGCCCGCCGATCATACTGACACTTTCCATGCAGGAAGCCCAGGTACTGAACGACAACATGGACCGCTTTACCAGGATCGGGTTCGAGATCGAGCCCTTCGGCGGGGAAGAATATGCAGTCCGGGCTGTCCCGGACAATCTGTTCAGCATTGCGAAGAAAGATCTGCTCATGGAGATGATCGACGATCTGGCGGACGGACTGACTACGAATATGGCGCCGGATCTGATCGATGAGAAAGTGGCGTCCATGTCATGCAAGGCCGCAGTCAAAGGAAACAACCGTCTGTCCGCCCGGGAAGTGGATGCGCTGATCGGCGAACTTCTGACTCTGGACAATCCATATCACTGTCCCCATGGGCGGCCAACCATCATCGCAATGACGAAACGGGAACTGGAAAAGAAATTCAAGAGGATCGTATAAATGAAGAAACCATTGATCATACTGACCGGACCTACGGCTGTCGGCAAGACTGCCGCGTCCATCGGTCTTGCAAAAGCTGTGAACGGTGAAATCATCTCCGCAGACTCCATGCAGGTATATCGTACCATGGATATCGGTTCCGCCAAGATCACTCCGGAGGAAATGAATGGAGTGCCTCATCATCTGGTTGATGTGCTGGAACCGGAAGAGGAGTTTAACGTGGTCCGGTTCCAGCAGATGGCGAAAGACGCCATGGAAGGAATTTATAAGAGAGGCAGGATTCCTGTTATTGTAGGCGGCACAGGCTTTTACATTCAGGCCGTTCTTTATGATATCGATTTCACGGAGAATGACGGGAATCCTGCATATCGAAGAGAACTGGAGCAGGCTGCAGCAGAGAAAGGCCCGGAATATCTTCACGAACAGCTTGAAAAAATAGATCCAAGATCCGCAGAGGAGATCCATGCACACAATGTAAAAAAAGTGATCCGTGCCCTGGAGTTTTACCATCAGACCGGACAGAAGATATCCGAACATAACGCCAGGGAGAGAGAGAAGTCTTCCCCCTATGATTCTGCCTACTTTGTGCTGACGGATGACCGCGCCGCTCTCTATGACAGGATCGACAGACGTGTTGATCTCATGATGGAGCTGGGTCTTCTCGATGAAGTCCGCAGACTTAAGGAACGGGGCGTAAAGCGGGAGAGTACTGCCATGCAGGGACTCGGTTACAAAGAGCTTCTGGCATATCTGGACGGAGAATACCCACTCGATGAGGCCGTCCGGATCATCAAACGGGACACCCGTCACTTCGCCAAACGGCAGCTGACATGGTTCCGCAGAGAACGGGATGTGATCTGGATCGACAAGAAAGCAGCCGGATATGATGAGAATATCATCCTGGATCAGATGCTGGGGATACTTAGAGACAAAGGCATCATCTGAATCACGGTCAGGGATCTGAATTGCAGTTTAAATCTGAATTGCTGCCAGAAAACAGAAAAGAATTGTACATGAGAGAGGATAGAAATATTATGATACAGACAGAAACCTTATATGAACAGCTGGGAATATCCCGTGAAGTATGGGAACTGGGCGAGAAGACAGAGAAATCCCTTGAGGAACGTTTCCTGGAGTTTGACCGGACAGCAGAGTACAATCAGCTGAAAGTCATCAAGGCCATGCAGGACAACCGGGTCAGCGAGGGATGCTTCAACTATGCCAGCGGGTACGGATACAGCGACCAGGGAAGGGATACCCTGGAGCAGGTCTATGCCTCCGCTTTCCATACAGAGGCGGCTCTTGTGCGGCCCCAGATCACCTGCGGTACTCATGCACTGGCTCTGGCTCTTTCTGCCAACCTGCGCCCCGGGGATGAACTTCTCTCCCCGGTCGGAAAGCCCTATGACACATTGGAGGAAGTGATCGGGATCCGTCCATCCAGAGGCTCGCTGGCGGAATATGGGATTACTTACCGCCAGGTAGATCTTTTAGAAGACGGGTATTTTGATTATCCTGCTATCGAAGCTGCCCTAAATGAGAGAACAAAGCTGGTCACTATCCAGCGTTCCAAAGGGTATCAGACCCGCCCCAGCTACTCCGTAGAGAAGATCGGCGAGCTGATTGCCTTTATCAAGGAACGCAGACCGGATGTGATCTGTATGGTAGACAACTGCTACGGTGAGTTTGTAGAGACCATCGAGCCCAGTGATGTAGGGGCCGATATGATCGTTGGTTCTCTGATCAAGAATCCGGGCGGCGGACTGGCTCCCATCGGCGGATATATCGCAGGGAAAGAGGAACTGATCGAGAACTGTGCTGTGCGCCTGACTTCTCCGGGACTTGGGAAAGAAGTAGGTGCCTCTCTGGGAGTAATGCAGTCTTTCTTCCAGGGATTTTTCCTGGCACCTACTGTAGTCTGCGGCGCGCTGAAAGGAGCTGTATTTGCCGCAAATATTTACGAAAAACTTGGATATCCCGTGATCCCTAATGGCTCTGAGCCCAGACACGATATCATTCAGGCCGTGACCCTTGGATCACCGGAAGGAGTTATCGCCTTCTGTAAAGGGATCCAGGCAGCTGCTCCTGTAGACAGCTATGTGAGCCCTGAGCCATGGGCCATGCCCGGATACGACAGTGATGTGATCATGGCTGCCGGAGCTTTTGTTCAGGGTTCCTCCATCGAGCTGAGCGCAGACGGTCCCATCAAACCGCCTTATGCAGTATATTTCCAGGGCGGACTGACATGGTATCATGCCAAGCTGGGTATCCTGAAATCAGTCCAGAGTCTGGTTGATGCAGGAGTACTGGATCTAGAAAGGATTGGCCAATGAAAACAATTGCTGTGATCGGCGGCGGCGCATCCGGTATGATGGCTGCCATAACCGCTGCTTCGGAAGGAGCTCGCGTGATCCTGCTGGAACACGGGGATCAGGTCGGAAAGAAAATATTATCTACAGGAAACGGAAGATGTAATTTTACCAACACCATGCAGGAACCGTTCTGCTACAATTCGGACAACCTGCTTTTTCCATGGCGTCTTATCGAACGGTTCGGCACTCAGGATACGATCGCATTTTTTCTGAGGCTGGGAGTATACTCGAAGAACCGAAACGGATACATTTATCCCAATTCTGATCAGGCATCTGCCGTGGCCGATGTGCTGCGCATGGAAATGGAACGTCTCCGGGTGGATATCCGTACCGGGATAGAATGCCGTAAGATCATTCCCGGGAAAAAGCATTTCCGTATCATAACAGACAGGGATGATGTTCGCGCGGACCGGGTCATCCTCTGTGCGGGATCCAAAGCCGCGCCCAATACCGGTTCAGACGGAACCGGCTATGATCTGGCAAAGGATCTGGGACACAGGATCATACCTGTGCTTCCGGCCCTTGTACAGCTCAGATGCAGGGAGAAGTTCATGAAGAGCATTGCCGGCGTCAGGGTGAACGGACAGGTCTCTCTCTACTGCGGCGATGAATGTATAGCTGCAAATACCGGCGAGATCCAGCTGACTTCCTACGGGATCTCAGGCATCCCGGTCTTCCAGGTCAGCCGCTGGGCTTCCCGCGCTCTCTATGAAGGGAAGGAAGTAACTGCTCTCCTTGACTTTATGCCTGACTTTACGTTTGAACAGACTCTGACGTTTCTGAAGGCCAGGGTGTCTATGCGCCCCGAGAAACATGCAGAAGATTTCCTCACCGGTCTGTTCCACCGTAAGCTGTCCGAGCTTTGGATCCGTCTCTCAGGTATCGGCCGGAAGAAAACAGCAGGAGAGTTCACAGATACGGATCTGGAACACCTGTGCGGGCTGATCAAAAGATTCCGGACTACCGTTACTGCAGCAAATTCCTTTGAACAGGCTCAGGTCTGCTGCGGCGGGATTGATACAGAAGAGGTAAATCCTGATACACTGGAATCACTTTATATACCCGGCCTGTATTTTGCCGGCGAGATTCTGGATGTGGACGGGATCTGCGGCGGATATAATCTGCAATGGGCCTGGACCAGCGGTCATATCAGCGGAAAGGAGGCTGCCCATGATCAGGATCAGTCAGCTTAAACTGCCGGTGGATCACACACCGGATCAGCTCAGGAAGAAAATCATCCGTACCGCTCATATCAGAGAGGACGAACTGCGGGGATTTTCCATAAGAAAGCGTTCCCTTGATGCAAGGAAGAAACCAGAACTGTATTATGTCTACACCATCGATCTGGACGTCCGCCACGAGGAGAAAATCCTGAAACATTCCAAAGGAAAGCTTACAAAAGCGGCGGACAGGATCTATCAGGCTCCGGAACACGGCTCTGAGCCGCTCCGGAACAGACCTGTGATCGTCGGTAGCGGGCCTGCCGGTCTTTTCTGCGCATATCTTCTGGCAAAGGAGGGATATCGCCCTCTTGTACTGGAACGGGGCGCCTCGGTACGGGAAAGACAACAGGATGTGGAACATTTCTGGAAGACAGGTATCCTGGATCCTTCTTCCAATGTTCAGTTCGGTGAAGGAGGAGCGGGCACCTTCTCTGACGGAAAACTGAATACGCTTGTAAAGGACCCATGCGGAAGGAACCGTTTCGTTCTGGAGACGTTCGTACGATTCGGCGCTCCGGAGGAGATTCTCTATGACCAGAAACCGCATATCGGCACGGACATCCTGATCAATGTCGTGGAGGCCATGAGAAATGAGATCACGGACCTGGGCGGTGAGTTCCGATTTCATACCCGGGTTACGGATCTGGTGCCTGAGGAGAATCTTCTGATCACAGAGAACGGGGAAATCCGTACAGATGCAGCTGTCCTTGCCATAGGCCACAGCGCCAGGGACACATTTCAGATGCTGTATGACAGAGGGATTCCAATAGAAGCCAAATCCTTCGCCGTAGGCGTACGTGTGGAGCACCCCCAGCAGCTCATAGATACCTCTCAGTACGGACGCATGGACAGAGGCAGCCTTCCTGCCGCAGCGTATAAGCTGACTGAGAAGCTTGAAAACGGCAGGGGTGTATACACATTCTGTATGTGCCCCGGCGGTTATGTGGTCAACGCTTCCTCAGAAGAAGGGCGTCTGGCGGTAAACGGCATGAGCTATCACGACAGGGCAGGGGAGAATTCCAACAGTGCCGTTATCGTCACAGTCACTCCGGATGACTATGGTTCAGAACATCCGCTGGCAGGTGTTCATTTCCAGAGAACTCTCGAGGAAAATGCCTGGAATGCGGGGAAGGGGAGTGTTCCAGTCCAGCGATTCGGAGATTATCAGGCAAATCAGATCAGTACCTCTGCAGGAAAGATCCGTCCCTGTATCAGGGGCAGCTGGCAGTTCGGAGATGTGCGGGGAATATTTCCTTCAGAGATCGGAAATTCCATAGAAAAAGGTATCTGCGCCATGGACCGGAAGATACACGGCTTCGCGGACAAAGATGTTCTCCTGTCCGGTGTGGAAAGCAGGACTTCCTCTCCTGTACGCATTCCCCGCACAGAACATTTCGTATCTGATGCAGTATCGTGGCTCTATCCCTGCGGAGAAGGCGCCGGATACGCAGGAGGAATCACATCTGCCGCCATGGACGGGCTGAAGACTGCTGAGGCAATTATAAAAAGATTCACAGAAATTTTATAGACCTCCTCTATACATGATTTTTAAACTGTGCTAAAATAAATCGTTGTATTGTATCATCGCAGTAGTAGAATATAAATATGAAAAGCAATACAATAAAAGAAATGTACCGCGAAGAGCGGCCATATGAAAAATGTGAACAATATGGACCGGAGAATCTTACAGATGCAGAGCTTCTGGCTATCCTGCTGCGGACAGGGACCAGAGGGGAGAATTCCCTGCAGCTTGCCAAACGGCTCCTGCATTCAGATGAAAACGGCACAGGACTTCTTCATATCCACCACTGGACCGGCGAACGCCTTAAGAAGATCAAGGGAATCGGCAAAGTCAAATCCATTCAGATCCTCTGTCTGTGTGAACTTTCCAAGAGGATGGCCAGAGCTTCCGCTCAGGAAGGGTTGAACTTTTCCGCCCCGGAAACTATCGCCAGATATTACATGGAGGATATGAGACACAGGAACAGAGAAGTGGTTAAGGTCATTCTTCTGAATACAAGATCACGCATGATCGGTGAAAAGAATCTTTCCAGCGGAACTGTCAATATGGCACTGATTTCGCCAAGAGAGATTCTTGTCGAGGCATTGCAGAAAGATGCCGTATCGATCATACTGATTCATAATCATCCAAGCGGAGATCCGACCCCCAGCAGAAATGATGTATGCATTACACGCCGTGTTTTTGAAGCCGGCCGTCTGATCGGGGTAGAACTTCTCGACCATATTGTTATAGGTGACAACTGTTTTATAAGTATGAGGGAAAAAGGCTTTCTTGATAAAGTGGATCCGGCTGGGTGAGATCCTGTATAAACAGCCCGGCATAACGGGATCCGCATGACAGCCGAGTAATTGATAAGGGATGGAAAATTTATGGCCAGGAATATTTATGGACTGGATCTGGGAACATATGAAATAAAAGTGTTCGACAGAAAAAAGGACCGGATATGGCGTGAAAAAAATGTAATCGCCATGAAAGATAAGAAATATATTTTTTCGGTAGGAGACGAGGCCTACGAAATGTACGAGAAGGCGCCCGATAATATTCAGGTCGTCTTTCCCATGAAGAATGGTGTGATCGCCCATTTTGACGATATGCAGTATCTTCTCGGGAACCTTCTCCAGACGGACAGACAGTTTATGAGAGGATCAGAATATGTGATCGCGGTACCGACAGATGTTACAGAAGTCGAGAAGAAGGCTTTCTACGATCTTGTCCTTCACTCAGAAGCAAGGGCAAAGTCTGTCCGCATTGTAGAGCGTGGGCTTGCCGACGCCATCGGATTCGGGATCGACGTTATGAAAGAAAAGGGAGTTTTTGTCGCTAATTTCGGGGGTGGAACGACAGAGCTCTCTGTTCTTGCGTCCGGAGGTATGGTGCTGAACCGGCTGGTCAAGAAGGGCGGCGAACATTTTGATGCTGCCATTGCCGGACTGGTCAGACATACGAAGGATTTCCTGATCGGGAAACTGACGGCCGAGCGCCTCAGGCATGAATTCGGAGTCTTTGAACAGCAGACCAGCGCCAGTCTTACTGTGGCGGGAAGAGATCTGATCACCGGCGTACCTTCTCAGACTGACGTCCCGATCAGCCTGGTGCGGGCCGCAATGAAGGAACCCCTGGAAGACTGTGTGCGCGCGATCCGCTCGATGCTTGACCGTACCCCGCCGGATGTAAGACGGGAGATCGATGTGAACGGGATCTGTCTTACCGGAGGGATGGCTAATCTGAAAGGTCTGTCTACATATCTGGAAGAAAGTACAGGACTTCCCGTATCAACAGTTCCGGAGCCGGAGCTCTGTGTTGTAAAGGGCCTCCAGAAGATCATACAGGACAAAGCATATTACAGACGCCTGACGTATTCCATGCTGAATGAGGATTACAGGTGGCTGAGATAAATATGACATGGTTGAAATATAATAGGTGGTTAAAATAATGAAAAGAAAGAATCAGACTTCTGTTATAAACAGATATATACTTTTGGGATTGACGGTTTTCTGTATCCTGATGATGGTCCTCTCCTCCTTCTCCGACAGAGTGAGCGGACCTTTCCGGGCGATTGCCAATGTCACAGTTATTCCGCTTCAGCAGGGAATCAATTATATTGGAAGCTGGCTTGGCGACATGACAGATAATTTTGACACGATGGAGGAACTCCGCGCAGAAAACGAGCAGCTGAGAGAACAGGTGGATTCCCTCACAACGGAAAATAATTATCTGCAGGGTGAACGCTCTGAACTGGAGCAGCTTCAGGAACTCTACCAGCTGGATCAGAATTATGCTGATTATGAGAAGACAGCTGCAAATGTGATCGGAAAAGACGCCGGAAACTGGTTCAGCACTTTTACGATCGACAAGGGAAGTAATGATGGTATTGCTGTTGATATGAATGTTATGGCTCAAACAGGTCTGGTAGGCATTGTTACAGAAGTAGGTCCTACCTGGGCGACTGTTCGTTCTATTATAGATGATTCAAGCAATGTCAGCGGAATGGTGCTTTCTACATCCGACCGTTGTATCGTCAGCGGAGATCTATCTCTGATGTCAGACGGACAAATGCGGTTTGAGCAGATGGAAAACAATGAAAATGTAGTTAATATAGGTGATCAGATTGTCACCTCCTACATCAGTGATAAATATCTTCAGGGAATCCTGATCGGAACGGTCAGTGAGATTAATGTTGATTCTAACAATCTTACCCGTTCCGGATATATTACCCCGGCTGTTGATTTTAAGAACATTCAGCAGGTCCTTGTCATTACAACGACAAAAGCCGAGCTCACAGGCGCCGGACAGAGCGAGTAGGAGAGGGGTGTATTCATGAAAGTATTGAGGCTAAAGCGCTTTGCTGCCACTGCACTGATCCTGCTGGCAGCTTATCTGCTGCAGTGTACTGTATTTTCGAAGCTTGAACTTGCCGGGATCAAACCGAACCTTATGATCATTGTCACCTCTTCATTCGGATTTATGAGAGGCTCACGGGAGGGAATGCTTGTCGGATTCTTTTCCGGACTCCTGATCGATATTCAGTTCGGCGACATGATCGGCTTTTACGCATTGATCTATCTGCTGATCGGATTTATCAATGGATTTTTCGAGCAGATGTATTACGATGAAGATATCAAGCTTCCGCTGTTTCTGATCATTCTTAGTGAGTTTATATATGGTATTGTTATTTATCTGCTTATGTTTATGCTGCGGAGTGATTTTGACTTTCTGTTTTATCTTAACAGTATTATTGTTCCTGAATTGATCTACACGATCGTCGTTACGATCGTGGTTTACCCGCTTATCCTGTTGGTAAACAACAGACTGGAAGCAGAAGAGAAAAGGAGTGCAAGTAAATTTGTTTAGTGAAATCATAGATCGGATAAAAGAAGCCATAGACTACCTTTTGCGTTCCCGCCTGGTCATGCTTATCGTTGTATTCTGCCTGTCTTCCACCGTTCTGGTGGGACGTCTGTTTTATCTGCAGATCGTCAGAGGCGAATACTACAGAGACGAGTTTGAAACGCAGGTCCGCAGGACTGAGACCATTCCGGCCACCAGAGGAAATATTTATGACCGGAATGGAAATCTGCTGGCCTATAATGAGCTTGCCTATTCTGTAACGATCACGGATATGCTTCCTACTGGATTAACCAGAAGTGAAAGAAATGAACAGCTGAATCAGATACTTTCAGATGTAATTGAAATTGTCGAGTCTCACGGTGACTCTGTGATCAGCACTTTTGGGATCTCCGTTGATTCTTCTGGAAATTATCAGTTTACTCAGTCAAGCGAAACGCAGCGGCTCCGTTTTATAGCGGATGTCTACGGCAAGTCTTATACAAGCGATCTGACGCAGGAGCAGAGGAATTCGACCGCCGCAGACATCATTGATTATCTGTGTACAAATAAAACATATGGATATGGTCTGGACACCAGTCAGGACCCGCAGTATCTGCTGAAGATCATCAATATGCGTTACGCAATGAATCTGAACAGCTATCAGCAGTATCAGGCAACTACTCTGGCTTCGGATGTCAGCGACGAGACTGCCGCCGCTATTATGGAAAATCAGGACAAGCTGACCGGCGTCGATATTGATGAAGAGTCTCTCCGCCGCTATAATGACGCAGAATACTTCTCATCTATAGTCGGTTATACAGGACCTATGTCCCAGTCGGAATACGATGCCCTTGATGATGATGAAAAGGAACGGTATTCCCTCTCAGATATCGTCGGCAAATCCGGGTTAGAACAGACTCTGGACAGCGTCCTTCAGGGTACAAAAGGTGAGACAGCACTGTATGTTGATAATGTAGGAAAAGTTCTGGAAACGATCAGCCGGACAGAACCGGAAGCAGGAAATGATGTATACCTTACTATTGACAGAGATATTCAGATCAATGCTTACAATCTTCTGGAAGAAAAGCTTGCAGGTATTATCGTATCCAAACTCCAGAATATACTGGACTACGACCCTTCTACAGCTGAAGATGCCAGTGATATTATCATTCCTGTTGGAGATGCCTATAATGCATTTATTGCGAACTCAATTATCAATACAGATCATTTTTCAGAAAATGATGCTCAGCCGGCTGAAAAGGAAGTATACGCCGCTTATCAGCAGAAACATGAGTCCACTCTCTCCAGTATCATGAGCCAGCTGCAGAATCCTGATGCAGACGCGTACCGTGATCTTTCGGATGAAATGCAGGCTTATATGTCCTATATTGTCAATGACGTCCTCAGAGATCAGACCGGTCTCCTCGTCAGAGACCGGATCGATACAGAAGACGAGACGTATATTGCATGGACTAAGGATGAGACGATCAATCTCTATACTTATTTGAACTATGCCATATCACAGAATTGGATTGATACATCATCTATTGGTGACAGTTCATATTCCAGTTCTGACGAAATATATCAGGCGCTGCTGGATTATCTTCAGGAATATTTAAGTGATGATAGTAATTTCGACAAACTTCTCTATGAATATCTTATAAAATCAGGAAGTGTCAGCGGCAGCCAGATCTGCGCCATTGCATATGAGCAGGGTGTGCTGGATATGGATGAGAATGCATACAACGGGCTTCGCTCCGGAAGTATCAGTGCATATTCCTGGCTTGTGGATAAAATCGAGAATCTCGAGATCACTCCCGGACAGCTGGGACTGGAGCCTTGTTCCGGCGGACTTGTTGTAACAGATCCAAATACAGGAGATGTCCTTGCATGTGTTTCCTATCCGGGATATGACAACAACAGACTTGCCAATACAATGGATTCGGCATATTATACACAGCTTAATACAGGTACAGCACGGATTTTTTATAACCGGGCCACCCAGGAAGTAACTGCTCCGGGATCTACCTTCAAGATGGTTTCATCCGTTGCCGGTCTGACAGAAGGCGTTATTACCGGAGGTACTACGGTATCCTGTAACGGAAGATTTACCAAAATCACTCCCAGTCCAAGCTGCTGGAATCACAGCGGACATGGAAGCCTCAGCGTAGCAGGTGCTCTCCAGAACTCCTGTAATGTTTTCTTTTATGAAGTCGGATACAGACTGGGGCTTGATGATAATGGAAACTATGACAGTGACAGAGGTATCGAAACCCTGGCGAAATATGCTGAAATGTTTGGTTTTGGCGAGACGTCCGGTGTTGAGATCCCTGAATCATCACCACAGATTTCAACTCAGGATTCTGTACGTTCTGCAATCGGCCAGGGTAATAATGCATTTACAGTCAGCCAGATTGCCCGGTATGTTACAGCCGTAGCAAACAGCGGAACTGTATACAGTCTGACGTTGATTGACAAAACAACAGATTCTGACGGCAATCTGATCAAGGATTATTCTGCAGAAGTTGTGAACACATTGGATGATGTGAGTGATTCGACCTGGAGTCTTGTCCATAGCGGTATGGAGCGTGTAGTCAGTAATTCATCTACATTCCGGGGATATGATCTTTCTATGGCAGGCAAGACCGGTACCGCACAGCAGAGTTCTGTTCACCCGGATCACGGCCTCTTTGTAGGATATGCACCGACTGATTCTCCTCAGATTGCAATTGCGACCCGTATTGCCTATGGATACAGTTCTTCTTATGCGGCAGAGGTTTCAAGAGACCTTGCCAGGATCTATTTTGATCCGGATCTTAAGGACGAATTGATCACCGGACATGCCGCAGGCCTTGGCGCTGCCACTGCAGGTGATTAACATTCCGGTACACACCAGCTGTACGGATAAAAGGATGGAGTGATGAAGGGTGGAAAGGCTTGTAACAATCAGAAGCAGCAGATACGGCATGGATATCCAGTTAAGCGCAGAAGCGCCTTTTGATGTCCTGTGCGAAGTACTTACTTCCAAATTCAGAGATTCCTCTCGATTTTTCAAAGATGCAAGGATGGCGGTCAGCTTCAGCGGCCGCTCTCTCAGCAGGTCAGAAGAGGAAAAGATTCTTGGGATTATCAACGAAAATACAGAGCTTGACGTTGTATGTATCGTTGAAAAAGATGTTAAAAATGAATTAATGTACAAAAGTGCTGTAGAGCAGACTCTTACAAATATACAGAAAAGAGAAGGTCAGTTTTACCGTGGAACCCTCGGAAGGAGACACATTCTCGAATCAGAAAGCAGTATTATTATTCTCGGGGATGTGGAGCCTGGAGCAAAAGTTATTGCAAAAGGGAATATAGTTATTGTCGGAGCTCTTTATGGTTCTGTGCATGCAGGTGCACCGGATGACCGTTCGGCATATATCGTTGCTCTGTCCATGCAGCCTAAGAAACTCTGCATCGGTGACATTGAGGCAAAACGCCAGATTATCTATCAGGAAAGTCTGAATATTAACGGTCCCAAGATTGCTGCAGTAGATGGAAGACGGATCTATCTGGACCCCCTTGTGGACTGAACGCCGGAAAAAATGTAGGAGGATAAACATTATGGGCGAAGTGATTGTCATTACATCAGGAAAAGGCGGTGTCGGAAAAACGACAACGACAGCAAACATCGGAATCGGCCTCTCGAAACTTGGTAAGAAAGTAATTGTGATCGATACAGATCTTGGATTACGGAATCTGGATGTAGTCATGGGACTTGAAAACAGGATTGTTTATAATCTCGTTGATGTCATTGAAGGAAAATGCCGCCTGAAACAGGCGCTCATCCGTGATAAAAGATTTGACGATCTGTATCTTCTCCCTTCCGCACAGGCAAGGGACAAGACCAGCGTCTCTCCGGAACAGATGAAGAAACTTGTGGATGATCTGAGAGATGATTTTGACTATATCCTGCTGGACTGTCCCGCCGGAATTGAACAGGGATTTCAGAATGCGATTGCAGGTGCCGACAGGGCTCTTGTAGTTACGACTCCTGAAGTTTCCGCTATCCGTGACGCTGACCGCATCATCGGTCTTCTTGAAGCGTCCGGAATCCGGAGAAATAATCTTCTGATCAATCGGATCCGGATCGATATGGTCCGCAGAGGAGATATGATGTCTGTCGATGATGTGACTGAAATCCTTGCTGTTGATCTGCTCGGTGTCATACCTGATGATGAGCATGTTGTTATCGCTACAAATCAGGGGGAGCCGGTAGTAGGAGATGACTGTCTGGCGGGCAGTGCGTACGAGCGGATCTGCCGGAGATTACTGGGGGAAGAAATTCCCATAAAGGATTTTTCCAGACCAGAAGGTCTGTTCGAGAAGATATCCGGCATCTTTCATCGGAGTTAGGAGGGATAAGCCATGCGAGTACCTTCTGTACCCATAGCAAAAGAACGGCTTAAAACACTGCTTGTCTCTGACCGAATTCAATGCGCTCCTGATACCGCCGACAGACTTACCCAAGATCTGTACAATACAGTATCAAAATACATTGAAGTAAAGCCGGAGAATTTCGACATTGAGATAACACGTAATGATATACATATAAAATATACAGGAGAAAGCAATTGAAGTTCATTTTAAAAAAATTGAAGCAAAACTACAGTATTAAAAATTACAGATTCAGCCTGATTGCTCTGGTCCTTGTACTTTCGGTGATCGGAATCTTCATGGTGAAAAGCGCCAGTCCCGATCTGACAAGCCGTCAGATCATGGGAGTCGGCCTCGGTGTTGTCGCTATGGTCGTCATATCACTGATCGATTACAAGTGGGTTCTCAATTTTTACTGGCCTCTCTACATCCTGAATCTTATCCTGCTCCTTGCGGTTCCTTTCACTCCGCTGGGATGGGAGTCACATGGGGCAAGGAGATGGCTGAACCTGGGATTTACCCAGTTCCAGCCATCTGACCTGACCAAAATACTGATGATCCTGTTTTTTGCAAGATTTTTCATGGACAGGGAAAACAAAATGAAAGAACCGAAGACGATCATCCAGGCCATCGCGTTGATCCTGCCTTCCCTGATTCTGATCGTGCAGCAGCCGAACCTGTCTACAACGCTGTGTATAGCTGCTCTGTTCTGCGTCCTGCTCTATCTGGCGGGACTGAGTAACAAAGTCGTAGGCACAGTCCTAGCTATCACCATACCGGCGGCGGTCCTCTTCCTTGTCATCGCTGTCCAGCCCAACCAGCCATTCCTGAGAGACTATCAGCAGGACAGGATCCTGGCCTGGCTGGATCCGGAGGAATACGCGACAACGGAGTCCTTTCAGCAGCTGAATTCACTGAGTGCGATCGGATCCGGAGAGCTGTCTGGAAAAGGCTATGACAACGACGATCCCACATCGGTAAAGAACAGCAACTATCTTTCAGAGGCCCAGACAGATTTTATTTTCGCCATCATTGGAGAAGAATTAGGATTTGTGGGTTGTTGTGTCGTTATATTTTTGATATTATTAATAGTGATAGATTGCATACTGGTCGGCTTGAAGGCGAAAGACACTGGAGGGCGAATCATCTGCGGCGGTGTAGCCGCACTGATAGGGATACAGAGTTTTATCAATATCGGTGTGGCGACCCTGATTCTTCCCAACACAGGAATTTCCCTTCCATTTGTAAGCTATGGACTGACTTCCGTTGTCTGCTTTTATATGGGGATCGGTTTTGTGCTGAATGTCGGCTTACAGCCTAAAAAATATCAGTAAGGAGAGAGTAACGGTTATGAATATCGGATTAGTAGCACATGATGCGAAAAAGAAACTGATGCAGAATTTCTGCATCGCCTATCGCGGCATTCTGAGCAAACACGAGCTCTATGCAACAGGGACAACCGGACTGCTTGTTGAGAATGTGACAAATTTAAGTATTCACAAATTTCTTGCCGGTCATCTGGGCGGAATGCAGCAGCTCGGATCCCAGATCGAGCATAATCAGATTGATCTTCTGATCTTTTTCAGAGATCCTCTGGCTCCGAAGCCTCATGAGCCAAGCGTCAATGATATCGTAAAGCTTTGCGATATGTATAATATTCCGATCGCCACGAACATCGCCACCGCGGAAGCGCTGATCCTGGCATTGGACAGAGGAGATCTTGACTGGCGTGAAATGTACAAGTAGCCGGAATGTCAACCGGAACAGGAGAAACAGGAACAGGAGAAGACGACAGAGAAGACAGAAACGTATAGCCGCAATGCTGATCTGTCTTGTAATCCTACTCGGTGGCGGAACCGCGGGCGTATTATTTGTTTCCAGTGTACTTGCCGGGGATCCTGTTACAGCGTATGAAAGAACTGCATATAATACCAGTCTTTACCAGGGAGATTTTCTTTCCAGTGACCTCTGTGTCACAACAGAAGATGTAGCGCTGGATGGTTTTACGGACGATACTACTGTTCACGGCGCAGGACTGTTTGATCTGACAGATAATGCTGTATTATATGGATATCATCTTTTTGAGCGGCTTTATCCTGCAAGTACGACAAAGGTTATGACAGCTTACCTTGCTTTCAAATATGGAAATATGAATGATGTAGTTACAGTCAGCGAGCACGCAACTGATTTTGCATGGGATGAGTCAGTCTGCAATCTCCGTCCCGGAGATCAGCTTTCCCTTTACGCACTTGTCTGCGGACTTCTTCTCCATTCCGGTAACGATTGCGGTACAGCGATTGCCGAGCATATATCCGGAAGCGAGGAAGCTTTTGTGGAACTAATGAACACAGAAGCACAGCAGCTTGGAGCTACTGGAACACATTTTGTAAATCCTCACGGGCTCCATAATGAAAACCATTATACAACAGCGTATGACCTGTACCTCATATTTCATGCAGCTATCCAGGATGAGCGTTTTATGGAGGTCATCTCCATGGAATCTTATACAGCGGATATCACCGGATCTGATGGTACAGTCAGGCAGGATAACTGGCCGGCTTCTAATTTCTATTCCTCCGGTCAGGTACAGGCTCCGGACGGAGTACATGTATTTGGAGGAAAGACCGGTACTACAAGTCTCGCCGGGAACTGCGTGATCCTATACGTTGAAGATGCAGATAATAATCCGTATATCTCTGTTATCATGGGAGCAGAGAGCAGAAATATTCTCTACGAAGACATGAACCGGCTGTTTTCCGCCGGAATAAACGCGGCACCCGCATCCTAATCTTAATTATGAGAATATATAAGATGAACTGATAGGCCTTTCACTGATCCGGAATATTTCCGGAAAAGTGAAAGGCCTCTTTAACGTACCGTATTTTATGATTCTGACATTCCTCTGATCCTTCCATACAGACTGATCAGATAGAGACCGCAGAGCCCGACCACTGTATATACAATTCTGGACAGCCAGCTCAGGTCTCCAAAGAGAAAGGCGACCAGGTCGAAGCGGAAAATTCCGATCAGCAGCCAGTTGATCGCACCAATAATGACAATTGTCAAAGCAGTATTATCAAACCACTTCATGTTATTTCCTCCTTTTCCATGTCAATAGTTTTATTATTTCCGTAAAAACTGGAAATATACATCAAAAAATGTTATACTGTTTAAGTTATAAAGATTCAGTTAGAAAATGACGCTTAAAATATTCTTTCAGGGAGGTCGTGCAGAAACTTTGACAAAAAGAATAAAAGAAAAGCAGAAATCAGTCAGTATTAAAAAATATAGAAACATCCGTGAACTGAACCTTGGAATTCTTCTGTTTGCAGTTGTTTTCATTTATCTTATCGTGACAGTTATCATGTATTTGACAGATGATCAGATTTCAGTTTATGAGGTGAGAGAGGGAAGCATCGTAAGAGATGATTCTTACACAGGACTAGTTCTCAGAGAGGAGATTACAGTTCCTGCAGAAGGGAACGGTTATGTAAGCTATTACCAGAACGAGAATACGAAAGTCAAGGCGGGGAGCAACATATATGCATTATCTGCCGAGACACTCGATACACAAAGCACTTCTGCTTCAGAAGATAATAGTACCAGCGAGGCACTGAATGCGGAAGTACAGACTACGATAGCAGGTCAGCTTCAGAGTTTTAATGAGGTATATCATTCTACAGATTTTTCATCTGTCTATTCTCTGAAGAATGAAATTACGGAAGCTCTGCAGAATGCCTATAGTGAAACAAGAACTTCCCAGCTCGACGCAGTGATCAATGCCAGCGGACAAAATGTCACATCATACAAGACAACCCAGGATGGCATTGTTGCTTTCTCTTACGATGGCTATGAATCACTTACAAAGGATACGTTCAATGAAGAAAGTTTTGACAGAACTGTTTATGAAAGTACAACACTGAACGACCAGTCGGAACTCAGTGCCGGAGATCCGGCCTACAGGCTTATCACAAGCGAAGACTGGTCCGTGATCGTTCCTTTGGATGACTCGACGGCTCAGGAGCTGACAGATAGAGAGATCAGCACTATACAAGTGAGGATTGAAAAAGACAGGGAGACTCTTCGCGCATCTTTTTCAATTATTGAGAGAGATGGTAAGTACTATGGTTGCCTTGATTTTGACAATTCCATGATCCGATATGCTCAGGACCGTTTTCTGAGCATCGAATTGATCTTAGAAGCAGAAAATGGACTGAAGATTCCAAAGTCTTCTGTTATAGAAGAAGACTTTTATGTAATCCCGGAAGCCTATCTTACAACAGGAGGAAACAGTTCTTCTCAGGGTGTAATGGTAATGGAGGGAAGTGGAAACGCGGTTTTCCGTTCAGTCAATATATATAATACAACAGATGACGGAGACGTATATCTAAGCCGTGATGAAATAGAAGAAGGAACGACACTGATCATGCCGGATTCCAACGAGACATTTACTGTTGGAGAAACCAAACCTCTGCAGGGAGTCTATAATATAAATCGTGGTTATGCAGTCTTCAATAAAGTATCAATTCTGTGTGAAAACGATGAATATTATATCGTACAGGAAGGTGATACCTACGGGCTCTCAAATTACGATCATATCGTTCAGGACGGCGAAGGGATCGATCCTGATGAAGTTGTATTCCAGTAATCTAAATTGTATACATGTATTCTATTCTCAAGGAGGTAACTATAATATGCTCAGAGACCAGTTGGAAGATGTTGAAAAGAGAATCAAGGCAGCCTGTGACAGAGCCGGACGCAGTCGGGATGAGGTTACATTAATAGCGGTGAGCAAGACGAAACCTGTCGGCACACTCCAGGATGCTTATGATCTCGGCATTCGTATGTTTGGAGAGAATAAAGTCCAGGAACTGACCGAGAAATATGAAGCTCTCCCTAAAGACATTCACTGGCATATGATCGGACATCTTCAGACGAATAAAGTAAAGTATATTGTGGATAAAGTCGATCTGATCCATTCTGTTGATTCCCTCAGGCTGGCAGAAACAATTGAGAAGGAAGCAGAAAAGCACAATTGTCATACAAATATCCTTCTCGAAGTCAATGTAGCAGAGGAAGAGAGTAAATTTGGTCTGAAAACAGATGAAGTTATTCCAATTGTAGAAAAAATTGCCCTATATCCCCATATAACAGTCTGTGGACTTATGACAATTGCACCTTTTGTAGATAATCCAGAAAAAAATCGTGCAATTTTCGCAGATTTACAAAAATTATATGTTGACATTAAGAAGAAAAACATTGATAATGTTAATGTCAGCATACTTTCAATGGGGATGACCAATGATTTCGAAGTTGCGATAGAAGAGGGGGCCACTATGGTCCGCATCGGAACAGCAATATTTGGTGCCAGGAACTATAACATATAAAAGTGTGTCATAGTACACCGGAACAGAAAGTATGAAATAAAATAATTGCGTCAAACGAAGGCGCAAGATAGGAGTGTAAAAATGGGTGTGTTTGATAAATTTCTGGACATCATGAAATTAAATGACGATGATTATGAAGATGATGATTTCTATGATGACGAGGATTATTACGATGATTATGAAGAGAAGCCCCGTCGTTCTCTGTTCGGAAAGAAGAATACCAAAGAAGAAAACTATGACGATTTTGACATGGAAGAGGATAAAAAGCCACAGCCGGCTGCTAACAGCAGCAAAGTGACTCCGATGCGTCAGCCTGCAGCAAGAAGAACCGGAAATATGGAAGTCTGTGTTGTTAAGCCGTCTTCTGTTGACGATTCAAGAGAGATTACGGAAACACTTCTTTCAGGTCGTACTGTAATCCTGAATCTGGAAGGAATGGATCTTGAGATTGCGCAAAGAATCATAGATTTTATCTCGGGAGCTACTTTTGCTATAAGCGGAAATCTTCAGAAAATTTCCAATTACATATTCCTTGTAACACCTACGAATGTCGATATTACAGGTGATCTCCAGGATCTTCTCGGCGGTTCCATGGATAGTCAGAATGTGAGAGGCAGATATTAATCTTATGGCCCGAAGTAATAACAGAGATATACAGCTTCTGGAAAAACGTTTCATAGAACTGTCCCGGATCGCATATCAGCGTGAGATTGTTACATATTCGGATTTTCTGAATCTAAATGAACAGAATATATTACATAGCCTGCCAAAAGATTCGCTGTATACCAGAATAATTTCTTTTGGCGGCTATGAAACTGCAGAGCGTCAGATGGCGGCATTTATCCCTGATGCTCTTTATTTGCGTTGCAGAATTGATGACTCTGATTTCGCAGGTCCTGGACTGTACCATGAAATTGGATATCCTTTCACTGCTCTGCGCATTGAACCCCAGAATCGGAAGTTTGCCGAAGATCTTTCTCATCGGGATTATCTGGGCGCAATCCTCAATCTCGGGATTGATCGGGCCAGGACAGGCGATATCATCCAACTGCAGGGGGGCGCGGTTATATTTGTACACAATGATATTGCAGCTTTTGTTGCAGATGAGCTGACAAGAGTCCGCCATACGGTTGTAAAGGTTTCTCCTATGGTCGATAATGCTTTTTATTATACGCCGGATTATGACGAAATCAGGGGAACTGTTGCTTCTGTGCGCCTTGACAGCCTTCTTCCGCTTGCTTTTTCTTCGTCCAGGACCAGACTGTCCGGTCTGATAGAAGGAGAAAAGGTTTTTGTCAACGGAAAGCTTATTACTTCCAACGGATACCAGGTAAAAGACGGTGATATAATCTCTGTCAGAGGTATGGGGAAATTTCGTTTTGAAGGTACAGGCGGACAGACGAGAAAGAAGCGTATCACTGTCACGATCCGAAAATACAGGTAGCGACTTCTGATATATATATTTAATATACTTATGTAAGGATGGTTATATATAAACAATGACAGATTCTTTAAACTCCAGGAAAGGTGTCAGTTATCTGACTGCCTTTTTATGTTTTGCGGCTGCAGTTGCAGTTGATCAAATCACAAAATATCTTGCAGTGATCCATTTAAAAGATGGACGCCCTTTTATTATTATTGACGGTGTTTTTCAACTCTACTATCTTGAAAACCGCGGTGCCGCTTTCGGTCTGTTGGAAAACAGACAGCTTGTATTTATCCTGGGGGCCTTCCTTGTCTTGGCTGCTTTCATATTTATGTATATAAAGCTTCCTTTTAACAGACGTTTTGTGCCTCTGAGAATTTGTGCCGTCCTGCTCTGTGCGGGCGCAGTTGGCAATCTGATCGACAGGCTCAGATTAAATTATGTTATTGACTTTTTCTATTTTAATCTGATCGATTTTCCGATTTTTAACGTGGCAGACTGCTATGTTGTTGTCTCATGCATTATTTTTGTGTTCCTTATACTGTTTTATTACAAAGATGAAGATTTTGCATTTCTGAATTTCAGAAGAAGCAAGTAAGCATACGTCATAAGACTAATAAGAGTCAGGAAAAGATATGAGGCAGAAAAAGAAAGGATGCCACAGATATGGAAAAAATACATCTGACAGCGGAACATTCCGGGGAAAGGATTGACCGATTCCTCAGCGGGAATCTAAAAGACCTTTCCCGTTCTTATATTCAGAAGCTTCTGAAAGAAAACAGAATACTGGTCAACAGCAGTACGGTAAAAGCTAATTATAAGATCAACGAAGGCGACGAGATTGATATACAGCTTCCAGAACCGGAAATATTAGATATCAAACCTGAAAATATCCCACTGGATATTCTATATGAAGATGAAGATATTCTCATTGTGAATAAACCGAAGGGAATGGTTGTGCATCCATCTCCCGGCCATTACAGTCAAACCCTGGTCAATGCAGTCATGTATCACTGCGGCGACCGGCTGTCTGGCATTAACGGTGTGCTGAGACCAGGTATTGTACACAGGATTGATATGGATACGACAGGTTCACTTCTTATATGCAAGAACGATCATGCACATCAGATCCTTGCCGAACAACTGAAAGACCATTCTATTACACGAAGATATCAGGCTATTGTCCATGGAAATCTGAAAGAGGACTCTGGAACAGTGGACGCTCCCATCGGCAGACACCTGGTGGACAGAAAGAAAATGAGCACAAATTCTCCTCACGGGAAAAAGGCAGTTACGCACTATAGAGTGCTTGAACGTTTCGGCAATTATACTTATATCGAATGTACCCTGGAGACCGGCCGTACTCATCAGATCCGGGTCCATATGGCTTCTATCGGTCATCCAATCCTGGGTGACACTGTATACGGACCTGCGCGATGTCCTTTCCGGCTGCAGGGACAGACGCTCCATGCGAAAATACTTGGTTTCGTGCATCCATCTACCGGGAAGTATGTAGAATTTGACGCCCCACTTCCAGAATATTTCACTGCACTTCTCGAGAAGTTACGGCGCGGACAGAACTTCCGCGGGTAGCCTGGATTTTTTGAAAGATTTATGGAAAGATTGAATTTTGCATTGTATTCTCTTACATTTCTCGTTATAATAGTCATATGTAATGTGATAAAGCAATGCTTTTTTATGCAAAATCACAATATGCTGACGTAAAGGAGAGTGGACCGATATGAAAACAAATACGATCATTACTATTGGACGGGAATTCGGAAGTGCAGGAAGAGAAATAGGAAGGAAGATCGCCGAAGATTTTGAGATCAAACTTTACGACAAGGAAATGCTGGCAAGAGCAGCAAAAGAGAGTGGTATCTGCGAGGAAATCTTTGAGTCTCATGATGAAAAGCCTACCAACAGTTTTCTCTATTCCCTTGTGATGGATACCTACTCCATGGGGTATTCGGGAAATACATATACTGATATGCCCATCAACCATAAGGTATTTCTTGCTCAGTTTGATGCAATCAAAAAAATTGCCGATGAAGGCCCATGTATCCTGGTTGGCAGATGTGCGGATTACGCGCTTGAGTCTTATAAAAATGTCGTATCTGTCTTTATTCACGCCGATCTGGATGCCAGGATCCGACGGATTGCACGGATTTATGATCTGACGGATGCAAAGGCCAAAGATCTGATCCAGAAGACGGATAAAAAGCGTTCCAGCTATTACAACTATTATACGAATAAAAAATGGTTTAATGCCGACAGCTATGAGCTCTGCCTAAACAGTGCCCAGCTCGGAATCGAAGGAACGGCCCGGCTGATAGAAGAATATGTAAAATTGAAAGAGAGCATTCAAAAAGAGGACCGCAAGCTTTAATACATTTATTAAAATTAGAAAAATACGCACAGGTAATCTGATTCGATTTTATATCGGTTATATCAAACGATTACCTGTGCATTTTTTCATCTGCGATGAATACTCCGTTCCGGCCAGCCCTTAAGATTTCCGTTAAGGATTGCATGGAACATCCTTTCCTTGGCGCCAGGGTGTTCCCGGTTCAGCTGCCTGACAAGCTCCTTGGCATACTGTCGCTTGGTATATCCGTCTACTGGGCAGCCGCTTTTTACCACTGGAAGATCGTATTTATTTTTAAAACCGATGACATCGGCTTCATCTACAAACATAAGTGGTCGAATTACCGTCAGATCCATACGATCCAGATATGTTTTCGGGGAGAATGAATAAAATCTGCCTTCGAAGATCAGCGACAACAACATGGTTTCTATAATATCATCCTTGTGATGCGCATAGGCAACTTTATTACATCCCATTTCCTTCACCGCCTGGTTCAGAGCACCCTTGCGCATCTTGGCACATAGAGAACAGGGATTTTCTTCTTCTCTGATTTTGAAGAGAATATTATAGATATCAGAAGGAACAATGCGGTACGGTACTTCAAGCTCGTCACAAAGGCGCTGAACAGGACTTAGATCGAAGTTCTCAAAGCCTAGATCAACTGTTACCGCACTAAGTTCAAAATGATTGGGATAAAACCGTTTTAGTCCGTGAAGTGCATAGAGAAGCGTAAGGCTGTCTTTTCCTCCGGAAATGCCCACGGCAATATGGTCTCCCTCCTGGATCAGGGAGTATTCATCAACGGCTTTTCTTGTAAAGCTTAATAGTCTCTGAAGCTGCATGTTATAACCTCTTTCTATAAAGAATATAGGATCAGCTCACATCTGTCTCGGACGCCCGGCGTGTAAGCTTCCGTATTGCAACGGCGGCCGCGCTTTCGCTCGGAGCATAGCGCAGCGGACACATAAATTTAGAACGTAAATTTAAAACGTACATGAAAAATATTATAACGATACGGACTGACAAATACAAGAAAAAAATGTTAAAATATGTTCAGATGATCTCCGGTAATAATTACTGACGGTATTTACGGACCAGGTTTATCTCAGTATCCAGCTGTACGGAGGACACCTAAGCTAAACACGGAGATTTCCAGGGGAGGATTATAATTAAAATCATCCGCTGTCAGACCTCCCGCAGCTTAACGGCTCCCGCAGCCTGCCTGCGGCGGTTCTCATCGATAGCCGCATAATGCTTTCTGGTGGTATTAACGTCCTTATGACCAAGGACATCAGCTACAAGATATATGTCCCCGGTCTCTTTGTATAATGCTGTTCCATAGGTGCTGCGCAGCTTGTGAGGGGTGATCTTCTTGTTAGGAGTCACCTCTTTTGCGTATTTCCTGACCATATTTTCAACAGCCTGAACGCCCATCCTTTTTCTCTGAGTAGAGAGGAAGAGCGCATTCTCATGACCCGGAAGCGGTACAGTTGTTTTCCTTGTTGTATACAGGTATGTCTTGAGCGCATTTTCAACTTCCTCACCAAAATAGACAACCATCTGATTACCGCCTTTTCTTGTTACAGTTATCCCATTATTCTTGAAATCTACATCATTGATATCCAGTCCGACACACTCTGAGACACGGATTCCGGTTCCAAGAAGAAGAGTAAGAATGGCGAGATCCCTGTTCCTGGTCTTTTCGTAATATATCTTGCGCTGGCCTGTCAGATTATCCCCTCCGTGATCTACATAATCCAGAAGACTGGCAACTTCATCTGCATCAAGACGGATGATCGCCTTCTCGTGCATCTTAGGCATGTCTACAAGCAGTGTCGGATTCTTCGATATAGCCTGATGCTTGAAGAAATAACCGTAGAAACTGCGAAGAGCGGACATTTTACGTGCAAGCCCTTTCTCCGTATTTGTAATCTGCCTGTCTTCCTCATTTTTATAGACTTTCAGATATTCCTGATATTCCTCAATGTCAACTGGCTCCAGCCGCTCCAGATCACGTAAGGTAAACTGATCAATCGTATAGTCCTTGTATAATGGATTATTCTCCATAAGAAAATGAAAGAAAACCCTGATATCATAGGCGTAAGAAATCCTTGTCCTGGCAGATGTAGTCGGTTCTACAGCCCTGAAATAATCCTTTGCAAAAGAAGGAAGCGTCTTTAGAATCTGTCGCAGTCGTAAAGTATTATCAACATATTTTTTTTCATGATATGTTTGTGTATGATTCGTTTCAGCCATATGCAAAACCCCTTAATCAAATCTAAAAAATCCCTCTTAACGGATATATTATAGCAGAATTCAAAATTTTCGTCTATATCTTTTGGAAAAATCGGTATTTGTCGTATAGATCTCATTGTGTTCATCTGCTATTAAATAAATATCTACCTCATGTCTATCATACGTCCGCTATGCCGGAGCTGTATTGCCCCGGCGGCCACGCATTCGCTTGAAGGATTCTCATTAAAAAGATCTCCGGCTTTTATTTTCCGGAGATCTTCTGGAGTGTATTTATATATCAATACATAGGGATGTATATTGATACCCTTATAGATTATGATTTAACTGTCAGGTCAATGTTGCAGCAACGTGATCGTTAAAGCATTGATCTTGTTTTATTGTCTCTGATTCATTTATCATTTGAATTCTGTGTCATTGTAGGCAACGATCAGATACTGACCCGCCTGAATGTCGTCGGAATCAAGTGAATTCATTTTCTTAAGTACTTCAACGTATTCAGCCGTGGAATTATATTCATCTGTCATGGTTTCCTTTGCGATATCCCAGAGTGTATCACCATACTCGATCCGAATACTTGTATAATATTTGTAAACTGTTTCCTCTGGATTATTTTTCTCATGTGCTGACGACAGGATTGTTCCGAAAAACATACACCCTGTAAATAAAGCCACGACTACTGATGTTAAAGAAACTGCCTTTCTTAATAATTTCCTTTTCATATGTAACTACCCCCGATACCCCTTATATGTACGTATGTTACATGCCTGTATCATTCGAACAACCGTTTGTTTCTATACTGAAAGTATAGTATGCGAACGTACGTTTGTCAACAGTTTATAATAGATTTTTCGAACATATTTTCGTAACAAATGTTTGCTTTTTCAAAATATGTGTGTTACTATATCTATATCAAATTTTGTTCGGAGGATATTATGGCACAGGGTAAATTAAGCGATAAACAACGAGAGATTCTTGAATATATTAAGTCTCAGATTTTGGAAAGGGGATTTCCTCCGGCAGTACGCGAGATATGCGAGGCAGTACATCTGAAGTCTACCTCTTCTGTCCACTCCCACCTTGAGACACTTGAGAAGAACGGATATATAAGACGCGATCCCACCAAGCCCAGAGCGATTGAGATTCTGGATGATGATTTCAATCTCAGTCGACGTGAGATGGTCAATGTCCCGATCATCGGTCAGGTCGCTGCAGGTGAGCCGATACTTGCACAGCAGAATATTGAGGATTACTTTCCTTTCCCGGTTGAGCAGATGCCGAACCATCAGACATTTCTCCTCAGAGTCAAAGGTGAAAGTATGATAAACGCCGGAATCCTGAATGGCGATCTGGTTCTTGTAGAACAGGTTTCCACTGCTTCTAACGGGGATATGGTCGTAGCCCTGATTGAGGACGGCGCTACGGTCAAGACCTTTTATAAGGAAGAAGGCATCATCCGTCTTCAGCCGGAAAATGATACAATGGATCCCATCATAGTAAAAGATGTTACCATACTTGGCAAAGTTATAGGTGTCATGCGTTTCTTCAAATAACAGCTGTCAGCTTAAAAAAATCATAATAAAAAGCATACAAAAACAGATGCATTTCCTTTGTTTACAACAATCTTTACAGGTATATGCATCTGTTTTTATATTCTATCATTATGTTATGATACTCTACTATATACAATGGAGCATTATTCTTTCGTACCGCTTACAGCTCATCCATGCTGATGATCTTTCCATCTTTCCAGATTCTTTCCAGATCATAGAACAGACGGTTCTCCTTATCGAATACATGTACGATGATATCCCCGAAGTCAAGGAGGATCCAACAGGAGGATCCGTGACCTTCTCTCTGCTTCAACGAATAGCCTGCTTTATGAAGTTCCTCTTCTACATTATCTACCAGAGCGTTTACCTGACTGTCACTGTTTCCATTGGCAATGATAAAATAATCGGCCAGTACAGAGATACCGGTAATATCAATGATCTTAATGTCTTCGCCTTTTTTATCGCTCAGAGCCTTGCAGGCGATCTTTGCCATTTCTTTGGACTGATTCATATCACTTCTCCTTTTTGTAGTAATTATACGTGCTGACGGTCATGGGGTCAACTGCTTTTCCGCCATTTTCCAGATATCGTGTTGTTGCTCCGGCGGACATACATACCGCCTGATCGATATCGTGGAATACTACTGCTCTTACTTCCGAAAGCCCTGGGATCATCTTCCGGTTCGGCTCAATATAATCTGCTATATAAATAATCTTCTCCAGCATAGTCATCTCAGGCTTTCCTGTAGTATGCCATGTGATCGCGCTTAGAATATCCGGGTCCGAGATTCCATATTCGTGTTCTGAAAGATATGCGCCAAGCTTCGCATGGATCAGAGCCGGCATGGAGAGCTCGGATTCCGTCAGCTGGATATGCTTCTTCTCACACAAATGAATCTGATCCTTAGCAGAACAGAATTTTCCGCAATCATGGAGAAGTCCGGCAGTCAGCGCTTTCTGCACGTCCTCTCCATAACACATAGCCAGCGACGCCGCTGTATACATGACTCCGATTGTGTGTTCATATCTTTCCTTCTTCAGGATCTTTGAGAGTTTCTTTTTTATTTCCAGCAGTTCATCTGTCATAATATGCCTCACTCCTTATATCTCAATACGCTGATACAGACTATCATATCACCGGGGTCTCATATAGTCTGTTTTCCCTGATATATTCTGCCACAGTATCGGGTACCATGTAGCGCAGACTCAACCCCCTGGCAGCTCTCTCTCGAAGCGTCGTTGACGAGATTTCGAGCAGAGGTGCCTGCAGCAGTTCAATCCTGGCTCCATACTTCTCTTTCAGATATCTCATCTGCCGCCTCATCTCTTCAGCATCTTTATCATCTCTCATTGCAGCCAGAATCGTACATGTAGGGAATATTTCCCTGAAGTACATCCACTGCTCAATGGAAAAAAGGGAGTCAGCTCCAAGTATAAAATAGAAGCTGTCATCGGGATAAAGTCTGTTAAATTCCTGCATGGTCTGATACGTATAAGAATGATGATCTACTTCCGCTTCGTACAGATTCAGACGAAAATAAGACACATCAGCGATTGAAAGCTTTACCATATTCACTCTGTGGCGAAGCGCTTTTTTCGTCTCTTCTGTATCCTTATGGGGCGGGTTTCCGTTTGGAAGAAACCAGATCTCATCCAAGCCGAAATCCTCATAGGCGAATTCGCCCAGAAGAAGATGTCCTATATGGATAGGATCAAAAGTACCGCCCATTATACCTATTTTCATGTTTATTCTCCTGTATTCCGCTGAGTATTTTTCTGTCAGAGCTTTACAGCGGAAGTATGATCTTCTTCTTATCGTCCTTGCCTTCCTTGTACAGGACGATCTTCTTTCCGATGACCTGAACGATCTGGGAGCGTGTTCGCTCAGCAATAATCTCGGCCAGCTCACGCGGGTCATCTCCACAGTTGTTCAACACAGAGATCTTGATCAGCTCACGGGCCTCCAACGCCTCAGAAATCGCCTGAGTAAGACCGGGTGTCATACTTGACTTTCCGATCTGGAAGATCGGATCAATCTTCATGGCAAGGCTCTTCAGATATGCTCTTTGTTTTGTTGTCATTAATACACTTCCTTCGTTATAATCTGCTTATGCTTTAATCTTCTATTTGGTTTTTACAAGTAGTTATTTATAGTAGTCAAATTGGAATCCGTACATTTTAACTGTATCGCCTTCCTGAATTCCTGAAGCCTCAAGATCATCCAGTATGCCGGTCTCCTTCAGAAACTTCTGGAAGAAAGCAAATCCCTTCTCTGAATCCAGATTCGTATATCCCAGCATCTTCTCGATCTTCGGTCCTTCTACAACATACATTCCATCTTTCTGCTCAACGGTATATGGCAGCTCCTCATAGATCAGCTCGTCCTCCGGGAAATACTCCTGCTCGAACACAACCGGAGTATCATCCATATTCTCCAGCTGAGAGCTGACATAATAGAGCAGCTCACGGATTCCCTTTCCTGTTGCTCCGGAAATAGGAAATACAGGAATACCCTTAGGCTCAAATTCTGCTCTCAGCCGCTCGATCGGATCATTTTCGGGATCATAGATCAGATCTGTCTTATTCGCTGCGATAACCTGAGGACGCTTCGCAATATCTGAATTATAGGCTTCCAGCTCAGCGTTAATCTTGTAAATGTCATCAACCGGGTCTCGTCCCTCCGTTCCAGCAGCGTCAACCACATGGATCATCATCTTGGTACGCTCAATATGGCGCAGGAACTCATGTCCCAGTCCGACACCTTCAGAGGCACCCTCAATCAGCCCCGGGATATCAGCCATAACAAATCCCTTTGCGTCTTCCAGATCCACCACTCCCAGATTAGGGTTCAATGTAGTGAAGTGATAATTGGCAATCTTGGGATCTGCATTAGTCACTCGGGATAAAAGAGTGGATTTCCCAACGTTCGGGAAACCGATCAGTCCAACATCAGCGATCACCTTCAATTCAAGCTTTACCTCTAGTTCCTTTGCCGGCTGACCTGGTTGGGCATACTTGGGGACCTGCATGGTAGCTGTTGCAAAATGCTGATTTCCGAGTCCGCCTTTGCCGCCTTTTAACACTACCTGTCTGCGGTTGTCACCGGACATATCAGCGATCACTTTCCCCGATACAGCTTCCTTGATCACAGTTCCTTCCGGGACCTTGAGTACAAGATCTTTTCCATCTTTACCGTGGCAGCGGCGTTTCCCGCCCTGTTCTCCGTCTCCTGCCGCATACTTGCGCTTATGTCGGTAATCAGCCAGTGTGTTCAGCCCTTCATCCACTTCGAAGATCAGGTCTCCTCCTCTTCCGCCGTCTCCGCCGTCAGGACCGCCGTTGGGGACATAGAGCTCTCTGCGGAAGCTGCAGTGACCGTCTCCGCCTTTTCCTGATCTGATATAGATCTTTGCTCTGTCTGCGAACATATTTTCTCCTTTCTGTCTGCATTCTCTGTTTCAAAGTTCTGTTATTATTGCCTGGTTTAAGAAAAGCCCCAGACAAAAGTCTGGGGCTCATAACTGCCTGGTATATTAGCGAAAGTTCCGGATGAGCTTTCCAGTCCGGCTGTTATTCAGCTACCGGATAGATAGAAACCTGTTTCTTATCTCTTCCTTTTCTTTCAAATCTTACTACACCATCTACAAGTGCAAACAGAGTGTCGTCTCCACCGCGTCCAACATTCACTCCCGGGTGAATCTTTGTTCCGCGCTGTCTGTAAAGGATGTTTCCAGCTTTTACAAACTGTCCGTCCGCTCTCTTCGCGCCCAGTCTCTTAGCCTCGGAGTCACGTCCGTTCTTTGTAGAACCAACTCCCTTTTTATGAGCAAAAAACTGAAGATTCATTTTCATCATGGTTCTTACACCTCCTTGAAAACAATGTCAATGTATGATTCGTATTCTCCGCTGTCTTCTATCGCTTCCAGACCAAGAATCATGGAATCCAGCAAAAGTCGGGCATCATGGGATGGATTAGATTTGAAACGGAATTCCATATCTCCCGTCTCTTCGTCAGCCACACTGCTTGTCTCATCCTCCGTGAAACGCTCAATAGAGTTCACGGCATTGATCACCAACGCGGAAACTGCAGCGCAGACAATATCTTCACCGCTTTCGGCATATCCGGCATGTCCGGATACGTCAAATCCCATATATTCATGCCTTCCGGTCTTATAAATGGTTACCCTGATCATCGAAACAGACGATTACGCGTTGATCTTGTCGATCTTAACTGCCGTATACTGCTGTCTGTGTCCATTTTTCTTATGGTATCCAGTTTTTCTCTTATACTTGTAAACGACAACTTTCTTCGCTTTGCCGTCGCCGATCACGGAAGCTGTAACTGTAGCGCCTTCTACAGTCGGAGTTCCAACGATCAGTTTGTCATTGTTTACTGCAAGCACCTGGTCGAAAGTATAAGTCTCTCCAGCTTCCACACCAAGTTTCTCTACTTTAATGATATCGCCTTCAGCTACTTTGTACTGTTTACCACCTGTTGCTATAATCGCGTACATATGGCACCTCCTATTATCATTACTCGCCAATTGCGGTGACTGCTGGATGCAGTGCTTCGAAAACCTCATTGTGCGGCATACCATTGTAGTATAGCATACTATTTTTTATTACGTCAAGAGTTTTTATCCATTTTTTTCAGCTTTTCATAGCAGTATTCTATAATACTGCGCCGGGTGATAATCCCGATGAATTTATTCTGATCATCCACTACCGGAACAAAGTTCTGATTCATGGCTTTTCTCACCAGATCCTCCATATCCGATCCGGCAGATACAGCCTCATAGTCGGCTTTTCTGGGAAAATCCTGTATAAAGATATTCTCAGCAGCTTTCAGGTTCAGATTAGTATACCGCTTAATACCCCAGAGCAAATCGCCTTCTGTTATGGTTCCTACGTATTCCCCTGTTTTATTCAGCATTGGTATGGATGCGTATTTGTGATATTCCATTGTTTCCAACACCTGTCTGAGTGTGCAGTGATCATAGACATATGCTGTCTCACTCTTCGGTTTCAGGAAAAATAAAATGTTCATCGCTCTTTTCTGTCAGTCCTTTCAGATCTGTGTCAGTACGAAGATCTCGTATAAAGCACGGATCGCATTTTTAAAGTCTTCATGCCGCACACCTATGATAATATTCAGCTCACTGGATCCCTGATCGATCATCTTGACATTTATGTGAGCGTGGGCAAGAGCGGAAAAGATCCGACCCGCCGTTCCTCTTGTCGATTTCATGCCTCTTCCCACGACAGCGATAAGAGCCAGGTCTGTCTCCAGTTCAATATGATCCGGACTGACCTCTTTATGGATCCCTGCCAGGATCTTCTGCTCTTTTTCCTCAAAAGCATTCTGATGAACAAAGATTGTCATGGTATCGATCCCTGAAGGCATATGCTCGATAGACACCCCATTGTCCTCAAACACCTGAAGGACTTTCCGACAGAACCCAACCTCTGAGTTCATCATCGCCTTTTCAACTGTGATAGCTGCAAATCCGTCCGTTCCGGCAATTCCTGTGATAGTGTATTTCGGTTTGCGGCATGTTCCCTCCACGATCAGAGTTCCCTTATCCTGAGGAGCATTGGTATTCCGGATATTGATGGGGATACCGGCCTTTCTCACCGGGAAGATCGCGTCTTCATGAAGAACGCTGGCGCCCATATAGGACAGCTCCCTGAGTTCTTTATAAGTAATTGTCTCAATTGACTTTGGATTCTTCACGATCCTCGGATCAGCGATCAGGAAACCAGATACATCCGTCCAGTTCTCATATATGTCAGCGCCTACTGCCAGAGCTACGAGAGAGCCGCTGACATCGGATCCTCCTCTGGAAAATGTAACTACTGTACCGTCTTCCTTTGCGCCGTAAAAGCCCGGGATCACTGCATATTCCATATCGGCAAGTCTGGCAGAGAGAAGTTCATTGGTCACTTCTTCGTTGAAAGTTCCATCCTCATTGAACCGAACGACTTCAGCAGCATCTATAAAAGGAAATTCCAGATAAGCTGCCATTACCTTTCCATTGAGATACTCACCTCTGGATGCAGCATAATCCTTCCCTGCCTTCTCAGTGAAGTTCTTCCTGATAATCTCAAAGTCCTGATCCAGGGAGAATTTCAGTCCCAGCCCGTTGATGATCTCCTGGTATCTCTCATGGATACGATCCAGCTGCTCCGAAAAATCTTCCTCTTGCTCCGCAGAAGCATAGCATGCATAAAGCATATCCGTTACCTTTGTATCACTGGAAAATCTCTTTCCCGGAGCAGAGGGTACCACATACCTCCTCGCTTCATCCTCACGGATAATAGCGCCAACTTTTTTAAACTGTTCCGCGCTTGCCAGAGAGCTTCCGCCGAACTTTACCACTTTTTTCATTCTTATCTGTTCCTCCAAACGTAATCCATAAAATCATAAAACAACACAAAACAGATGCCCCTGATCGGTTCTGGTGTTCTTATTTCTGTATTGCCACTCCGGAATATCTGCTCCAACCGGACGCAGATATTCCGGAGAGTCTGCACTCTCGAATCAATATTATAGCGCCTGAAAGCCGTGTTGTAAATGATAATTTTTCAAACAGTAATGTCCCTATATTCCGCCTGGGAAACTCTTTTCAGATCATTGGGAGCAAGCCGGATCTGCATTCCTAATTTGCCTCCGCTGACATATATATGATCAAATAGACCGGCACTCTCATCAATAATCGTTGGAAACTGTTTCTTCATCCCGATAGCTGTACAGCCGCCTCGGACATATCCGGTAACCGCAGTGATGTCCTTTACATGAAGCATCTCCACTGACTTCTCGCCCACTGCTCTTGCTGCTTTCTTCAAATCCAGTTCGGCGGCAATGGGAAGGACGAAGACATAGTGCTGTCCGCTCCTTCCTGTTGTTACCAGCGTCTTATAAACCTGTTCATGAGGCAGGCCGATCTTATCAGCCACTGTGATGCCGTCGATAAATTCATCACATTCATAAGTCTGATATTCATAAGGGATTTTATTTTTATCCAGGATACGCATGGCATTGGTCTTAAGTTCTTTTTTGCTCAATTGGCACACTTCTTTCTATGTTATTTTTATAAACCGACCTGTTCATACAGAGGCCGGTGTACTTTTTTCCTTGTCACTTCAACCAGATTCAGAGGAGTGATGTCGACCAGAGTTGTCTGAATAGGATCTTCAGACAGAAATCCGCGAAACTCTCTGAGCAGTGTGTTAATATTTTCCTCTACATCCATATTAATAAAGTCAATGATGATGATACCGGAAAGATTACGGAGGCGGATCTGTCTGGCAGCTTCGTGTGCTGCCTCCAAATTGATCTTCATGATGCCTTCCTCATTTCTTCCTTTGCTTATGTTCTTGCCGGAGTTTACATCTATCACAGTCAGGGCCTCCGTGGGCTGAATCACAAGATAACCTCCATGCTTCAGCCATGCTTTTTCACTTAGCGCTTTTTCAAGAGCCGTGTCTGTACTGTACAGTTTACAGAGAGGAAATGAATCATCGTACAGACGGAGCAGTTCTTTCTTATCCGGCAGTTCTGCTTCAAAATATTTTTGTATTCTTGTATACAGTTCTTTGCCCTCTATTACGATTTCTTCCATTCCATCCATATAGACATTCTTCAGGTCAGATATATAGGAGGGAGGGGCGGCTTTCAGACAGGAGAAACACACCCGCGTAGGAGCGCTGTAGATTACTTTTTCATATTCCCGCCGGAGTGTAGATAACTCATCTAAAACTGCCTCAAAAGGAACGTCCCTGGCATTCGTCCGGACAATGATCCCAAAGCTGTCATTCTGCCAGGATTTCAGCCTGTCTTTGTACTCATCCCGTATTTTTTTCGGAATTTTTGAGGATACGCCGATCCTGGTATTACCGTGGGTCAACACAGCAAAACGACCGGAAAAACTTAAGTTTCCGGTTACAGTAGGCGCCTTTGTCTTTACTGCCTCCTTGCTGATCTGAACGACAAGCTCATCTCCAATACACAGAGACTTTCGGCCTGCTTTCTTTGTGAAGACAGCATGATCCGCTTCCTTCATATCATAGTAGCAGTTTATTCCGGGTGCGATCTCGATGAATGCAGCGCCAATATTCTGTACGATATTCTTAACCCTTCCGACATAGATGTCTCCAAGGGCATGTCTGTCCTTTTCAACTTCTTCGGCAGCAGCACAGTGGATCTCAACGATATCATCATCTTCAAGAAAAAAAGTTCTTATCTGTCCACCTGTATTTTCCATAAGGATTTTTCGCTTCATCTTACTCCCTCACTTTTATACAGCCAGTTCCTGGAACAATCGATTGGCAGCTATCAGCAGCTTATTCGGTCTTTTTCATATCCTTGCCCAGGGATTCCAGCGTGAGCAGCTTCCGCTCACCATTCTCTCCCATATCGGCGTACATCTCAAGCCTGTGATATCCGAAAGCTCCTGTTTCAAGGGGTGATGTTCCGCCGTTCCCGCGATAATCTCCGCGTTCCTCAAGGAACCTGACGAACGCCTCCATGACCAGATCCGGCTTCAGATTCTGCGCACTTCCGGAAGCCACCTGTAGATAGATCTTGTCCCCACGGATCTCCCATTTCCAGATCATGGGACGGATATCTACTTCCGTCTCACTGCGCTTGGTCTGCTTCACTATCCTGATCTCAGACTGTTCCATGAATATACGGAACTGATCCTGCCACCCATCAGGCAGGGCCTCTTCCTTTATACTTACCAGATAATCCGCGCCGGCGAGAATAGTCATCCCCGTCATCTTCTTCTCCTCAGCGATCTGGCGGATACTGACGACCTCGATACCTTCCACGCAGGCTTCATTCATCCTTCGGACCGCATCTTCGCTTTCCACCGGTTCTATCAGTTCGATATCGAAATACTCGCCATCACTGCTCAGTCCGATTCCGAGAGGGCTGGCGAAAGACATGATCATGTGCGGGCTGTATCCGCCTGTAAATGCTATGGGAATCTCTGCTCTGCGCATGACCTTCTGGAAGAAACGCATTACATCCAGATGTCCGATGAAGCGCAGTGCGCCGTATTTTCTGAACTTAATTCTAGCCTTCATAACAGACACCTCCTCCGAATGACGCCGCACCGCAGCCGGAACATTGCATCCGGCAGTTCGGCGTGACCTGTCCTTCCATAGCCTTGTCCCATTCTCTGCGCAGGAATTTCCTGCTCACACCAATATCAATGAAATCCCAGGGGAAGAGCTCGTCCTCCGCCCGTTCTCTGAGATTATAAAAAGCAATATCCACACCAGTATTTTCAAACGCCTTCATCCACCGTTCATTGTGGAAACTCTCTGTCCATGAGTCAAAAAGGCATCCAAGCCTGTAAGCCTCTTCGATGACCCGGCCGATTCTCCGGTCGCCCCTGGCCATTACCCCCTCCAGAACCGTGGTCTCCGCGTCATGCCAGTTATACCTCAGGCTTTTCCGGTTCAGCTGTTCCTGAAACTCATGTTTCACGACAGCGGCTCTCCGTACATATTCATCAGCCGTATACATGGGCGCCCACTGGAACGGCGTAAATGGCTTCGGCACAAAGAAAGAAGAACTTGCTGTGATCTGGCATTTCCCGTGGCGCTGTTCCTTCGGGATCTCATAATACCGCCGTGCAACCCGGTCAGAAAGCCGCGCGATTTCCCTCATATCCTCTTCAGTCTCTGTAGGCAGTCCGAGCATAAAGTACAGCTTTACCTTCGTCCAGCCGCCTTCAAAAGCCTGACCAGCCCCTTCCAGTATGTCTTCCTCTGTCAGTCCCTTATTGATCACATCACGCATCCTCTGTGATCCTGCCTCCGGAGCAAATGTCAGACTGCTCTTACGTACATCTTGTACCCGGCTCATGACATCGAGAGAAAAGGCATCGATGCGCAGAGATGGAAGAGAGATATTGATTCCTTTCTCGCGGAACTCGTCAATCAGAAACAGGACCAGCTCCTTCAATTCAGAGTAATCGCTGGAACTTAAGGAACTCAGGGAAATCTCTTCATGCCCGGTATTTTTCAGCATAGTGCGTGCATACTCTTTCAGTTTGTCAACATTTCTCTCACGCGTCGGCCGGTAGATCATTCCCGCCTGACAGAAACGGCAGCCACGGATACAGCCTCTCTGTATCTCCAGCACCACCCGGTCCTGAGTAGCCTTGATAAATGGAACCACCGGAGACATGGGATAAGGAGCTTCTGTCACTCCAGTGACAACCTGCTTCTTTACCTTCTCCGGAGCATGAGTGTTATTAGGTGTAAATGACCTTAAAGTTCCGTCTTCATTGTAGTCAACATTATAAAACATAGGAACATAAAGGCCCGGGATCTCCGCCGCCTGCTCCAGGAACCGGATCCGGCTCTGTCCGGATTTCTTCCATTCTTTATACAGATCCAGAAGCTGATCGTACACAGTCTCTCCTTCTCCGATATAAAAGATATCGAAAAACTCCGCCAACGGCTCCGGATTGTACGCGCAGGGGCCGCCTCCGATCACAATAGGATCCTCCTCTGTACGATCCGCTGCATGGAGCGGGATATGGCTCAAATCCAGGATCTGAAGAATATTGGTATAACACATCTCAAACTGAATGGTAATGCCCAGGAAATCAAACTTTCTGACCGGATCCTGGGATTCCAGCGCAAAAAGAGGGATGTTCTCATCCCTCATTACCTGATCAAGGTCATGCCACGGAGAATACACCCGTTCGCACCATACGTCTTCCCGGCGGTTGAACATGTCATACAGGATCTGGATTCCGAGATGGGACATCCCGATTTCATAAACGTCCGGAAAACACATAGCGAAACGGATATCCACCTTTTCCTCGTCTTTCATGACCGCGTTTACCTCGCCTCCGATGTAGCGGGCAGGTTTCTCAATCTTTAGTAATATTTCATCACTTAATGCTAATTTTCTCACTTACTCAACACCTTTACACAAGACTTCGTTATTCACAGTTCTCCCCCATGATATCTGCTATGGGGAAACTTAAATCCGTATAGATTGTACTAAAATGAAAATAGGATGTCAATCCGGATTAATCAGCATTCAATGAAATAGTTTTACAAAAAGTGCATTATTACAGGTTTTTCCAGACTTCCCGGATTGCCTCCGCATCAAAATCCTGCTCGATCTGGTGTACAATGGCATCGCTGTCAACATCAGCCACACTGACGTCTCCCTGATCCATATACACAAAACAAATAAAACAGAGAATGCTGACTACCAGTCGTATGTAAAAGCTGCCGCCCTGGGTGTTCTGCTCTACTTCCTTTTTATCATAGAGCTCGTGGTACAGACTGCCATACCTGGGATGTACTGCAGGAATGTCTTTCTTGTCGTCATACAGTTTTCGAGTCTGCCGAAGCAGTTCTCTGCGCCGTGCTTCCGAATCATTCATGAGATCACCAGATTTGATTTCTTAATATATAGTGTATGAGAGCACTTATTTACACAGAACCAATCCTATCATATATCTGTATTAAAAAGGGAGACTACTTAACTGTCTCTTCCAGTTTCATGTCTCCCCGTAAATGTAAAATTCATGTGACCATTTATCTATTTATTCAGAACATAGCCTCCGGCCTGCCTACCGGTCTGCCAGTTCGCTAGTGATATCCTCCCAGGTCACGCCTCGCTCCACCATGAGCACCATAGCATGATACAGGAAATCACAGATCTCATACTTCACTTCCTCGGGATTAGGATTCTTTGCCGCAATCACGATCTCGGTCGCTTCCTCTCCCACTTTCTTCAGAATCTTATCGATTCCCTTCTCAAAGAGATAGTTGGTGTAGGATCCTTCCTTCGGATTAACTTTTCTATCCTGGATCGTATCGTATACGCTTTCAAATACCTGAAGCGGATTTTTCGCATCATAATCAGCGCCTACAATGGAGGTGTAGAAGCAGGAACGGTTGCCGGTATGGCAGGCAGCTCCCACCTGATCCACCTTTGCCAGCAGAGTATCCTTGTCGCAGTCGACTGCTATGGACTTGACATACTGATAATGTCCGGATGTCTCCCCTTTTACCCACTGACACTGACGGCTGCGGCTGTAGTATGTCATCCGTCCGGTCTTCACCGTGTGTTCAAATGCCTCTTCGTTCATATATGCCATCATCAGCACTTCATTTGTCTTATAGTCCTGTACGATCACCGGAATCAGTCCGTCCGAATTCAGTTTGAACTCATTGAAATCCATAAGGCTCTCAAAAGAAGTCATCTGGATTCCCTGGCTGGTACAGAGATCTTTGAACTTATTGAAATCCATATCCGGCTGGCTGATAAACAGTCCGGATACTCCTTTCACTCCTCCGGATTTCAGGATCCTCAGAATCTCGCTCTGATCCATAGTGTCCGTAACAACTACACAGGGAACGTTTGTCACATTTATTACCGAGTTCAGGTCAAGACGATGCATGAAGACGATCTCAGAGCTGTACGCCTCGATGAGATGCTGCTGTTTGAATAACGCATCAAAATCGTTGAGAGATACAGCAATCCGCTCTTTGCCGAACCGCTTCGACACCTCTTCTATAAGATCCTTGGAGATATTTTTTGAAAAGTTCAGCATCGCGCGCTTTGCTCCTGCATACAGGATCTTCTTTACATCTTCAGTTCTTCTTATATTTCCTCCCGCGATCATGGGAATGCTGATCACGCGGTTTATCTTCTTCATCAGGTCGATAGACTCATCGTGCTCCTCATCCGTGTTGGAGAGATCAAAAACAATCAGCTCATCTGCCCCTTTTTCACAGTAATGTTTTGCCAGTCCGATCACGTCATCAGAAAGGACTGTATCGTCATCGAACCATTTCACCGCCCTGCCCCTGTCAATGAAAATACAGGGGGTCAGTCTTTTATAGCTCATTATGTTTTATCCTCCTGTTGTTGTTTTTAAGCTACAGTGATCCCTTCGTGGACCACACTTCGTTTATCCTTGGCTCTCTGGACGTAGCCATGTCCAGAGATTTCCCGAACGCCTTGAAAAGCGCTTCCGCCATGTGATGGTTGTTACCGCCGTCCAGGATCTTCAGATGCAGGTTCATGGCAGCACTATAAGAAACGGCATAGAAGAATTCCCGTACCATCTCCGTATCCATTGCACCCAGTTTCGGCACGGTGAACTCCGCCTGGAAGTTCAGATATGGACGTCCTGACAGATCCACAGCGCCCAGGGCAAGCGTCTCGTCCATAGGCAGGATGAAATATCCGTACCGGCGTATTCCCGCCTTGTCCCCAAGGGCCTTCAGAATCGCCTGTCCAAGAACAATTCCCGTATCCTCGATCGTATGATGGCTGTCCACCTCCAGGTCGCCGCTCACCCTCACATCCAGATTAAACAGGCCGTGACGTGCAAATCCATCCAGCATATGATCAAAGAAAGGAATCCCTGTATCTATATTATTCTGTCCCTGTCCGTCCAGGTTAATCGTGACAGTGATATCCGTTTCTTTTGTCGTTCTGGTACAGCTTCCGATACGCTCATCCATGATCTATTCCTCCTCGAACCGTACTTTGATGGAATTTGCATGTGCAGTCAGATGCTCCGCTTCTGCAAACTTCTCGATATCTGTATGGATTTCTTCCAGTGCATCTCTGGAGTAAGAGATAATGCTGGACTTCTTGATAAAGTCATCTACGGAAAGAGGTGAGAAAAACTTGGCTGTTCCGTTGGTCGGCAGGACATGGTTAGGTCCGGCAAAATAATCTCCAAGCGGCTCGCTGGAGTATTCTCCGATAAAGATGGCTCCCGCATTGCGGATCTTCGTCATAACATCAAATGGATTAGCTGTCATGATCTCCAGATGTTCGGATGCGATCTCGTTAGCCGCGTCAATGGCGTCCTCCAGCGTATCTGCAACCAGGATATGGCCGTAGTTATCCAGGGACTTCTGAATGATCTCTCCTCTGGAAAGCTCACGGATAAATTCATCTGTCTGGGCGGAAACCTTTTCAGCCAGATCCATGCTTGTAGTAACAAGGATAGCGCTTGCCAGCTCGTCATGCTCTGCCTGAGAGAGCAGATCCGCAGCCACATAACGCGGATTAGCTGTTTCATCCGCAAGTACAAGAATCTCGCTGGGGCCTGCAATGGAGTCAATGCTCACATGTCCGTATACGGCTTTTTTCGCCAGGGCAACGTATATATTTCCCGGTCCCACGATCTTGTCAACCTTCGGGATACTCTCTGTACCATATGCAAGAGCTGCAATAGCCTGAGCGCCTCCCACTTTATAAACTCTGTCGGCTCCTGCCTCTTTAGCTGCCACCAGCGTGGTCGGCGTTACTTTTCCGTCTTTGCCCGGGGGAGTGACCATAATGATCTCATCCACTCCGGCAACCTTCGCAGGCATGATATTCATCAGTACCGAGGACGGATACGCCGCTTTCCCTCCGGGTACATAGACTCCCACTCTGTGGAGTGCCGTAACCTTCTGTCCCAGTATGGTGCCGTCCGGCCGGCTGTCAAACCAGCTGTACTGCATCTGTTTGGCATGGTAGGACTCTATATTCTTCAGCGCACGGCGGATAATGCCCAGCAGCTCCTCTCCTACTTTTTCGTACGCCTCGCTGATCTCCTCGTCTGTGACAACAAGTGTTGATGCATCGATCTCCACACCGTCAAACTTCTTCGTATATTCAAACACCGCCTGATCCCGTTTTTCCTTCACATCGTCCAGGATCCTGCGGACGCTCTCCTCATATTTTCCATAGCTGTTGGGGCTCCTCTTCAGAAGATCCTCCAACAGATTTTTCTTTGTACTTTCATCCAGTTTCTCGATTCGCATATCTAATCCTCCCTAATCAGCTTCCTCAGTTCTGAGATCAGTTCCCGGATCCGGTCATTCTCCATCCTCATGCTGACCGGATTAACAATCATTCTTGCAGACAGAGGGCACACTTCCTCCAGTACTACCAGTCCGTTTTCCTTCAGAGTGGATCCGGTCTCCACAATATCAACGATCACCTCTGACAGCCCGACGATAGGCGCAAGTTCGATAGACCCGTTCATCTTGATGATTTCCACGGTCTGGTGCTTTTTATTATAGAAATAGTCCTTTGCAATATTCGGATACTTGGTGGCAACGCGGATCAGTTCATGGTGGTTCAGAAGATCTGCCGCGTCCTGATAACCGCAGACGCACATCCTGCATTTCCCGAATCCCAGATCGAGGACTTCGTGGACTTTTCTTCCCTCTTCAATGATCGTATCCTTGCCTGCCACGCCGATATCTGCCGCGCCATACTCTACATATGTCGGTACATCCGGACCTTTGGCCAGGAAGAATTTCAGCTTCAGCTCTTCATTGGTAAAAATCAGCTTTCTGGAACTTTTATCCTTCATTTCCTCACACGTGATTCCCAGCTTCTCCAGCATTTCCAAAGTTTTGCTTGCCAGCCTGCCTTTTGTGAGGGCGAATGTCAAGTATTTCATATCTGTACTCCTTTACTACTTCTTTGCCGTATCGATAACCTTTTCTTCGCCGGTGACAAGATTCACCATCTCGATCTTAAGATCATCCCTCAGATAGAGCATGCTGACCACAGAAGCTCTTTTCCCGTAGGCTTCATACTTCTCCCGCTCATCCTCGCTTTCCCGCTTGATCAACAGGATGTTCTTTCCCTTACTGCGGAAATTTCTTGCCATGGAGACAGCCTGCTTCTCCGTCTCTTCTGTATAGACGATCAGATTACGATGCTCGGAAGGCATATCGATCTTCTGACGGTTAAGGGCGCTGAGCAGCTCATCTAGAATAATGGCAAATCCGATTGACGGTGTATTCTTCCCGAATTTCTCAAGAAGATGGTCATACCGGCCTCCCCGGACCACTGCATCTCCAGTTCCATATGTGTATGCCCTGAAAACAATTCCGCTGTAATATCCGTAACTTCCGCTCATGCTGAGATCGAAAGTAATATGATCTTCCGCCCCGTACAGTTTCAGCAGCTGATAGATATGCTGCAGACGGGTAATTGCCAGTCTTGCCTCAGCACTTGGCGCTACAGCGGCTGCCGGCTCCAGGATTTCCGGACCTCCCATCAACTCAGGCAGCATCCGAAATCCTTCCTTTGCACCTTTTCCTGCCTTTCTGTTATCCAGAATCTCTTCTACACCGAAATAGTTCCTGTTTGCGATCAGAGTCCGGATTTCCTCCTTCTCCTCTTCTTCCAGTCCGGTGCTCTCCAGCAGGCTGTGAATGAAATCCACATGTCCGATATTTATCTGAAATTCCTTCAGCCCAATCTTTTTCAGTCCGTCCACTACCATGGCCAGCATCTCAGCATCTGCCTCAATAGAATCATCGCCGATCAACTCAGCCCCCAGCTGGGTATTTTCCTTCAGACGTCCCTGATAGCTGCTGTGGTTGATAAAAGTATTCCCGGCATAGCAGAGACGGATAGGAAAATCCTCATCTTCAAAAAGAGTGGCAGCAGCTCTTGCGATAGACGGTGTAATATCCGGACGAAGAGACAGAATATTGCCATCCCGGTCAAAAAACTTATAAAGCTCCCGGGTAGATGTAGATCCGATCTCCTCCCGGAACACATCATAATACTCAAACGTCGGAGTCTGAATATCCTGATAACCGTACTGATGCAGCACGGTACTCAGCTTTTTCTGGAGCGAGAGCTTTTTCTCGCACTCTCTGTTATAAATATCCCTGACACCTTCTGGCGTATGAAGTTTCTGTTCCATTTATGTTATCTCCTTTCACTTTACCGTGCTAATACGTTAAAATCCATTTGTCATTATACGGATTTTCCTCGCAGCTGTCAATCCCTGAGATCCAGATCCTTCTGTATATAATCGAGATAGGGGATGAAAAACCCGTTTTTCAATTCCATGAACCAACCGGGCTCCAGCTCATCAAACCGGAAGCTCTTCCTTCCTCCATCCTGCGATCTGTCCCAGAACTTCAGTATCTGTCTGTACCGCATGTAATAAAGCTCATCTCTTGTACTATAATAGATCAAAAGAAATGAGATTCCTCCCTGCTGCTCGAATTTTCCCATAAAGTCCATCTGATGCTGATGCACATTCTGCAGGGGAAATGTATCTGCGCTGCACTCCTTTGCGTCAAAGCAGACCGGAATTCCCTGAACCGCCCCAATATAATCTACTGTACTTATTTTATCAAAATATGCCAGTGTAATATGACGGTGTTCCTTATCAATCTTTACAGGAGTAATAGGCGTGGGGATCTTCTGTATCAGAGCCAGTCCCATCTCCGAATATCTCTCATTTGTCCGGTTGACAAACTCCTCCAGAGTAGAACCCCGAAGTCCTCTCGAGTTCCATGTAGCCACGTCACATCACCCCGCAGTCCCGACATATCATTTCAAAGCGCTCCGGAGGAGATGCCGTGATTTCCCTGCCTGACAGTTCCTCCAGCTCTCCCACGCAGACCGGCATACACAGACGGTATGAATGGAGCAGCTGAGATGTCAGTCCATATTCCCTGCAAAAGCGGTCATTGATCTTCCTGTCACCGTATTTATAGTCTCCGATAAGAGGATGCCCGACAGACGCCAGATGTGCCCGGATCTGGTGCGTCCTTCCTGTGATCAGATGGACTTCCAGAAGGGTTACATCCGTTCCTTCCCGGATACCTCTGTTTCCGGTCCCCGGCTGGCCGCCGCCTTCTTTTTCTATGAACCGTCCCTGCTGCAGAGGTCTGTATTCCGTGGCAACCGGTACAGCGCCTTTTACAGGCTCCCTGGCGACAGTCACCCTGTTTGTCTTATCATCCTTTACCAGATATCCTTCCACATAACTGTTCCGTTGTACATGGCCCTTTACCAGACAGAGATAATACTTTTTCATGGAACGCTCCCGGAACATGGCACTTAAGTCCTGAAGCGCAGCGAGAGTCTTGCCTGCAGCCACCAGTCCACTGGTATTCCGGTCAAGGCGGTTGCACACGGATGGACGGAAGGTGCGCAGTTCCTCCGGACGGATCTGTCCGCTGTCCATCAGATAGGTGATCAGATGCTCCACAAGAGAGATATCCTCCGGTTTCGCCTTCTGAGACAGCATGCCCACAGGCTTGTTTATAAAGATGGTATGCGCATCCTCGTAAATTATGTCCAGATCTGCCCTGCCCGGATCTGTTTTCCCGGAACTGCTTTTCCGTCTCGTCCCGGAACCCTCCCCTGAAGTTTTCTTCAACGCTTTTTCCGTTATATATGAAAATTGATCTGTAATTTCATCTGAAAATTTGTCTATTGTCTCATCTGAAAGAAAGAGCTTTATATGATCGCTCTGGGAGAGGATCTCACTGCCGGAAGCTTTCTTCCCGTTCAGAGTAATATTCTTTTTCCGGAGCATCTTATATAAAAAGCTCCTGGGAGCGAGTTTCATATATTTCCCGAGGAATTTGTCCAGACGCTGTCCTGCTTCGTTTGTGCCTATAATAAGTTCTTTCATATTTCTCCTCTTTGGATCACATGGAAATATTCAGGATCACATTGCGGATCGATTCTTCCCGCTCTCTTGTATCCTCTTTTTCCACTGCCGCAATATTGTTCAGCCCCTCTGCCCGGGCAAGGAACGGTTTGTACTGATTCAGCACCTTCACCGTCAGCCCGGTAAGCTGATTCTGAGCCAGAATGCTGCGGATATGCTTTGCCAGTTCATCCAGATTGACCTTGCTGTAATGTGTATATCCGTAGATGTTATGCCCCGATATAACGATACAGTCCACAGGCATGATTTTCTCCGTACTGGTGATCACCATGTCGTAGCAGACCGTAAGGTTGCCGGTCCTCTTTGCGATATCATCCGCCGTTTTCCTGTCTATGGAACGGTAGGGGAATCTTGCGATCACTCCCACCAGTGCCTTTCCTGCCGGAAGACATCCGAGGATCGCAACCACTGTAAGCAGGTTCAGTCTGGTATGAGTCTGGCTGTACCCCAAAAAGAAGATGGCCGCCACTATCCCGAAATAGATCACGGTTCGGATGATCTCCACTTTTTTCTTATAATCCAGATATCCCGGTGTACCTTTTGCTGTTTTTTTCATTTTGTAAATAACTCCTCTGCTTTAAGTATTACTGAACAGGGCAGGATCTTCGTCAGAATCCGCACCGCTTTCATGGGTATGCCGTATACAGACATGGCTTTTCCCGTCCTGCTGTCCTTCAGGGCCTGATGGACAACCCGGGGCGCCGGCGCCATGGTCAGCTTTTTCAGCGGACTGGAAAGAGCGCCGCTGACCTGGAAGAACTCCGTATCCACAGGCCCGGGGCACACTGCAGTCACATAAATCCTCTTATCCTTCAGTTCGGCTCCCAGACTTCTGGAAAAACTGAGGACATAAGACTTCGTTGCAGCGTAGACTGCGAATCCGGGCTGCGGACAGAAGGCTGCCGCTGATGCCAGATTTATGATCCGGCTTCCCGCTGTGAAATAAGGCAGGCACAGGAGAGTCATCCTTGTCAGAGAACGGCAGTTCAGAGTGACCATATCCGTCTGTACTTTCCTGTCGTCTGCCGCGATATCCTCCACCCGGCCTGATTTGCCAAACCCTGCCCCGTTGACCAGCATCCGGATATCCGGCCTGTATTCTGTCAGAGCCTCTTCAAGCCGGCGGAACACCTGCTTTTTCGTCAGGTCGCCGTCGAAGATCCGGAGCGGAGTACGCACTTTCCCGCTCAGCTTCTCCAGGCGTTCCCTACGCCTTGCAATTACCCAGATCTCATCCAGTCCCCGGTAAAAATATCCCACCTGACGCACAAATTCTCTGCCCATTCCTGATGAGGCTCCTGTTACGATCGCGATCTTCATCCTGCCTTACCGCCCTTCTTTTACCTATATCTGCTGTCTCCTGTCACTTTCTCCCCGCAACAGGCATCAATGCTTCTTCCGGTGTACATTCCGGATTGTCTTCTTCTTTTTCGACGTCTTCAGCCGCCCTTTTTCTCCTTTTTCCGCCAGTCCTCTTCCTGCACCGGCGGATTTTCCTGCTGCTCCCGGGGTCTTCCGCGGACGGATCAGACACTTCGGGCCATATCCGATCAGATCAGTCCTTCCGGCTTTCACCAGGGCTTCATGAACCAGGTCGTACAATTCCGGATTCCTGTACTGGATCAGCGCGCGCTGCATCGCCTTCTCATGGGGACTCCTGGGCACATAGACCGGCTGCATGTTCCGGGGATCCATCCCGGTATAATACATACATGTAGACAGTGTGGAAGGTGTAGGATAAAAATCCTGCACCTGCTCCGGCATGTATCCCAGGTCTCTGCAGTATTCCGCCAGTTCTACCGCTTCCTTCAGAGTAGAACCAGGATGGGAAGACATGAGATAGGGGACCAGATACTGCTTCTTTCCCATTCTGTCATTCATCTGGTTAAACTGTCTTGTAAACTCCTCATAGACTCTGTGTTCCGGTTTCCCCATCAGCTTCAGTACCGGATCTGCCACATGCTCAGGTGCAACCTTCAGCTGGCCGCTTACATGATACTGGCACAGTTCTTTCAGAAAATCCTTTTTCCGGTCCGCCAGCAGATAGTCAAACCGGATCCCGGAACGGATAAATACCTTCTTCACACCAGGCACTTCCCGCAGCTTTCTCAGAAGGCTGACATAGTCGCTGTGGTCCGCGTCCAGATTCGGACAGGGAGACGGGAACAGGCACTGACGATTGGGGCAGACGCCTTTCTTCATCTGTTTCTGACAGGACGGATGGCGGAAATCCGCCGTAGGTCCGCCCACATCATGGATATATCCCTTAAAATCTTTATCCCGTGTGATCTCTTCCGCTTCCTTCAGCAGAGACTCATGGCTGCGGACCTGGACGATCCTGCCCTGGTGAAAGGTCAGAGCGCAGAAGCTGCATCCGCCGAAGCATCCCCGGCTGCTGATCAGACTGAACTTTACTTCTGCAATAGCAGGGACACCGCCCTTCTCACTGTATGACGGATGATATGTCCGTGTATAGGGGAGACTGTACACATCGTCCATCTCTGTCTGCGTTAGCGGCCTGGAAGCCGGATTCTGCACCACATAGAGATGGTCGGAATACGGCTCTGCCAGACGCTTTCCGGCAAAGGGATCTGTATTCTGATACTGTGTATAAAAGCTCTCCGCATATTTTCTCTTGTCTGCCTTCAGTTCATCAAAGGATGGGAGAAACAGCGCGTCATATATCTGATCTCTATTCTTCATCTTAACAACGGTGCCGTCAATATAGGTGATCTCCTCCACCGGGATCCCTGCCTCCAGTGCTTCCGCAATCTGTGCAATGGAACGCTCTCCCATACCATAGGAGATAATATCTGCACCTGAGTCAAGAAGGATGGAACGCTTCAGACTGTCCGACCAGTAATCATAGTGAGCCATCCGACGGAGACTGGCCTCGATCCCACCCATGATAATCGGCGTTTTCTTATACGTCCTCCGAATCAGATTACCGTACACTACGCAGGCATGGTCCGGTCGTTTTCCCATTTCTCCCCCTGGCGTATAGGCATCCGTCTTTCTCCTCTTTCTGGAAACAGAATAATGGTTCACCATAGAATCCATATTCCCCGCAGATACAAGGAATCCCAAGCGAGGCTCTCCGAATTCTGTTATACTCGCCGGGTCTTTCCAATCCGGCTGGGAAAGGATAGCAACCCGGTATCCCAGAGACTCCAGCACCCGGCTGATCACTGCATAGCCAAAGGACGGATGATCCACATAGGCGTCCCCGATCACGTAAACGAAATCTGCCTGATTCCATCCTCGTTCCTCCATCTCCCTTCTGCTGACGGGAAGGAAACGCTGCTGGTCATCCTCACTGTTATTCTGTATCTCTTTACCTGTATATGTCTTCTGCGTCCTGTGATCAAAACGCCTGTTCATCTGATTCATATATTTCCGCATCTTTCATAAGTATTGTCCCGGATCTCGTAGTAATCATGTATAAAATAGTCTGCCAGCCGTTTCTTCTCCGCCTCCAGAGGACGGGAAAAGTCATCGTCGACAGCACAAACCTGCATGCCCGCGTTCTTTCCGGCAAGTATTCCGTTCGGAACATCTTCGAAGACCAGGCACTCCTCCGGCCTCACATGAAGATCCTCCGCAACCTTTAGATAAACGTCCGGCGCCGGTTTCCCGGCGGACACTTCACATGAGGTACGAACAGAAGAAAAATATTTCGTCATATCCCGCGCGTCAAGAGCAGCCTGCGCGATTCTCCGGTCATTGCTTGTGGCGATCCCGAGCAGTACGCCCCGTGCGCGCATGGCGTCCAGGAAATCCATGGCTCCCCTTTTCGGAAATACTCTTGTGGCGTACAGCTCCATCGTCATTTCCTGCCAGTCCATTTTCACCTCATCTACTGTACGGTGCAGGGCCGGAAAGGTATCCACAAAATACTGAGCGGTCTCTGTATAGCTCATCCCCTCGATGGCCTTGTGGAAATCCGCCGGAGGGACCAGTCCGTACCGCTCCATATATACCCGGTCCACCTCCGGCCAGATCCACATGGAATCCACCAGTGAGCCGTCCATATCAAAGATCACTGCCTTCTTGTCTCTCAGCATAAACTGTCCACCTCTTCTTTCGTCAGCTTCCGGTATTCTCCCGGTTTCAGCTCTGTGTCCAGCACGAGGGAACCCATCTGAAGCCGCTTCAGATAGATGACTTCCTTCCCGACCGACTGGAACATCCTCTTCACCTGATGAAATCTTCCTTCCCGTATGGTCAGGCGGATCCGGGATATGGCTCCGCTTTCCAGGATCTCAAGATCCGCAGGCATGGTCATTTTCTCATCCCCGATATCCACGCCTTCTGCAAAGCTGCGTACGTCTTCTTCCGTCACTTTTCCCCGTACATCCGCATAATATACTTTGTCCACATGTTTTCTGGGAGAGAGCAGACGGTGCGCCGTCTCTCCGTCATTGGTGATCAGGAGCAGACCCTCTGTATCTTTGTCCAGTCTGCCCACCGGGAAAAGTCCTTTCCGCCGCTGATCTTTCAGCAGATCCAGCACTGTCGGGTCTGACCGGTCCTCCGTGGCGGTCACTGTACCGGCAGGCTTGTTCAGCATGTAGTATTCATATTTTTCAAAAGTCACAGCATCACCTTTGTATGTGACCTGATCCCTGTCCGCATCTATCTTTATCTCCGGACGTTTTGCCTGTACTCCATTTACCGTGACCTGACCGCCGGCAATGTCCTTTTTCACCTGGCTCCTTGTGCCGTATCCAAGTTCAGCCAGGTATTTGTCCAACCGGATCATCATGATGACTGCCACCGCCATCCCGGGAGATATTTATTCTTCAGCATCTGGTTCACCAGTTTTCCAAAGCCCAGCGGATAGCCGTCCACACATACGAGATACCAGCCCTTCTCGCGGGAAGAGACCAGATCCTCCACATCAATCGTCTCCCCTTTCAGGTACTTTATCACACGATCATCGGAGACAGAAAGGTTCAGGATTCGGCGGTATTCTTCCATTTTCAGATTCATGGCAAGAGCCTGGCTTGGCTCAAAACGATTCTTCTTCAGTTCTCCCATGAGCAGCCCGGTGCGAAGGAACCGGATACCTTTCAGAGAAGGAATTCCTGCCGGCATGTAATATACTTTATCTCCCCGGATATCGATCCGGTCCGGATCCATCTCTCTGTCAATATCCTTCAGGAACTCTTCCAGCTCTTCCGGAAGCTTCTTCCCTCTGCCGGAGGAACTCAGACGTCCGGCATGGCCTTCCCCTTCACCTTTCTGCAGCAGGGCAAGAAAATGTCCTTCTCCCTTCATCCTGTGGGGGAAGATACGTACTGTCTTCCTGAGCTCTTCATTGCCGGAAGCCGTCACTTCAGGCATACCGGAAGCAAAGCCTTCATATCCTTCTATCTCACATACATGGAACTGCGGATACTGTTCCAGAAGATACTCTATCGTCTGTTCATTTTCCTCGGGAGAGAAAGTGCAGGTCGAATAGAGCATCATCCCGCCCGGACGCAGCATCTGTGCCGCCTGGGTAATGATACTCTTCTGGATCTTTGCAAAATACTCGGGTCCGTGTTCCTCCCAGGCCCGGATCATCTTACGGTCCTTGCGGAACATTCCTTCCCCGGAACAGGGGGCATCGATCAGGATCTTGTCAAAATATTCGCTGAAATACGGGACCAGTTTCCCAGGTTCTTCGCTGAGCACCAGCATATTTCCAATGCCGAACAGCTCCAGATTTTTCAACAGCCCTTTTGCCCTGGAACTGCTCAGATCATTTGCCGCCAGTACTCCCGCCCCCTGCAGCCTGGCGCCAAGCTCTGTGGCCTTGCCTCCCGGCGCCGCACATACATCCAGCACCCGGTCTCCAGGCTCTACAGGAAGCCGGTCGGCAGGCGTCATGGCGCTGGGCTCCTGCAGGTAATACAGTCCGGCAAAATAATACGGGTGCTTTGCCGGCTGGCATGCCTCCCCGTCATAATAAAAGCCATTGTGAATCCATGGAACCGGATCCAGCGGCCAGGGTGCGATCTTCAAAAAATCTTCCACAGATATCTTCGCTGTGTTCACCCTGAGCCCATAATGTCTGGGCTCATCAAAACAATTAATATAGCTGTCGTATTCTCCGCCCAGCAGATTTCTCATCTTTGCCTCAAAGGCCTCCGGCAGATTTTGATTCATCTTTATCTCCATTCCGCCGCCTTGTGAAGGCGGCAAGTAATAATTCTCATAAAACAGTATTTAGTATACCATGATTTCACAACTCATAAAAGCCCTTAAACAAGTTTCATTTGTAATGGATCCGCTCATCTTCTACGTATCGCAGGGCAGGATAAGGATTCACACTGACTTCCTCATTTCCGGCATCTACATATATTCCCATATGTAGATGGACAGGGAAGTTGCCGGTCGTCCCCTCAATCTTGCTGTATCCTGTGTCTCCCATATACCCCAGCAGCTCTCCTGCCTGCACCGTATCTCCTTCTTCAAGATCTGCATAAGAATCCAGATGGGCATAATAGAAATATCCTCCGTGGGGCGCGCGGATTCCAAGCCGGTATCCGCCAAGTTCCAGCCACCCCTTACTCTCCACCACTCCATCCGTCATGCTGACCACGGGAAGAACGCCTCTCTCGTTTAATGAGGGTATAATATCCGTCCCCTCATGTCCGCGCTCCCCACCGTAGCTTCTCCCGTACAGCCAGGAATCTTCAAAAGAAACTGTAGGACCGCTTCCGTCTGTCTTCTCAGCCACAGGGAAACAGCGCAGATCATCCCAGACGGCGCTGCATGCTGCAAAATAGGTACTCCATCCGGGACGGAGTTCCCACCTTTCCCTCCGTTCCGCCATATCCGCAATACTGCTCCCCTCATTTTCCTGCCCGAAATCAGTTTCCAGCCAGTAGATGCCCAGCAACTCCCCCGGCTCATTCATTTCCTTTATCTCACAGATCTGGCTGTCATCAAGGGGCTGACTGCGGAATCCCGGGGAGCTTACCGTCCCCGCATCCAGTCGTTCCGTCTCACTGATATAACGGAGTCTTGGAATCCACAGTGCTGGAAACATGATCAGAAAGAAGAGAAGCAATCCATAAAACCGTGCCTGTCTCAAGAAAAACTCCTTTTTCTTTTACTATATGAGTACATTGCCGAAAGAATACAGAATAAACCGCTCCGCAGAATCATATATCTGAAATAAATAGCTCGATCCAGGGGATATCTCAGTATGAAGCACTTTCCTTATGGCATTCTTATAACAATACTCTTTATCTTTATGCTGTTCATGCCGAAGGCTGTTTTTAACGGTGCCGCAGAAGGGCTTCTTCTGTGGTATCAGATCGTATTCCCGACCCTGTTCCCGTTTATGCTCGTCACCGGTCTCCTCATGGCCTCTGGCGGGCTGCACCTGATCTCCCGGATCTTCTCCGGCCTCTTCTGCAGGATCTTCCGGGTGTCAGAAAACGGTACTTTTGCTGTCCTGGCAGGATTTCTCTGCGGGTATCCCATGGGCGCGAAGGTCACTGCCGACCTGATGAGCAGCGGAAGGATCAGCTACGAGGAAGGCTGTTATCTGTTGTCTTTCTGCAACAATACAAGCCCCATCTTTATCCTGAATTTTATCGTATGGAAAACATTCGGAAGAGAAGATCTGGCAATTCCCACACTGTCCATCCTGATCCTGGCGCCTGTACTGCTCAGCTTTCTTTTCCGCAGATTATATCTGAAGGGAAACTACTGTTTTCAGAGTCCGGATGCTGAGAAAAAGCTGACAGCCCGGCTGGACTTTTCCACTCTGGACACATGCATGATGAACAGCTTCGAGTCAATCATCAAAGTAGGAGGGTACATTATCCTTTTCTCGGTACTCATCACTCTTCTGGATGAACTGCCTGGGAGCCATCCGCTTATTCTTGCCGTTTCGCCGCTCCTTGAAGTCACTAACGGCATAATGATGCTTGACAGTACCCTCGGAGATTTTTTCCTCTGCTATCCTGCCGTCCTTGCTCTGACCTCATTCGGCGGCTTTTGTTCTGTGGCTCAGACTCAGTGCATGCTCCAGGGTACCGGGCTGAAAATTCTCCCCTACACAGCAGAAAAACTGGCTGCCGCTGCGGCAGCCAGTTTGATGGCCGTTATCTATCTTTTGATCACACGATAGAGATATCATTATCTAATTCGCTTCATCCGTATGAGTATAATCCTCATCCTCTTCCGGAATCACAAGCTCTGAACGGTTGGAACGAACTGTATCATAACACTCCTGAAGAGAATTAATCAGTCCGTCGTATTTTGTAGTATAGCTGTCAAGTGTGTGGCCGATAATGCTTTCCGCATTGGCCAGAAGGTCATCCGTATACTGGATAGCTCCGATCCTGATCGCATTGGCGTCTGCAGTTGCATTATCAATGATTTCCTGAGCCTGGGCAGTTGCCTGGGTCACGATCTCATTTGCCTGGGCATAAGCCTGCTGCATGATCTCATGTTCGCTGACAAGCTCTGTGGTCTGTACCTGAGCCTCTTCTATCATGGCATCTGCCTTTGCCTTGGCATCGGCAAGGATAGCGTCCCGGTTGGCGATGATCTTCTGATAACGCTTAATCTCATCGGGAGTCTTCATCCTCAGTTCTCTCAGCAGTTCATCCAGATGCTCTTTATTTACAATAATCTTCGTAGTAGACAGCGGCTGGAATTTACAATCCCGGTCGATGTACTCTTCGATCTCTTCAATGATCTGTTCAATGCGGCTGCTCATTGTTACACTCTCCTTTTGTACTCATCTTTTTCTTCAGTTCCACTGCCACCGCCTCCGGCACAAACTGTGATACATCTCCCCCAAAGGCTGCAATCTCTCTTACTGTTGTGGAACTCAGATAGGAATATTCTATGCTTGTAGTCAGAAACATGGTCTCCACAGCGGGAGCCATCTTATTATTGGTCTGTGACATCTGCAGTTCATACTCAAAATCTGTTATTGCTCTGAGGCCCCTGATGACTATATCCGCTTCCATCCGTGTTGCAAAATCAACCAGAAGTCCTGCAAATGGTACGATTCGTACATTTTGCAGATCTTTTGTCACTTCCTTTAACATTTTAACACGTTCTTCTACAGAAAACAACGGCATTTTGGCTTTATTATTCAATACTCCGACGATTAATTCATCCACGATATTACAGGAACGGCGGATGATATCCAGATGCCCGTATGTAACCGGGTCAAAGCTTCCCGGATAGACTGCTCTCAACATATTTCTTCCTTCCCTGTCTTCTCTAAGAAGACATGCTTGTTTGTTTTATATACCTTTTCCCTGGTCACGGTAAATCCCAGCTTATCCGCATAGGAAAAGTCCGTTTCCTTCGAGGCTTCAACGATGATGACCGTATCCTCATAAATAAGGCCGGAATCTGACAGATATTCCAGTACTTTTCTTTCCAGCTGCCTGTCATATGGAGGATCCATAAAGATAAGATCAAAAACCTTCTCCCCCTCCAGCCGGTCAAGAGCATCCAGCACGTCAATCGTCATCGTTTCAGCCTTCTGATCCAACTTGGTAAACTTCAGGTTCTCCTTGATACATGCCATGGCTTTTGGATTCTTCTCAACGAAAACAGCTTCTCTTGCCCCTCTGCTTAGCGCTTCGATACCGATTCCGCCGCTTCCGCTGAACAGATCAAGGAACACACAGTCGTAGAGATACGGAGAGATCATATTAAAAAGTGTTTCTTTGATCCGGTCAGTAGTAGGCCTCGTTTCCATTCCGTCAAGAGTCTTCAGTCTCAGTCTTTTGGCAATTCCGGCGATCACCCTCATGATCCGTCCCCCTTTCTGTAACTATGCTGAATTTTAGCAGAAAAAAGCACTCAGGTCAATCCCGAGTGCTTTTCTCTCAGACTTCAGCATTATTCTGCTGCGAATTGCAGTTCAGAGTTATTTGCCTGCCATCTGCTTTTCCTGCTGTTCGATCATCTTCTTGACCATATAACCACCTACAGAACCATTCTGTTTGGAAGTAAGGTCTCCGTTGTACCCGTCAGTTAACGGTACTCCCAGCTCGTTCGCTACCTCATACTTGAATTTGTCCAGGGCGCCCTTTGCTTCAGGGACTGCCGCTCTGTTGGATGAACGACTTGCCATGATCTTTTTCCTCCTTTAAGCATCTTTGTAACGTTTCCGTTACTTTATTCTGTGTTTTTGTAACGCATCGTCCCGGCCGCTTCCGCATAGAATCGGTACAGAGATTCCACAGCTTTCCTGTTCTTCATGATCTTCAGAAGATTCTCCTTTAGAAAGGATACATTTTCTTATGATCCTGCTGAGATATCTTTGCGGCCGGTTCCTGCGTCCGCTTCCGTTCGTCTGTGTTACGCTAATAGTATATGGAGTGAAAAATAAATTACTCTGGAAATTCATAGCAGATTTTCAACAGGCAGATATCTTTTTAGCTGTCACCGCGCCTCCAGATCATTTCCAGTTCCTTTTCCCCTGTTTCTTTATCTGTCTGTTCTCTTTTGACGGTAAATCCTTCTCTCTCATAAAAACGGATTGCCCTGTCATTAGACGCATACACAAGGAGGATCAGATTTTCCCGGTCCTTTTTCGCACAGTCAAGAAGCCGGCTGCCGATTCCGCAGGACCGTATATCCTCTCTTACGAAAACTCCTGCGATATAGTCGCCGTCCAAGCCGATAAAGCCGCCGATATGACCATTAGTCTTAAAAACATAGACTTCCGCCTCCCGGATCGCATCCTGAACATCTCCATAGCGGCTCTTCCAGTAAGCCTCCGGAACGAATGAATGGGCCTGAAGATTACCATTAAGCCACAGGTCCATAACTTCCGTCAGATCACCGATTTCAAATTTGCGGATACCCGAACCTGTAACATCCTGGCTGCCGGATACATGATCATTCCCGCTCCTTTTTACTTTCGGACTGAAGTGGACCCACAATTCAAGTATCATCACACCGCCGAGTATCATCACGACCGCTATATTCACCAGATACACTGCACTCAGGAGCTCAGACAATATAGATAGAATGCATGCGGCAAAGCATACAAACATAAAGTATCCCACGGCGCGGCAAAGCACTTTTTCATTATATCTGCTCTTTTCTCTGTCAGACATCATATTATATCCGGCTATAAACCAGGCGCCTTTTCCCCGGTACAGGCTGACCGCCAGCACAAGTATGAGCACAGCCAGAACAGACACTACAATATATTCCCACTGTTCCATTGGACACCTCCTTCAATCTTTATATGATAATCATCCTTTATACGCTGATCATCTGTCATAAATGCTGCAATATTTTCCGGTATTACAGAGTTGCCTCCAGGTTCTGATCTGTAATGTATTTCTCCAGCGCTCTGGCCAGCTTTCTGTTCTCCGTATCCTTCAGTTCCGGATCCTCTCTCAGCAGTTCTCCAGCTTCCCCCGCCGCCTGTCTCAGGATCGCGTTATCCTGGAACACATCGCCCAGCTTGAAATCCATGATGCCGCTCTGTCGGATACCGAACAGATCCCCCGGTCCACGCAGCCTAAGGTCCTCACCGGCAATGAAAAATCCGTCATTGGAATGATTCAGGATATCCAGTCTCTCCTTTGTTTCCTTTGACTTCGAGGAAGTCATAAAAATACAGTAGGACTGATACTTTCCGCGGCCAACTCTTCCTCTGAGCTGGTGGAGCTGAGCCAGACCGAACCGTTCCGAATTCTCTATCATGATCACAGTTGCATTCGGCACGTCAATCCCCACTTCCACGACCGTTGTGGACACAAGGATCTGGATCTCATTTTTCCCGAAAGCTTCCATGATCTCATCTTTTTCCTGCTGTTTCATCTTCCCGTGAAGATATCCGGTCCGGATCTGAGGTCCCATCACCTCAGAGATCATCTCATGGTAGTCCATTACATTTTCCGCTTCCATACTCTCACTTTCTTCTACCATAGGGCAGATGATATAACACTGCCGGCCGCTCATGACCTGCTTTTTCATAAAATTATAAGCTGTATCACGGTATCCGGTATCGACCACACAGTTTTTGATGGGAAGACGGTTCTTCGGCATCTCATCAATGACGGAAATATCAAGATCTCCGTACAGGATAATTGCCAGAGTCCTTGGGATCGGCGTAGCACTCATAACAAGGATATGAGGTGTCCTGCCCTTGCCGGCGAGAGCCTCTCTCTGACGCACTCCAAACCGGTGCTGTTCATCTGTGACCACAAGGGCCAGATCCTTATATATTACTTTGTCCTGGATGAGGGCATGAGTCCCGATAACAATAGAAACCTCCCCATCTGAAATACAGGAGTAGGCATCTCGTTTCTGTGCAGCGGTCATTGATCCGGTCAGCAGTTCCGCTTTCAGATGGATACCGTACTGGTCAAGCATACCGGAAATATTTTCATAATGCTGCCTTGCCAGCACCTCGGTAGGCGCCATAAGCGCTCCCTGATATCCATTCAGTCCAGCAAGGAGAAGGGCAAGAAAAGCCACAATTGTCTTGCCCGATCCAACATCTCCCTGAACAAGCCTGGACATGACATATTCCCCCTGCATATCCCTTTTTATCTCCTGCCATACCTTAGCCTGAGCCCCCGTCAGTTCGTAAGGCAACTCCCGGAGAAAACGGTCAATTTCCGGACGATCTGAGAAAGAAAAGCTGTTTCCGGCCCGCTTTCCGCTGTCCCGCAGTCTCCGCAAAGATAAAACAAAAAGGAAAAATTCTTCAAACACAAATCGTCTTCTCGCGGCTGCGAAGGACTCCTTGCTTTCCGGGAAATGAATTTCCTTCAGAGCCTGACCATAGTGCACGAACCCATATTTTCTGTCATACCGTGCAGGAAGGACAGAGCCATCAGGATCCGCAGCCGGCAGCGCCTGCCTTACTGCTTTTATGACAGCATTATTCGTAAGACCCGCTGTCAATGTATAGACCGGCTGCATGGAATTCCTCTTTTCCTCGTATTTGGACGCCGGGTAATAGATCTCCGGATGCTCCATGACAAGCCCGTCTTTCCCGCGGACTACACGTCCTCTCAGAATCAGGATACCGCCTCCGGAAAGCGTATTTCTCAGGAAAGGCATACGGAACCAGATTACCTTTATCGTTCCGGTAAGATCCTTCAGATACAGAGTCGTGATCTGCAGCTTTCTGTTTGCAGAAACTTGTATCCGCCCAAACACACTGCCTGCTATGGTATTAATCTTCCCTTCTTCCGCCTCCCCGATGGAGATCGGGTCTTCGAAGATCTCATATGTCCTGGGGTAATAGCGGATCAGATCACCTACAGTCCGCACATCCAGACGACGAAAAAGTTCCTCAGTTTTTGCGCCGATTCCTTTCAGCTCCCCTATGCTGCTTCTTTCGTTCATATTGTTTTTGCCTTTCTGCATACTTGTCTGTACAGAATTCTTCTCGTCACGATCGGAACATAATTTCCTTTTTAAAATCGGATAGGGGAAGATATACTTCCCCTATCCGATGCGATATCGCGGCAAGCTCACAGCTTCGCTGATTTTTGCCATGCTTTCCGTTCTGGCATGCTTCCTATTCTACAGACAGAACATAATAATAGATCGGCTGTCCGCCTGAATGAACATCCACATCCACATCCGGATACAATTCTTCTATTTTTTGAGCAAATGCTTCTGCATCTTCTTTCTGAACATCCTGACCATAATACAGGCTGATCAGCTCAGAATCATCATCTACAAGCTGTGCGAGCATTTCTTTTGTTGTCTCTTCCACAGACTGTCCTACTGCAAGGATTCCCTTATCACCGATTCCCATGATATCGCCCTCATGTATTTCCTTGTCATCAATATGCGTATCACGGACTGCATAGGTAACCTGGCCGGTCTTTACATTGGCGATTCCTTCTTTCATCGCCTCGATATTAGTATCCACGTCTGATTCCGGCATATAGCTGATCACCGCGGTAATTCCCTGAGGAACCGTCTTTGTCGGGATCACAATGATATCTTTATCCTTTGTCAGCGACTGTGCCTGGTTCGCAGCAAGGATGATATTCTTATTATTGGGAAGTATGAAAATATGATCGGCATTCACCTGATCGATCGCGTTCAGCATATCATCTGTACTTGGATTCATAGTCTGGCCGCCTTCGATAATATGATCCACGCCCAACTCGCGGAATATCTCGTTCATACCGTCTCCGATCGAAACAGCAATAAATCCGACAGCCTTGCGCGGCTCTTTCTTTTTCTTTTCCGCTTCCTCTTTTGCCTGCTGTGCCGCAATCTTCTCTGCGTCACGGATCAGCTTCTCATGATGCTCTTCCCTCATATTGTCGATCTTCAGCCTTGACAGCTGTCCATAGGTAAGAGCTTTCTGGATCGCAAGTCCCGGATCATTAGTATGCACATGAATCTTTACGATATCATCATCAGCCACACATACGATAGAATCTCCAATGGACTCCAGATAAGACTTGAACTCTGTCTCGTCCTTATCTGTAAAGGGCTTCTCAGTCATGATAATAAATTCTGTACAATAGCCAAACTTGATATCCGTCTCCTTCTGTTCAGAAGGCCTAACCATGGTAGTGCCTGCTTCTGCTCCCACAGCAGTATAATCAATCTCTTTTCCGGCAAAAGCATCATAAGCTCCATGAAGAACCTCGATCAGTCCCTGTCCGCCGGAATCAACCACGCCAGCTTCTTTCAGAACCGGGAGCATATCCGGAGTCTGAGCAAGTACCTCTTCACCATAACGAATGATCTCCGGAAGAAAGACTTCCAGATCTTCTGTCGTCTCCGCAAGTTCCTGAGCCTTCTGGGAAATTCCTTTTGCAACAGTCAGGATCGTTCCTTCCTTTGGTTTCATAACAGCCTTATATGCTGTTGCAGTAGCGCGCTCACACGCCTTGACAAGTATATTAACATCAAGTTCCTGATAATCCCGTATTTCTTTTGTAAATCCCCGGAGAAGCTGAGAAAGAATTACACCGGAATTTCCTCTGGCGCCCCTCAATGAACCAGATGAGATTGCTTTTGCCATAGAAAGCATGTCCGGATCCTCGATGGAGTTTACCTCTTTCGCCGCTGACATGATCGTCAGGGTCATATTGGTACCCGTATCTCCGTCGGGAACAGGAAATACATTCAGTTCATTGATCATCTCTTTCTTTGCCTCAAGATTTGCAGCTCCAGCAAGAAACATCTTGCGGAGCATTACCGTATCTATAGTTTTCACAGCCACGTCAGGGTCCTCCTTAATCAATCACTCTCACACCTTCAACGAAGATGTTAATTTTTTCTACCTTCATGCCGGTAAACTCTTCCACCTTATATTTTACATTGCTCATAAGGTTGTCAGAAACCGAAAGAATATTCACTCCATATGACACTATGACATGAAAGTTTAATGTGAGGGAGTTCTCATCTGAGATCTCAACCTGAATGCCGTGTGTCAGGCTCTCTCTCTTCAGAAGACGTACCAGTCCGTCCTTCATATTCACCGCAGCCATCCCCACAATGCCGAAACACTCAACTGCGACCGACCCTGCATATTTGGCGATCACCTCAGGATTAACAGTAATAATTCCGAGATCCGTGCTCATGCTTCCTTTCATAATATATTACCTCCAGTTCTTTAATTGGATTCTTCCACATATAACATGATTATTATACTATCTCTTCGAAATATTTACAATAAAGGATTCATTTTTTGTTTTACTTTTTCTGAAAAAATGCTTGCATTAGTATTATCTTTCTGCTAGAATATCATTGTTATGAGTCTAAATGACCAGTTCAGATTGTTAGGAGGTGCAGTCATGGCTAAATGTGCTATTTGTGAAAAGGGTGCTCACTTTGGAAACAGCGTAAGCCACTCTCATAGAAAAACACCGAAAATGTGGAAATCAAATGTGAAGTCCGTCAGAGTAAAGACAGAAGGCGGATCCAAGAAGATGTATGTTTGTACATCATGCTTAAAGTCAGGACGCGTAGAACGTGCATAACCGTTCAGCCGTGCATGAAGAAGAATAAAAGACCGATGCAAGCTTGCTTGTAATCGGTCTTTTGTTTTTCTTCGTATAGGGCGGGACGCCCCCAGCGAGATGCAGCGACAGCGGAATCGAGCTGCACGGCTGAACGGTTCTACCTCCCGCACTAGCAGCAGAACAGCTTATACCCTGCCGCCAGGCATATCACCGTCAGTATCACGCCCCAGACGATATCCGAAAGCAGCATCATGATGATCATACCGACCGCGATCCAGAAAAGAGCAAAACCACAGACCTTTTTCACGTATACCACTTCCGGAACATATTTGATTCATTATATTCAGCAATCACGCTTGTAATGACAGCGATCACACATTTTCTTGAGAATCAAGGATATCTTTTACCTGCTTTTCTGTCATCCTGTCATCTTTATCTGCTGTAAACCGGTCGATCACATCCGGAACCATATCAAGAATTTTGGTGATCATATCCTGGTTTTTAATATTCACAAGCCGGGTCTTTCCATCCTGGATAACGATAACTGCACTCGGAGAGATTCTTCCTCCGATTCCTCCCAGTCCCTTATCTTTCTTCTCGGCCGAAAAAGCTCCTGCCCCCATCCCGAAGGATACGTCTACAAGCGGAAGAATGATCGTCCCGTTAATGTGGATTGCTTCTCCCACCACAGTCTTTGACGATACGACACCGTCCATCCCCTTGAAGAGAGATTCCACTGTTTCTCTGAAATTATTGTTTCCGTCAGCCATCTTCATTTCCTCCTGTGACATTTAAAAAATTATAGTCTGAATTTTCTGATATGCCGGAATGTTATGCGGACGTTTTTATCCCACAGCATATTCCATGCAAAAATAACCGCATATATTATTCTGAACTTTCCTTCGGCATATATTCTTCCTCTGAATATTCTGTTTTCAAAATC
>DXCZ01000119.1 GCA_019115765.1 Candidatus Mediterraneibacter stercoripullorum | reverse complement strand
CAGAGGTTTTTCTTATGGCCAAAGATACTCTTTTTCGGGGAGCATCCGAGCGGATGCAGCTGCCGGCACATACCTGACTGGGATGCCATCTGAAAAAGCCGGTCTTCCGTCTTAGATAAAGTGAGTCCGGGGGCAGGGCGTCACGTGAGCAGAACATTTCGCGGGAGCGTTCCGAAAAGCATTCGTTCTGGATGTAACGTTCTGTCCCCGGACGGCCCTTTATCTATACTCGAAAGACTGATTTTCAACATCCTATCTGAAGCGGTACCCCACTCCTACTTCTGTGATGATATGCTTCGGCTCTGACGGATTTTCCTCGATCTTTCTCCTGAGGGTTGCCATAAACACCCGCAGTGTTCCCGGCTCCACGCCTTCTGCGCAGCCCCATATCTCTTTCAGGATATAGTGATGGGTCAGCACCTTTCCCCGGTTAGCGATCAGCAGGAGCAGGATCTTGTACTCGATAGGGGTCAGATGGATCTCCTTTCCTCCTGCTTCTACTCTGCGGTTTTCATAGTCTACGAAGAGATCCTCTGCCTCGAATGAGGAAGGCTTCTCCGGCAGGCGGTTCTCCTGCTTGCGCAGGGCTGCCCGTATTCTGGCAAGGAGTTCCCCCATATAAAAAGGTTTTGTCACATAGTCGTCTGCCCCTGCGTCAAGGGCACGGATCTTGTCCTCTTCTTCCAGTCTCGCGGACACAACGATCACAGGAGCAGCCGCTATCTCGCGGATACTCCTGATCACCTCCATGCCGTCTCCGTCCGGCAGTCCCAGGTCAAGGATCACCAGATCCGGTCTGTTGGCGTAGAAAAGGCTGACTGCCTCCTTTACAGACCTGGCCACCTGAAATGCATAGTCTTCTTCTTTCAGACTGGCCGACAGAAAATGTATGATATATTTATCGTCCTCCACGATAAGGATTGTCTTTTTTTCTTCCATAATGACTCTTTCAGCCCGCTGTCTCCGCGTTCAGCCAGAACGTAAAGCGGGCGCCGCCCTCCAATCTGTTTTCAGCCCATATCCTTCCGCCGTGGGCTTCCACCACTTCCCGGCATATAGCCAGTCCAAGACCCATCCCGTGCTTCTGATCAGGACCTTTTCCACTCATGGAAACAAATTCCCCGAAGATCTGTTGTTCTTTTCCCGGTTCTATTCCGGGCCCGTCATCTTCCACTACCACATATGCCTTCTGATCCCGATGGGAAAGACTGAGACGGATCATGCCGCCCTCCTCTGTATTTTTCATGGCATTATCCAGGAGATTGACGATCACCTGGACAATCAGCCTTGCATCCACATCCGCTACCAGCAGTTCCTCGGGCATGACATTGCGGAATCTTCTGTGCTCCCGCAGACCGGCAATATGCTTTTCCGCTTCATATATCAGATCTTCGATCACTTCCTGCTCTTTTTCGATGAACTCTCCCCCGCTCTCGATCCTGGTCATGCTGAGGATATTTTCCATAGTACGGGTAAGCCACATGCTCTGTTCCCTGATATCCCGGACCAGCTTCTCCTTCTCAGCAGGATCTTTCTGGCGGCCTGCCAGAATCAGGTCGCAGTCCCCAATGATCCCTGTCAGAGGAGTCCGGAAATCATGTGAGATACTGCGGAGCATACTGCTTTTCAAATGTTCCTGTTCTACCTGCAGCTTCGTCTTTTCCTGTTCAGCGTATATCAGCTCACGGTCCAGGGCAATGCCCATCTGTCCTGCTGCAGCCCGGATAAATATCTCCTGCTCTGCGCTCATCCCCTTATCAGAGGTAAAGACCTTCAGTTCCCCAATCTGCTGCATCACGCCGCCGATGGGAAATGTAATGTATCCGTTCTCTCCCTCCTGCTCGTTCTCACCATTCAATCTCACAGCTGCGTCATAACCTGTATTCTCCCGGATATATTCAAGCCCCAGGGCTATGATTCGTTCTGTTCCCATGACATTGATGAACTTTTCCGACATCTCTGACATCCGTCTTGCCGCCCGCTCATTTTCCTCCGCTATGGCAAGCTGCCGCCGGAACCTCTCTGTCATTCCGGAAGAAATGCATGAAACCACCAGGAAGAAAAACATCAGGACTACGTCATCCGGGTTCATGATCGCAAATGTATGCACCGGGACAGTAAAAAAATAATTGAACATCAGGACGCTGATCACAGCTCCTGCGATCCCGTACTCGTATCCGGACGTCAGCGCCCCGATAAGGAGAATTCCGATGAGAAACACCATCAGGATATTTTCCTTCATCACTCCCGCACCATGAAGATAGAAACAGACCAGGGCTGCTGCTGACAGAATGAGTATGGTACGGATAACACATGCCAGCCGTTCACTTTTCAGTACTTTCATTATCTGTCTCTTCGCCTTCTCATTCATGACCTCTGTCTTCCTCCGCATGGATTACTTCTTACATACTCTCCCTTTTATATTCTTCCGCCTGCAGGCTTTCGTATCGGATCTGTTCTTTCCCGCCAATCTTACCACGTCAGTTCATATTTGCCAAGATACGGTCGATATCCTTTTTCATTCCCACGATCATCAGATGGTCCTCGGCCTCAAGGATCCGGTCCGGATGGGGCAGGAACTGGAGATGACCGTTCACCTTAATCCCCAGGATACTTACGTGATACCGTGAGCGGATGGCCAGCTGGCCGATACTCTTGCCCACCCAGCCATGCATGGGCGGGATCTCAAGGATCGAATATCCCTCAGCCATTTCAATATAGTCGAACACCTTGTTGCTTCCATACTTGACTGCGATCCTTTCTGCCACATCCCGTTCTGGGTAAATGACCTCATCCGCGCCGTTGCGCAGAAGGAACTTTGCCTGGATATCCCGGTTGGCCTTGCTGATCACATATTTTGCGCCCAGCTCTTTCAAAAGACTTGTGATCTCCAGACTGTTCTGGAAATCCGAGCCGATGCACACGATACAGATATCGAAGTTTCCTACGCCAAGACTGCGCAGCACCTCCTCTTTTGTACAGTCTCCCACCTTCGCCATCATGGCAACAGGAAGCAGATCCTGCATGGCATCCTCATTGCGGTCCACGATCATCACTTCATTTCCAAGGCGGGCCATATTCATACAGAGGTGATGTCCCAGCCTTCCCATTCCTATGATCAGAATTGATTTCATAATACTTAATCTCCTTTTTTATTTCTTGTCTCTTGATCTATCCAATCATGACCTGTTCCTCGGGAAGCTTCACCGGCGGCTCAACCTTATGTCCCTTAAGAGACAGGGCGAATGTAAAGCTTCCCACTCTTCCGCAGAACATCAGAAAGATAAGAACCAGCCGTGATACTGTACCCAGATCTCTCGTAATACCGGCAGACATACCCACGGTTCCCATGGCCGAGGCCACTTCAAACATTACATCTGTCACATCAATAGACGATGCTGTCACAATGATCAACACAGCCGTCACACACAGCATGAGATTGATACACAGGACCGTACACGCCTTCTTCACAGCATCCTCGCCCACTCTTCTGCCAAACATACTGCACTCCTTTTTCTGGAACAGGCCGGCGGCGGCAGATGCAAAGAGAACCACGGCTGTAGTTGTCTTGATACCGCCTGCAGTAGACCCGGGGCTGCCCCCGATAAACATCAGAATGATAGTAAGCAGCTTGCTGCTGTCTGTCAGCGCCGCCGTATCAACTGTATTAAATCCCGCTGTCCTGGCTGTTACCGATCCAAACAGGGAACAGAGGATCTGTTCGTCCAGTGGCCTTCCCACCAGCGTATTGTTATACTCAAATACGTACAGCAGCGCAGCCCCGCCGAATATCAGAATCAGTGTCATCAGTATGGTGATCTTGGTATGCAGCTTCCACCGCCTGATATGCAGACCGTTCTCAGCCAGGTCACTCCAGATGAAGAATCCGATACCGCCGATGATAATAAGCAGCATGATCACCATATTTACAACCCAGTCCCCGGAGTAACCTGTAAGGGAAACATATGCTCCGTCCTTTCCCATGAGATCAAATCCGGCGTTACAGAACGCGGATATGGAATGGAAAATCCCGTAATATACTGCCTGGCCCGGTTCCATTGTCTGGCTGAAACGGAGTGCCAGGATCACTGCGCCGGTTCCTTCAAATATAGCCGTCCCTATGATGATCTTCTTCGCCAGGCGGACCACGCCGCCGGTCTGCATGAAGTTCACACTCTCCTGCAGGGTGCCTCTGACCCACAGTCCGATCTTCTTGCGTAGGACAATGGCAAAGAACACTCCGATCGTCATAAATCCCAGTCCCCCGATCTGGATCAGGAAGAGGATCACACACTGGCCGAAGGTAGACCAGTACTGATATGTATCTGCGATCACAAGACCTGTCACACAGGAAGAGGACACCGCCGTGAACAGCGCATTCACCGGCGGTGTCACCACACCTGCCCTGGTGGATATGGGAAGCATCAGGAGCAGCGTCCCTATCACCTCCACCATGCAGAACCCGATCAATATCATCTGCGTCTGAGTCAGGCGCCTTAACCATCTCTTTATCATGCTGCGCCCACCTCGTGTTCCAGTGTGATCAGTTCCATTCTCTGGAGCAGTTCCTCTCTCCCCGCAAAGGCTACCGCCCCTGCCTGCCTGTAGAATTTCCTAACCGCCCGCTCATTGCAGACACTGTACAATTCCGCTTTCCGGCAGTTCTTCCGGATCAGGTTGCACATGGACAGGTTATCCACATCAGACGAACTGACCGCCACAAAATACCGGATATCCTTCCACGCCTCCTCCAGATGAACATCCCTGGTGAAAGAAACCTGGAATCCCGCGTTTGTAAACCATTTCTTCAGTTCCGGTTCCTCCCGTTCTCCGAAGATCACTACATAATCCTTTTTCTTTTCTTCTTTTTCCACCTTTACATTAACATTACTGCTCATAAAACCGTCCAGCCTCCGCATGACATGGAATCCATACAGGAAACCACCCGCTGCCACTATTGCCAGTAAGAAATCTGTCAACATATCGATCACCCTCCTGTCTTTTAATTTCCGGGTTTCTTTCCTTTCCTGTCTATATCATATTCCATTTTTCATTAAGACAGTGATAATATTGCCCCTGCCTGTGTTCAGATTCTGTTTAGACGGATGTTGAAAAATCAGTCTTTGACACAATGAAAACCTCTGATATGGATAGAAAATTATAATCGACTGTGCAGACGCACGAGTACAGGTGTTGCTTCCGGCTCAGGACGCTTCGCTCTAATTCGCCGTCCGC
>DXCZ01000118.1 GCA_019115765.1 Candidatus Mediterraneibacter stercoripullorum | reverse complement strand
GCGGACGGCGAATTAGAGCGAAGCGTCCTGAGCCGGAAGCAACACCTGTACTCGTGCGTCTGCACAGTCGATTATAATTTTCTATCCATATCAGAGGTTTTCATTGTGTCAAAGACTGATTTTTCAACATCTTTATTGAGAAGCGGCAGGAAAAGGGGTATACTTTCTGTGAATATCGGGAACGCAGGAGAAGAATTTATGGATTACGAAAGTGCAAAGCTGGTTTTTGAGAGATATCTTAACGGGTATGACCGTGGGAATGATAAGGTGAAGCTGAAGATTGTCCATACATATGGCGTGGTGGCGCAGAGTACGGAGCTGGCGAAGAGAATGGGGCTTTCGGAGGAGGATACCGCACTGGCCCGGATCATTGCGCTGCTGCATGACATTGGTCGGTTTGAGCAGCTGAAGCGGTTCGACAGTTTTATGCCGGATACGATGGATCATGCGGCCTACGGAGTGAAAGTCCTGTTTGATGAGGGGATGATCCGTCAGTTTGTGCCGGAGGATAAGTGGGACGACATTATCCAGTACGCTATTGCCAGACACAGTGATTACCGACTGGAGGCTGCCGGGGATGAGCGGACGATGCTCCATGCCAGACTGATCCGTGACGCCGACAAGCTGGACAACTGCAGGGTCAAGCTGGTGGATGATCTGGAGACGTTTGTAGGAGCTCCGGCTAAGGAGATCGGAGCGCAGCCGGTCACGCCCAAGATAAGGGAGGACGCGCTTGCCGGGCGGAGTATCTGGTCGCCGGACCGGGTAACGCTGATGGATTTCTGGGTATCATATGTGGCATATTTTTATGATCTGAATTTCCGGGAGAGTCTTGATATTGTAGATGAACGCGATTATGTCCGCAGGATCATAAGAAGAATCCCGTATACCAATCCGGAAACAGCAAAAACCATGGAAGAACTGGAAAAATGTATGATAAAATATGTTCATAAGGCTCTGCGGCCTTCTGCATGATAACAGAAATGGATACAGTGGAAAGGAGAACGGAAATATGAAGGATTTCCGGCCTCTGGATGAGCAGGAGCGGGCAGCTATCGACCGGGCAAGGGAGATCTTCAACTCTTATCCCAAGGTCCCCTGTACGGCCTGCGGATATTGTATGAAGGGATGTCCGAAGCATATCGCCATATACGGTATTTTCCAGGCAGTTAATGTATATAACATGTACAGGGACATGGGCGGAGCAGAGCACCGCTATAAGTGGAATACGGACGGGCATGGCTGGGGCCGGGCTTCGGAGTGCATCGGATGCGGCAAGTGTGAGAAGGTCTGTCCTCAGCACATAGCGATCCGGGAGGAGCTGAAGAAAGCGGCGGAACTGCTGGAAGGTTAAGCGGCGGAAAACAGACAGAACAGTGTAAAAATTATGACTGATGGAAACGGACGGAAAAGGAGGATGAGCCATGGAAGGTGCTGGAATACTGTGCGTCTCTCGGGGAGATCTACGATATCGTCGTGGAGGATATGGACAGGCAGTCCAGAGGTCTGAAGGGATAGAAAAGGGGGTACGGCTATGTCAGTGACAGGTGCGGTCATGGTTCCCCATCCGCCTCTTATCATCCCGGATGTGGGACGCGGGGAGGAACGGAAGATACAGGCAACGATTGATGCATATGATAAGGCGGCCCGCTTCCTGGCGGACCTGCGGCCGGATACGGTGGTGGTGCTGTCTCCCCATTCCGTTATGTATGCAGATTATTTCCACATTTCTCCCGGTTCGGGGTCAAAGGGCAGTTTTGCCCGGTTCCGCGCACCGGAGGCTCGTTTTTCCGTGAAGTATGACAGTGAGTTTGTGGAAGAACTGTGCCGGGAGGCGGAAGCAAGAGATGTGCCGGCAGGCACTCTGGGAGAACGGGACAAGAGTCTGGATCACGGCACTATGGTACCCCTTTACTTCCTGAACAAATATCTGACAGATTACCGGCTGGTTCGTATCGGACTGTCCGGACTGTCTCTGGCCAGGCATTATGAGCTGGGACAATGTATCCAGAGCATGGCAGGACAGCTAGGGAGAAATGTGGCTGTCATCGGCAGCGGTGATCTGTCTCATAAGCTGAAGGAAGACGGGCCCTACGGATTCCAGAAGGAAGGTCCGGAGTACGATGAGCGGATCATGGATGTTATGGGAAGGGCGGCTTTTGGCGAGCTGTTTGACTTCCCGGAGGATTTCTGTGACCGGGCGGCGGAGTGCGGTCACCGGTCATTTACCATTATGGCGGGGACTCTTGACAGGTGTTCAGTGAAGGCGGAGCGGCTGTCCCATGAGGGCACCTTCGGCGTGGGATACGGCATCTGTACTTATGAAGTGACGGGCAAGGATCCGCAGCGGAACTTCCTGGAGAGGTATCTGTCGGAACAGCAGAAGCAGGCGGAGAAACGGAAGTCGGCGGAGGATCCTTATGTCCGTCTTGCCAGGAAGACGATCGAGACATATATCCGCACGGGGGAAAAGATCCCTGTGCCGGAGGGACTTCCGGAGGAAATGTATGACCGGCGTGCAGGAGTCTTTGTCTCTCTGAAGGAGGAGGGCAGGCTGCGGGGATGTATTGGGACCATCAGTCCGGCCAGAGGATGTGTGGCGGAAGAAATCATTGAGAATGCAGTCAGCGCCGCAGTGAGAGATCCCAGATTCCGCCGGGTGGAACCGGAGGAGCTTCCCCTGCTGGTGTACAGTGTGGACGTGCTGGGAGAGACGGAGGAGATCGAATCTATGGCCCAGCTGGATGTGAAGCGGTACGGCGTTGTCGTGAGCCGGGGACACAGAAGAGGATTGCTTCTTCCCAATCTGGAAGGTGTGGACACGGTGGAGGATCAGATCGACATTGCCAGGAGAAAGGCGGGAATATCCGACGATGATGGACCGGTCCGTCTGGAACGGTTTGAGGTGGTGAGACATTTCTGATGAATGAAGGAGTTTTAGCCTGTCCGGTCTGTTTCCATCACTGCGTTATCCCGCAGGGCGGATACGGCCGGTGCAGGGCCAGGAAAAACGTGGGCGGAGAGATCGTCTGTGCCAGCTATGGCAGGCTGACCGGCCTGATGCTGGATCCCGTTGAGAAGAAGCCGCTCCGGCACTTCCATCCGGGCAGCAGGATCCTTTCCGTGGGCAGTTATGGATGTAATCTGTCCTGTCCCTTCTGCCAGAATCATGATATATCCATGGCAGATGAGAAGCAGGCGGAATACACAGAGATGAGTCCGGATGAACTGGCGGATCTGGCTGACCAGTGCCGGGGACAGGGAAATATCGGAGTGGCATTTACCTACAATGAGCCGCTGGTGGGATATGAGTATGTGAGAGATACGGCGCGTCTGGTCCGTGAGCGCGGGATGAAGAACGTGCTTGTGACTAACGGCACGGCGGAACTGTCTGTCCTGGAAGAAGTCCTCCCTTTTATTGACGCCATGAACATCGATCTGAAGGGGTTTGAGGAAGGCTGGTACCGGAAACTGGGCGGTGATCTGGAGGCGGTGAAGAGGTTTATCGCCAGAGCGGCAAAGAGCTGTCATATAGAGCTGACCACTCTGATCGTTCCCGGAGAGAATGACAGGGAAGAAGAGATGGAGCGGGAAGCGCAGTGGATCGCTTCCATTGCCCCGGAGATCGTGCTCCATGTGACCCGCTTTTTCCCAAGGTATCACATGATGGACCGTGACCCGACGGAAGTGCGTAAGGTGTACGAGCTCAGAGACATTGCCGGGAAGTATCTGAAATACGTTTATACAGGAAACTGCTGAGAGGAAGTCCATTGTGACGGAGAAGGGAATCTGCTACCCGCCTTTTACAGAGAGTCTTGCTACATTGTTCTGAAGCAGGTATTCAGATCTCTCTCAGTTCATATATATCGGTCCTTCTGTGCCTCAGTACCGGGATCTGCTCTCTGACTTCACTGATCTGTCCCAGATCGATCTCTGTGATCCGGAAGTCTTCTCCCGCGTCCATATGACTGTCCACATCTCCCCATGGATCTGCGATGATGCTGTGTCCCCAGGAAATGTAGGAGGAAGATTCATTTCTCGCCGGAGCAGTCCCGGCGATAAAGACCTGATTGTTTACCGCCTGGGAGCGGAAGAGCAGTTCCCAGTGTCTGGGACCTGTGGTCATATTGAAGGCGGCAGGGACCAGGATCACCTGAGCTCCTTCCAGTGCCATCAGGCGGAACAGTTCGGGGAAGCGGATGTCATAGCAGACCGCCAGGCCGAAGGTGACGGGACCTGATGGCAGTTCTACTGTAAAAGTGGTGACAGAATCACCCGGGGTCAGCACAGCGGATTCACGGAAATGCTGTCCGCCCTTTACATCGATGTCGAAGAGATGCATCTTCCGGTGCCGGGCCAGCTGCTTCCCGTCGGTGCCGAAGACAAAGGCGGTATTGTAGATCCTGCCCTGTTCGTCTCTCTCCGGCATGGTTCCTGCAGAAAAACAGATATGGTATTTCTCTGCAATGCCGGCGCATGCCTGCCAGAGAGGTCCGCCCTGGGGCTCAGCAAAGGCCGGGAAGGATTCTACGCTGTAAGGACAGCAGAACATTTCCGGAAGCAGAAGGATGTCTGCATCTTCCCTCTGACATCGTGCTGCTTTATCTTCGATATATTTCAGACATTCTTTTCGGTCCGTGATCACAGGCATCTGCGCCTGTGCGATCCGGAGAGTTCCATAGAACATATCCATTTCTCCTGTTTCCTTCTTTTTTGACTATAATTTCTGTATTTCAGGCCGTTCCGAACAGCCCGGGGCACTACAGTTCGCTCTGCGTCTGTCCTTTTCCCGGCGGTGCCGTAGAACCTCTGACCATAAGCTTCGCATGGAGGAGGACGGTGCCGATAGAGATCCCGTTCATCAGACTGGAGGCTGCATAATATGCACATTTTCCTATCTCGATCCGATCCTGGCGTATTGTGGTAAGCGGTGGAGACGTATAAGGACAGATAGGCAGATCGTCAAAACCGATAATGCTGACGTCCTTAGGTACCGAATATCCCAGCTGTTCACACTGCATCAGAGCGGCGTTCGCCAGGGAATCCTGACTGCAGATCACGGCAGTACAGCCCATGTCCAGCAGTCTTGGAAGATGCTTTTCTATACAGACGGTCAGATAGTATGAGGAACCTGCATAGGAGGAATCCACATCTATGCCGTGATGGTGCATGGCCTGAAAAAAAGCCCGGTGACGTACCTGTAGTATATGAGAACCCAGCGCTCCGCTTAAGTATCCGATCTTCCGGTGCCCCATTTTCTTAAGATGAGCCACCGCCAGTTCCATTCCCTCACTGTTGTCAACTCCCACATATGCAATGGAAGAGTTGCTGAGAATCTGGTTATCGTACAGAACGGCAGGAGTATGGCTTGTCTGAAAATCATGCATCCATGGATCATTCAATGACAGCCCTACGATAAAAGAACCGGCATAATCATTCTGAAGCATGAATACATCATAGGATGATCTGCGCTGAAGCTGCATATCAATGGGAACGACATCTACCTGGTAGCCTGCAGGTTCTGCCATCTGACGGAACCCCATAATAATGTCATAAGCAAAATGATGTGGTTCCTCATATTGAATATTATCCTTCTGAACCATAACACAAAGTTTCCTTGCAGTGTTTTTGTATCTGCGCAGTCGGGTATACCCCATCTCCACCGCTGTTTCCAGAACCTGTTTTTGCAATGTTTCGCTGATATCGGGGGCTCTGTTCAGGGCTTTTGAGACTGTTCCTTTTGTAATCCCCAGTTTATCAGCAATGTCCTGAATTGTGGTCATTTCAGGGCTCCCCCTTTCAAAAAAATCTAACTGAAATCATTATAGTTGAAAGCAGCAGGAAAATCAATCGGAAGTCGTTTCGGTTTTGTAATGTTTCGAAAAACGTGAAAAACTGGAAATATGTAAAAGTGTACAAAAATGTTTGCACAAAACTATGCAAACATGACAAATCGTATATAATATGATGCTTTATATATTGACGGGAACTAGAAAAAGGTCTATAGTAAGGATTACCGAAACAAATCGAAACTTTTAGGAATGGAGGATGAAGGAAATGAGAAAAAGAGCAGTTGCGGTGCTGCTGGCAGGAGTCATGACGCTTGGACTTTCAGCTTCCTGTCTGACCGGGTGCGGAAGTGATACCGGCAGCGGCGGGGTGGAAAAGGTGCGTCTGATGGTATGGTCTCCTACGGCAGATCAATCAAAGGACAACGGCGAATGGCTTCAGACCTGTTGTGAAGCGTTTGCAGATCAGCATCCGGAATGGGACATCACGTTTGTCTACGGAGTTATGGATGAGGCCAGCGCATCCAGCCAGGTGGGGCAGGATCCGGACGCCAGCGCGGACGTGTTCCTGTATTCTAATGATGGTATTGCATGGCTGACCGATTCCAAGGCAGCGGCAAAATTCGGTGGGAAATATCGGGAAGAGATTGAGGCGACAAACTCCCCTGAACTGTTGGAATCACTGATGCTGGGAGATGATCTGTACGGGGTGCCCTATACGACGAACACATGGTATATGTTCTACGACAAATCAGTGTTCTCAGAAGAAGATGTGCAGAACCTTGATACGATGCTGGAAAAAGGCGTGGTTTCCTTCCCATTTACCAACTCCTTGTATCTGCCGGCATTTTACGTCGGAAATGGATGTACTCTGTTCGGTGATGGAACAGATGAATCTGCCGGAGTTGATTTCTCCGGTCAGAAAGCTGTGGATGTGACCGACTATCTGATCGATCTGGAGAGCAATCCCAACTTCCGTATCGACCAGGATGGATCGGGAATCGCCGGACTTCGTGACGGAAGCATCAATGCGATGTTTACCGGATCCTGGGATGCCAATGCGATCAAGGAGATCCTGGGAGATAACATGGGAGTTACCTCTCTGCCTACTTTCACATTGAACGGCGAGGAAGTGCAGATGAAGGCTTATGCCGGGTCCAAGGCAGTCGGAGTAAATTCCCACAGCAAATATATGGAGCAGGCGGTAGCACTGGCGGTATATCTCGGATCTGCGGAAGCTCAGAGACTTCACTATGAGCTGCTGAACGTGATTCCCTGCAACACAGAACTCCTGGCGGATCCTGAGATTGCAGCGGATGATCTGGTCATCGCCCAGAATGATACCTTCAATTATACATCGATCCTGCAGCCGTTTGTCTCACAGATGAACAACTGCTGGACGCCAGTTGAGAACCTTGGAAAAGGTATCCGGAACGGAGGCGTTACTCATGACAACGCAGAGGAACAGACAGAAGCGATGAACGACGCGATGAACAGTGACGGTATATCTTAAGGAGGAAAATGAGGATGGGTATTTTAAAAAAGAGAGTAAATGAATTCCCTACGCCTTACACCTGCATGAATGCAATCAAAAAAGGCGGGATGGAGACAAAGCTTTCCATGGTACTCATGGGGTTTGGAAATATTGTACACGGACAGATCATAAAAGGGCTGCTTTATCTGGCACTGGAAGTTGCCTATATTGTGTTTATGATCATGTCTGGCATCCACTGCCTGATCATGCTTCCGTCGCTTGGAACGGTGGAGCAGCAGGAGTACTGGGATGAAGCAACTCAGGTTTATATGTACACTACAGGTGATCAGTCGGTTCTGATCCTGCTCTACGGAGTGGCTACTGTTCTTCTCACAGTCCTGATGGTATTTGCATGGAGAGGAACACTCAGGAGTGCATACAAGGCAGAATGCCTTGCAAAAGAAGGCAGACATGTGAACAACTTTGTTGAGGATCTCAAGACACTGCTTCATGAAAATCTTCAGAAGCTTCTGATGACGCCTCCGATGGTATTCATCTCCCTGTTCACGATCCTGCCGCTGATCTTCATGATCTGCATGGCGTTTACAAATTACAGTAAGATCGATGATCACCTGATGCTGTTTGACTGGGTGGGGCTGGAAAACTTTGCGGCTTTGTTTGACTCCAGCAGTATCCTTGGAAGTACCTTCTGGTCTGTTCTCGGATGGACGCTGATCTGGGCTTTCTTTGCAACCTTCTCCAACTACATTTTCGGTATGATCGTTTCCCTGTTGATCAACCGGAAGGGAACAAGGGCAAAAGGATTCTGGAGATTCTGCTTTGTGCTTTCCTGCGCAATGCCGATGTTCGTGTCACTGCTGATCATGAGGACGATGCTGCAGCCGGAAGGTGCGGTGAACGTTCTCCTGAGGAACCTGGGGCTGATCGCTCAGGATGCAAGCCTGCCGTTCTTTACAGATCCTACATGGGCGAGAGTAACCGTTATCGTGATCAATATCTGGGTAGGTGTGCCTTATACACTGCTCCAGCTGACCGGAGTGCTCCAGAATATCCCGGAAGACCTCTACGAGGCTGCGAAGGTGGACGGAGCAAATGCGATCCAGATCTTCTTCAAGATCACACTTCCGTATATGCTGTATGTGACGACTCCTTATCTGATCACTACCTTTACGGGAAATGTGAACAACTTTAACGTCATATATCTGTTATCGGGAGGCGATCCTGTCACGGACCTGGGCTCCACGGCCGGCAAGACCGATTTGCTCGTAACCTGGCTGTATAAGCTGACCATTGACAGGCAGTACTACAACATCGGTGCCGTTATCGGTATCCTGACGTTCATCATCCTGGCGATCGGCGCCCTGGTTACATACCGCAACAGTAAGTCTTATAAAGAAGAAGGAGGGTTCTAAGCATGGCTGGACAGAAAATTCATTCTGCAAAAAGAAAAAGATTTATTACGAACAGCGTTGTCCATGTAGTTCTCGGGATCCTGGCAGTGATCTGGGTGTTCCCGGTCATCTGGGTAGTCCTGACAAGTTTCCGTGCGGAACAGGGGTCCTATGTTTCTACCTTCCTGCCGCAGTCCTATACACTGGATAACTACATCAGGCTGTTTACGGATACAACGATCCTGAACTTCCCGCAGATGTTTTTGAACACACTGTTTATCGCGATCTGTTCCTGTATCCTGTCAACATTTTATGTACTGGCTGTTTCCTACTGTCTGTCAAGACTGCGTTTCAAACTGAGAAAGCCATACATGAACATGGCTATGATCCTTGGTCTTTTCCCGGGATTCATGTCCATGGTGGCAGTGTACTTTATCCTGAAGGCTCTTGGACTTTCAGAAGGAAATCTGATCAAACTTGCGCTGATCCTGGTTTATTCCGGAGGGGCTGCTCTGGGCTTCCAGATCGCGAAGGGATTCTTTGATACGATTCCCATGGCCGTGGATGAGGCTGCGATCCTGGACGGCTGTACCAGATGGCAGATCTTTACCAAGATTACCCTTCCTTTAAGTAAGCCGATCGTTGTCTATACAACGCTGACTTCTTTCATGGGACCGTGGGTTGACTTTATTTTTGCAAAGGTTATCTGCCGTGCTAACTCGGATCAGTATACCATTGCCATCGGACTGTGGAACATGCTTCAGAAAGAGTATATCGACAGCTGGTATACCTGTTTTGCCGCAGGCGCGGTGCTGATATCGATTCCAATTGCGGCACTGTTCCTGTACATGCAGAGATATTATGTAGATGGACTGTCGGGAGCAGTCAAAGGATAAATCAACTGTACGGATGATAACAGAGCGGGTGCAGATGTGCCCGCTCTGGTTTTATCCGGACAAAATGTCGGGAACAGTGATTTTCCCTATGACAGAGAAATGGTTCTATGATACAATGATTGCATAATATACAATTCAGACTGATTCCATCGGTCTGCCCGGCCCTGCCGGGATTGTACCGTTGATCTACAGCTTTCTATATAAATTTTGAGAAAAGGGACCTGATTATGAAAACTGCGTTGGAATGGAAACAATATTACTCAAGTCCGGAGTTCCGGAACAATTACATTTATGAAGGAAATGACTTAGGGGTGAGCTGTTCGGAGGAAGGAACTTCTTTTAAACTGTGGAGTCCTTCTGCTGAAAGTGTCACCCTGAATCTGTATCATGAGGGATCCGGCGACAACCTGATCCGCCGGATCCCCATGACGCCGGAGCAGTCCGGGGTATGGAGCTGGCAGACAGGGGAAGAGCTCCATGGTATATACTATGATTTTACGCTTCAGATCGAAGAAGAAGAGATACGGTCTGCCGATCCTTATGCAAAGGCATGTGGTCTGAACGGACATCGAAGCATGGCGGTGAATCTGAAGAAAACAGATCCTGACGGCTGGGATGAGGACAGGGCTCCTGAGGAAGGAGCGGAGAGGATCATCTATGAACTTCATGTGAAGGAATTCTCCTGGGACAGATCCGGGGGCTTTCCGGAAAAATACCGGGGAAAGTATATGGCGTTCACCTGTGAGGATACTACACTGGACAATGACGGCGTTCATCCTACCGGCATCCCTTATCTGAAGGAACTGGGAGTGACCCATATCCAGATCATGCCGTCCTATGATTACGGCTCTGTGAATGAGGCAGGGGCGGATTCAGAGTTTAACTGGGGATATGATCCTGTGAACTATAATGTTCCGGAAGGCTCCTATTCCACGGATCCCGCCCATGGCGAAGTGAGGATACGGGAGATGAAGGAAATGATCCGTTCACTTCATTCTCAGGGATTCGGTGTGATCATGGATGTGGTGTACAACCACACATATTCCCTGGACTCCTGGTTCCAGAGGACTGCGCCCTGGTATTTTTACCGTGTCTTCGACGACGGCAGGATCTCCAATGGTTCTGCCTGCGGTAATGATGTGGCCACCGAGAGAGAGATGTGTACCAGGTATATTCTGGAATCAGTCCTCTACTGGACAGAAGAATATCACATTGACGGATTCCGATTTGATCTGATGGGACTTCTGGATGTGGATCTGATGAACCGGATCCGGAAGGAACTGGACGAGCGGTATGGAAGAGGAGTGAAGCTCATCTTCGGAGAGCCCTGGGCTGCAGATGAAACAGCGATGGAGAATGGTGCGGTACAGGCGCTGAAGAAGAATATGGGACTTCTGGATGAGAATGTCGGTATGTTCTGTGACAATACAAGAGACTCTATCAAGGGATCTGCGCTGAAATTGAAGCTTTCGGGATTTGTTAACGGCGCGGAGGGGATGGAGAATGATATTATCGAAAGCGTCGGCGCCTGGTGTCTGGATTATGAAGAGGACGGCAAATACGAGAAGTTCCATCCGAAGGCGCCTTCTCAGATCATCAGCTATGTCTCTGCACATGACAATCAGACTCTCTGGGATAAGCTGGATATGACAGTCCCCGCAGCAGATAAGATGAGACTGAACCGCATGGCGGCAGCCATTTATATGAGCTGCCAGGGTATGCTGTTCTTCCTCTCGGGAGAGGAGTTTGCAAGGACAAAAGACGGCGAGGATAATTCTTTCCGCTCTCCGATCAGCCTGAACCGGCTGGACTGGAGACAGGCATGGGCGGAGCGGGAGCTGGTTGATTATTACCGGGGACTGATCGCTCTGCGCAAACAGCTTCCCGGGCTTTGCGACAAGTCGGCAAAAGCGTGTGAAAGGATATATTCTGTGCGGAAGGAAAAAGGGATCGTACAGTTCCGTGTGCACAATCAGTCCGCAGAGATCACGTCCAGATGGAAGGAACTTATGGTGATCTATAACAGTACGAAAGAGGAGTGGGCCTGCCCGTCCGGAGACGAAGAGGCGTGGGAGATCCTGGCGGACGGCTCGGACAGCTGGCTGTGGCAGAAGAACTGTCCGGCAGGTAATCCTGTGAAAGTGCCGGGACAGAGCGTGCTGATACTTGGGATGGCAGAGGAAGCCGGTGAGACAGCATAGAGAATTAACAGAGGAGCGAAAGGAGAAAAGCAGTATGAAGTGGGTTTACGGGAAGCAGGACTGGAAGACATTTGAGAGAGGGCAGGAAAACTGTTTTCTGATGACAAACGGGCTGGGAGGATTTTCATCTCTGACAATGATCGGCTCGGCGGCAAGAAATGACCATGCTTTTTTTATGGGGTGCACCCATGCACCGAACAACAGAGTGAATATGATACATCGGCTTTCGGAAGTCCTTCAGGCAGGTGAGAGGATGTATCCCCTCTCTTCCCAGGAGTTCGCAGACGGCAGCAGGGAAGAAGGCTTCCGGAATCTGGCAGAATTCTCCTATGAGGATACGCCGGTCTGGCGTTTCCTGGCAGACGGCGTGGAGATCGAGAAGGAAGCGGCAATGCGGCAGGGGGAGAATACGGTGGCTGTTGTTTACCGGATCCGCAACCGGTCCGGAAGAGACGTGCGGCTTTCGGTTACCCCATTCTGTCAGTTTGTTCCCAAGGGAAATGATCTGGCGGAAGACCAGACATTTGAGTGGGACGGCGGCGTTATCCGAAGCAGCGAACTGTGCCTGTCTTATCTGACAGACGGAGAGCAGGAAATCATTCCTGAGACAGAAGAGACCTGCTATTACAGCTATGATGAATGTGACGGCAGGGTGAGCAGCGGGAGCGCAAAGGCCGGGATACGGTTCAGCAGAGCCGTGCCTGCCGGAAAGAGCGGAAAATTATCGCTGATTTTTTCCATGCCGGAAGGTACTGCAGGAGAGAAGGATATCTCTGTGCGGACAGAAGGCCGCGGAACAGAACCATCAGGAAAGATGCAGATACAACAATCCGGAGAAGAGATCGGTGAAATGGCAGAATCATTGATCAGGGAGCAGAAGGCATACCGCAGGAATCTGGAGGAACAGGCAGGGTATTCCTCCGACATGGCAGGATTCCTGGCGAAAAGCGCCTCCCAGTTCATTGCGAAGCGGGAATCCACAGGAGGAGAGACGATACTCGCAGGTTTTCCGTTCTTCGAGGACTGGGGAAGAGATACGATGATCGCCCTGCCCGGCGTATGCATTGCCACCCGCCGCTATGACGAAGCGAGATCGATCCTTCGTACATTTGCGAGGTACGAGAAGGATGGACTGATGCCGAATCTGTTCCCGGAAGGCGGAAAGGAACCGATGTATAACACGGCAGATGCGGCTCTGCTCTTTATCAATGGCGTATGGCTCTATTATCAGGCAACGGAAGACCGGGAGGTGGTACAGGAGATGTATCCGGTCATGGAGAAGATCGTCGCCAGCTACCGGGATGGAACGGGATATGGGATCCATATGGATGATGATGGCCTGATCATGGCAGGAGAGGAGCTGGACCAGGTCACATGGATGGACGTACGGGTGGGGGAGATCCTTCCCACACCACGACATGGCAAACCGGTCGAGATCAATGCATACTGGTATAATGCCCTGCGCATCATGGCAGTGTTCTCAACGTTTATCGGAGAGGACAGCGCAGAGTATGAGAAACTGGCACAGAAAGTGAAGGAGTCATTTGCCAGTGCGTTCTGGATGGACGAGAAGCACTGTCTGAAAGACGTGGTATCCGGAACGCCGGCGGACACACAGATCAGGTGCAATCAGATCTGGGCCGTATCCATGCCATTTACAATGCTGGAACCGGAGAAAGAACGGCAGATCGTGGATACCGTATTTGAAAAGCTTTATACGCCATATGGACTTAGAACTCTGGAAAAGGAAGATCCTCAGTTCCAGCCTTTCTATGGGGGAGAAGTGCTGAAAAGAGATCTGGCCTATCATCAGGGAACGGTGTGGGTATTCCCTCTCGGAGCCTATTATCTGGCGTTTCTGAAAGTGAACGGATATAGTCCGGAGGCGGAAGAATATGTAAAAGTACAGCTTGAGGTTATGGAGAGCGCCATGCGGGAGGGATGCATCGGACAGCTCCCGGAGATCTACGACGGGGAAAATCCGGTATCTTCCAAAGGATGCTTCGCTCAGGCGTGGAGCGTGGGAGAGATGCTCCGTGTATATGAGATCCTGGAAAAAGGAACACAGCAGAACATTCAGTAGAGGCAGCGGAAGGAGGACAAAATGGAATTCGCAGCAGTATATCACAAAACTTCAGAGCAGATGAGTTATGCACTTGACGAGAACAGACTGGTGATCAACCTGAAGACAGGCTATGATGTGAAGCAGGTCTTTATCCATCACGGAGATCCATTCAAGGCGGGAATCCTTGGCGGAAATGAGAAGTGGACAGGCACAAGAGAAGAGATCATTTATAAAAAGAGACTTCCTCATCAGCTCTGGTGGACAACGACTCTTACTCCGCCTTATAAACGGTGCAAATATTATTTCGAACTCCATACTGATGATGAAGTCTGGTATTACTTTGAGGATGGCTTCCTTACAGAGGAGCAGGTGAATATGGAGGGACGCCTGTTCCAGTATTTCATTGTTCCCTGGATGAATCCGGCAGATGTGAACCGGACGCCGGACTGGGTGAACAGAACAGTGTGGTACCAGATCTTTCCGGACAGGTTCTGCAACGGCACGCCCGAGAAGAACCTGCCCTACATCCTGCCGTGGCAGACAGGCCCGGTCACAAACATGGAGAAATACGGCGGAAATCTGGAGGGAATCCGCCAGAAGCTTCCCTATCTGCAGGATCTGGGCATCACAGGCATTTATCTGAACCCGGTCATGGAGGCTGAGACAGTCCATAAATACGATACAAAGGATTACACCAGGATCGATCCGGAGTTCGGGGACGATAAAGTTATGAAACAGCTTGTATCTGAAGCTCATGAACGGGGGATCCGCGTTATGATGGACGCTGTGTTCAATCACAGCGGGAGAAAGTTCGGGCCCTGGCTGGATGTAAAGGAGAAGGGGCAGGACTCGAAATATGCCGATTGGTTCATGGTCAATGACTGGTCCGGGATAAACAAAAAGGGCTCGACAAGAGACGGCAGATTTTATTCCTTTGCATTCGCCGAGGGGATGCCGAAGCTCAATACGAATAATGAAGAGGTGATCCGCTATTTCTGCGGGATATGTGAAGGGTGGATCCGGAAATACGATATCGATGGGATCCGGTTTGATGTGGGAAATGAAGTATCTCATCATTTTCTGAAAAGAATACGGGAACATCTGAAAAAGATCAAACCGGATATCTACCTTCTGGGAGAAATCTGGCACGACGCCAGTCAGTGGCTTGCAGGAGACGAATATGATTCGGTCATGAACTATCCGCTTATGAGCGGCATTTATGACTTCTTCCTGGACCGTTCCATGGGAAAAGAGGAATTTGAGTACATGGTGAACCGCTGTTATACCATGTATATGCAGCAGTGCAATAATGTATTGTTTAATCTTCTTGATTCCCACGATACAGAACGGCTCATGAACCGTTTCCATGATCTGGACCGGTTTTATCAGCAGCTTGCCGTGCTCTTTACCCTGCCCGGCAGCCCCTGTATCTATTATGGGACAGAGATTGCCATGGAAGGCGGATTTGATCCGGACTGCCGCAGATGTATGCCGTGGGACGAGATTCATTCAGAGGAAAATCAGGAGCGGATCCGACAGATGAAAAAGCTGATCGCCCTCAGGAAGTCAGAAGAGACATTCCGCAGTCTCCATTTCCATTTTCCGGATCATTATACAAACGGGCGTTTTGTGGAATATATCAAATTGGACAGTGAAGGGAATAAAATTGAAATCCTTCTGAACTGTTCGGATGCAGATGAGCCGGTAAAGGGAGATGGAGAAATCTTATTTGCACGCAGGTTCCATAATGGAATCCTTGAGAAAAACGGCACTTTAATAAGGAGGATATGACATATGACAGAACAGAGAAAACAGCCATGGTGGAAAAACGCAGTAGTATATCAGATCTACCCGCGTAGCTTTCAGGATTCAAACGGGGACGGCATCGGTGATATCCGGGGGATCATCAGCCGTCTGGACTATCTGGCGGATCTGGGAATCGATGCGGTCTGGCTCTCGCCGGTCTACCGGTCGCCTCAGGATGACAACGGGTATGATATTTCGGATTATCAGGATATCGACCCCATGTTCGGCACCCTGGATGATATGGAGGAGCTGATCGCAAAAGCAAAAGAAAAGAATATCCGGATCATCATGGACCTGGTGCTGAATCATACTTCAGATGAGCACAGATGGTTTCTGGAGGCGAAGAAGAGCAAAGATAATCCGTATCATGACTATTACGTCTGGAGAGACGGTGTGGAAGGAGAGTATCCCAATGACATGAGAGCTTCCTTCGGCGGTTCTGCCTGGGAGTGGGTGCCGGAGCTGCAGCAGTATTATTTCCATCAGTTTTCCGTAAAACAGCCGGATCTGAACTGGGAGAATCCGAAGGTCCGCAGAGAGATCTACGACATGATCCTCTGGTGGATGGACAAGGGAGTGGGCGGTTTCCGTCTGGATGTGATCGATCAGATCGCCAAAGAGCCGGACAAGAAGATTACCAACAACGGTCCAAGACTCCATGAGTTCCTTCAGGAGATGAGCCGAGAGACCTTCCAGAAGGGGGACCTGATCACTGTAGGAGAGGCATGGGGAGCCAATACAGAGAACGCTCAGCTTTACAGCAATCCTGACGGAAGCGAGTTCTCCATGGTGTTCCAGTTCGAACATATGATGCTGGACCAGCAGCCGGGAAAAGAAAAGTGGGATCTGGCGCCTCTGCCCTTTGTAAAGCTGAAGAAATGTATGGCAAAATGGCAGAATGAGCTCTGTGGAAAAGGATGGAACAGTCTCTTCATGGACAATCATGATCTCCCGAGGATTGTCTCCCACTGGGGCGACGACGGAAAATACAGAGTGGAATCCGCCAAGATGCTTTCCGCAGTATTTCACGGAATGCAGGGCACTCCCTATATTTATCAGGGAGAAGAGCTTGGCATGACCAATGTGAAGTTCGCGGATATTTCCCACTATCGGGATATCGAGACGCTGAACATGTATAAAGAGCGTGTGGAAGCCGGATATGATCCGGAAGATGTAATGAAGTCCATCTACGCAAAGAGCCGTGACAATGCCCGTACCCCCATGCAGTGGAGCAGCAGGGAGAATGCCGGCTTTACCACCGGAACTCCGTGGATCGAGATCAATCCCAACTACAGGGAGATCAACGCAGAGGCCCAGCGGCAGGATCCGGATTCTGTATTCAGCTGGTATCGGACGCTTGTGCATTTGCGGAAAGAATATCCGGTATTTGTGGATGGCGCCTTTGAACTTCTCATGGAGGAGGATGAGCAGGTGTTCGCCTATGTTCGTGAAAATGATGGCAGCAGAATGCTGGTCTGCGCAAACTTTACAGGCACACCGGCGGCATGCCCGCTTCTGGATGAGTGGAAAGACGGGGAAATGCTGGTCCATAACTACAAAGATGAGGTGGAGACAGAACTGAAGCCTTACGAGGCTGTGGTCGTACTGAAACGAAAGTAAGAGATGGAATCATAAAGGATGGAGGATCGCTTATGGAGAAGAAAACGGAAGATAAAATGCAGGTCGGGGACCATATGGGCAATGTATCTGAGCCCTGCAGATCCTTCGCAGATTCCCGCCCCCGCATCGCCGCTTCCGCCTGTGTGGCGAAAGAGGCGGTGGTGCTGGGGGACGTCTCCATAGGCGAGGACTCCACCATCCTCTTCCATGCGGTCCTCCGCGGGGATGACGAGAGGATCCTTGTGGGAAAATGCAGTAATATCCAGGACAACTGTACGGTTCACGCGGACCATGGATTTCCGGCGGTGATCGGAGATCATGTGACGGTAGGCCACAATGCAGTCATCCATGGCTGCACTGTCGGGGACGGTTCTCTCATCGGGATGGGTTCTGTCATCCTGAACGGGGCGAAGATCGGAAAGGAATGTCTGATCGGCGCCGGGAGCCTGGTCCTGGAAGGGCAGGTGATCCCGGACGGCAGCCTGGCAGTAGGAAGTCCTGCGAAAGTAAAGCGGATGCTTACGGATGAAGAGCGGCGGAACCTGTACAGGAGCAGCGACGCCTATGTTGAGACGGGGAAGAGGATGAAGGCCGAGGGATATGCCTGAAAATGCTCCGCTGTGGCTTGAAAAATATCATTTATGCCTCCATAATTATTTTTGAGATTTACTCAAGTTAACTTTAGTAAAGTGAAGTTGAATAATTGTGGAGGCATATTATGTTTATTGGCAGAAGAGGATCCACATATCAGGCTGATCGAGTTTAACAAAAGTGTGGACAAGAATTCCCCTTCCTCTGAGGTGGCGGGATGAATTGTCCTTTTTTGTTTTTTGGAGAACGCTTGTTCTGGTTTGGCAAATGTGATATTATTGCGTTAGCATACTAATTCAGT
>DXCZ01000117.1 GCA_019115765.1 Candidatus Mediterraneibacter stercoripullorum | reverse complement strand
CTTCTCAATTTCCTCGCCTCCATTTTCTTAGTTTTAGGATCTATTTATGTACAACACCAGGCGCCAGTGTACAGGGGGGGCTCATTTTTCACTGCCTTGGGCAGCCTGCCGGCATGATGAGAAGCAGAATTTTCCGCCGGACTTTTCCTGTATACTGGCGCCATTGGTATCGACACCTGAGATATTGAATCTTCTATCTTGAATTGAATCTTTTATCCTGGTCTCTTTCAGCCAGTATAATTTTCATCCCGGGACCGGACAATATCACAATTCCCTAAAACATGTCATTTTTCGAAGAAAAATGTTTCCACGGTCACGGATTCGGTGAGCAGTGAAGTATTCTTCCCGTCCTGCGGTCAAACTCCGCCATCAGCCATGCAGCATCTTTCTCTATATCATAGCCGTTTCTGCCTGCCAGCTCCTCGGCCAGCAGCGCATCCCGCGCCCGGTCTCTGTGCCTCATTTCCAGTACGGTATCCGCCCATTTCTCATATCTTTCGTCCAGGGAAAGGAAACGGACCAGATCTGTGAAAGCACATTCTTCCGTGATCGCATCGGACAGTACACAGGGCAGCGCCGCCATCTGCCATTCCACAGCAACAAGGGGAAGCCCTTCGTGTCTGGATGGCAGCACCATCACATCCATGGCCTGCAGCAGATCCTGGATATGGTCTGTCAGTCCCAGGAATACAACTCCGTCCTCCAGTTCCAGCTCCTTCACAAGCGCCCGCACACTCCCTTCGCAATGCCCGTACCCGGCGAGGAAAAGTTTCGCATCCGGCTGTCTCTCCCGGATCTTCTGGAAAACCCGGAGCAGAAAGGGATGATTTTTCTGTTCATTGAAGTTTCCCACATGTCCCACTGCGAGGGTATCCGGCCCAAGTCCGCATTTCTCCCGCATCCGGAGGCGCACTGCCGGGTCATAGGAAAACTTCCGGATGCTCCTTCCATTCTTCACTGTCCTGAAGTTTCTTCCTCCATACATCCACTCCCCGGCCATCTGCCCGCAGGCATATGCGTCTGTATAGCTTCGGTAAAAAGCAGGTCGCATGAGCCGGTCGGCACGCCTGGCATCGCAGGTAGAATTATGCACATGGGCTATCCTGACAGGGCACCCCGCCGCCCGGGCCGCCATCAGCTCCATGGCCATGGTGGCGCTGTTCCCATGGACATGGATGATATCATACTTCTCCCGCGCCATTAGCCGGTACAGGACCAAAACATATCCCGCCGTCTTCTGTCTCCTCGATGGCAGAAGACGGACCTTTATCCCCGCGTCCCGGAACATCTGCCGGACTTCTTCACTGTCCTGCTCGCCGGATCCCACACAGACGTCATATTTTCTCATATCGAATCTTGAATAATAGTCAAATATTACCTGCGTGATCCCATTCCGGTTCAGACCCACTGTATTGATCACCAGGATTTTTATACGTTCCTGTAACACACTGTTTCCCACTTTACAAATTCCCTGTTCCTTCTTTTATCTTGCCGGCCAGTTTTCTGTACAGCGCTTCCGTATCCGGCAGGCTGCTTTCCTGCTTTTCTGCCACGCGCACAAATTGTTCCAGACCCGGTATCATATCCGGCCCGCATTCTGATATGAGACGGACATTCCTGCAGATTTCTTCACACATATGATACACGTCCGACACCTTGTGATTGCGGTTATCTATGGCAATGCACGGAACCCCGGCAATCACACTGAAGATCATCCCGTGCAGCCGGTCCGTTATAACGCAACGGCACCGGGCAAACTCCCGGATCTTCCGGGATACTTCCCGATATCTCTGATCGAAGTCCAGACAGACAGCGCCTTCCTCTGCCATGGTAGTCAGTACCCAGTTCTTTCCGCCTTCGGAAGCCATCTGCTGGAGCTTTCCTTTCGTCGCATCATCAAGGGCAGATTCCCGGTCGTCCCGAATACAGATCCCGCAGTCATACAGGGGCTGTACGTCCCCGCAGGAAATCCTTCCCGCCAGATAAAATACAATATCCGGCACAAGGATCACTTCCCGGAACAGCTTCTGCATCTGGCATAAGCTTCTCTCCTCCCTGGCGCAGACGAGAAGACGGGAATGACGGCCGTATGTACACATGGCTCTCTTTCGCTCGTTCCGTCCGTAATCATCGTTAGAATAATCAATGGTCTGAGGAAAGATGATGATCCTGTTATCCGGAAATGTACGGATGATCCTCCTGCGCACAGCCTCATAGCGGGGATACAGATCCCCCATATTTCCGCCTCCGCTCAGCACGATCACATCCCCCGGCCGGATCTGCTTCCTTAATGACCGGATGTACCTCAACACGTCGTTCTCGTTGATCACTGTCACATTTTCCCTGCCCAGTATATCCCGCAGGAACCATTCCATCGCCAGTGCGATAGCCTGATCCCCCAGGTTATCGTAAGAGGCCGCGTCAAGGAAGAAACACCGCCTCTGTTCTGTGCTCCTCTCTGCCACATATTTTCTCTGAAAGAGAAAGTCTCCCGGATTCCGGAAGACCAGATTCATTTCCATTGGAAATATTCTCCTGATATTCATTGCCATCGCAGTCCTTTACTGTTCTTACCTGTGTCTTATCTTTTTATATATCCCGTATACGTTCCGGATCGCTCCGTCTGCCACCCCCGCAAGATTGCTGATCCTTTTCTGCGCCGGACTGTATTCCTCGCTGCTCTCCCCCAGCTTCGAGGACAGAAATCTTTTCATCCCGGATGTGTACCATCCTGCCTCCGGCCTGTCTCTCAGCTCCGCATAGGACGGTGTCTCCAGAGAAGGGATCACTCCCAGAGACATGAAATGACTGGAGTTCATACAGAAGGGACTTCCGCAGCAGTTTCCCATTGCCAGGAACCGGATCTTCTCCTCCGGATCCTTAAATATGTCCTGATACAGATAGGAGCTGTAGCACCTGCGCATGATCCCGGTAGACAGATCCAGTATGGCGGTCCAGTCACCCGCATAACAGAATTCCTTTCGCTTTACATTGAAGTTCTTCATCGTAAAACCGAACAGGGGAGAGTCAAACTCCTCTCCCAGCCTTCTGTACTCCTTTTCACTGCGGGAGGTCAGAAGCTCGATCTTCTTAAGCCCCTCCTCTTCCTTCCTGGTGGCGGCAATCTGAGGCATAGCCCCTGTATGCCGGACACACAGCTCCTTTATTTCTTCCAGATAAGGAATATATTCATCACACAGATTAAACTGCACCATGAAGGAAGCCCCGGTATTTCTGACCAGCTCGATATTTTCAAAGAATGTATCCACAAGATTCCTCTGCTTCAATTCCAGATAATGAAAGGAAAAAGCAAAATGGAGCCGCTCTGTAAACGGAGCCGCCCGGTCCAGAATGGCTCTGATCCGCCCGGTCACTGTGCCATTCGTAGTAATATTTACATAATGTCCCTGCAGCAGGATCTGATATACGATATCCTCCAGCCCCTTCTGCAGCGTCGTCTCACCTGAACCACATATGCTGAAATAGCAGACGCCGCCCCACCTTTCCTGACGAAGCGCTCTTCCTATCTGTTCCGGAGAATATTTCAACTCCGCCATCCTTCCTTTCCGGTTATGCCTCTGGATCACATAACAGTAACTGCATTTCAGATTGCATGCCGTAACAGGGATCAGACACTCTATAAATCTTTTTACTTTATCCATACCGTTCCCCACTGCTCTCCTTATCTTTACTATTCTGATACATATCTTCTTATCCGTTCAATGATTTCCTGATCTGTGTTCCAGTCAAATTTTCTGGCAAACAGGCACTCACTGTCTCTGATCTCCTCCCAGTCGGAATCTCTCCATGTGTATGGATTCCCGTTCTTCCCTCTGGCCTTCATATCGATCAGCCGCATATTGCCGCGCACGTCATCATCATAGTTCCTGTCATACAGCCTGTCCCTGAATCTGGAGTTATACACCAGAGACTGGATAAACAGCTCATCCGCACAGTTCGTATACATAAAGACACTGCGGATCAGCTCCTTTTTCCCCAGGATGTAACTCACCAGTTCGTCGGTAATACTGACCCACTGTGAGCCATACCGGATCTGGAATCCCGGGTACTTTTTCGTCCGGTCTACGCGGGCCGCCAGCTGAGCCGCCAGCAGGATCCGCTCGCCAAATGTGAAACAGCTGTTCAGTGCCTTTGTTCTGTAGCGTCTTCTGTAATTCTGAAGAAAATGATACAGACGGGTCCGCCGCCCGATTTCCCGGTCCCGTATCAGCCTTTCATCCGTATCATAATGTACAAATTCATACCCTTTATTTTTTTCAAAAAATTCCTCAATATAACTGAGGTTTTTGATCGGCAGATCTGCCCCTGACAGAAGATGATAATAGTCATATCCCTGCCGATAAGCCTTCTCAAACAGGAACAGCTCTGTCTGGACCAGTTCGTAACTCCCCCAGTATACTTTATACTGCTGATAAATATAGACCTGGGACAGAGCAGCCGCCCTCTCCAGCTTCTTCCGCGGCACATACTCCGCCTTTCTGTCAATATGTATATAAATTGTATTGTTGGGCGCATCCAGCAGCCTTAAAAGCAGGGCCAGCTGATCCCAGTTCCCATGCGCGATGATCAGATAAGCATGTCTCAGCATATCTATCCTCTTTCTTCCTTATTCTCTGTTTCTTGCCTCTTAGTGTAAATTTTATCCCGGGGACAGACAATATAACACTTTCCCGAAATATGTCACTTTTCCAAGAATCATCAGAAACTAGAAATCCGCCGGCTCCGGCATTTTCCGCATCCTTTACACACTGAGCTTTCTGTCCGCCAGCCAGCCCGTGGCCAGGAACAGGACGGCGCTGATAAGAAGATAATACACACAGTCCCATATATTCCAGATCCCCAGATTTCCCGCATTCTGAAGAAGGGGGATCGCATGGATCAGACTGTATCCCCGCTCTACGAGCCAGTTGATCACAAAGAACAGGACCAGTGAAAACAATCCCGCAAATCTGGAATTAAGAAGCACGGTTCTGGATATGATCACTGCCAGGAAACCGATCATGATGATCTCGATCCATGCAATTACAAAAGTGATCACAAACCAGAAGATATTTACCAGATTGCCGCCCTCAAAAAAGTTTTTCACAATGATCTGGACCGATTCGATGACCGCCCGCATCCCGTCGGAATAATACAGCAGCGCTGCTCCGCAGACACAACCCGCTGCGAAAAAAGCAGCAAATGAAAACAGCATCTGCAGGATGGCGGAGATAAACTTTGCTCCAACAATCTCCCATACAGACCTGGGGACCATCCAGAGCATATAACTCTGCTTCGTTCTCAGATCCCGGCTGAGGATCAGAATGCTCTCGATTCCCGTGTAAAGCAGGACCAGAAGCGAAACCGAAAACATCACAAGCAGTACCATTGCTGCGAAGACGTCTTTTTTAAACAGCATCCCCCACAGGAAAGCAATCAGTCCCACCAGAAGCGAGATCAGGATTACCATTCTTGTTGTTCTCTGTTTTCTCCATTCGTATTTGATCAGTTTTCCCATCTTTCTCTTCCTCCCGTCACATAATATCCATGTACACATCTGTCAGCGAACGGCCGCTCGCCATCCGCTCCGCCTCCAGATCCATCTCTTTGATCAGCTCGCCGTTCTTGATAAAGAAGGCTTTCTCCACGAAGCTCTCGATCTCATCGATCAGATGCGTGGAGAGCAAAAATGTCCTCTTGTCGTCCGCCTCTTCCAGGATGAGCGCGATGATCTCTTCCCTTGCCTTATAATCCACACCGTTAAGAGGCTCATCCAGCATACACAGCTCTGATTCTCTCGCCAGCGTGGCTGCGATCTTGAGCTTGGCGCTCATACCGGTAGACATGTCTTTTGCCTTCATGCCTTCCTCAAGCCCGAACTTCCCGATCAGATCCTGGAAATACTTCATGTCAAAATCCTCGAAGAAATCTTCGTAATATCTTCCTACATCAGAGACCTTCATATAGTCATAGTAAAAGGGCTCTGTAGACATATATGCGATATGTGCCTTGTCTCTGTACTCCAGCGGGTGTCCGTGATACAGGATCTCTCCCTCCGCCGGCTTCGCCAGGCCGGCAATCATCTTCATCAGTGTAGTCTTCCCGCTGCCGTTCTCGCCAAGCAGTCCATAGATCTTCCCTGTATCCAGAGACAGCGACAGATCCGCCACCGCTTTCTTCCCTCTGTATGTCTTCGTCAGATTCCTGCATTCCAGTATCATTTCTGCTCCTCCTTATAATCTTCGATCTGTGAGATGATGTCGTCCTTCTGATATCCAAGATCCTCCATCTCATGAATAAAGTTTCTCAACAGTTCTCCCGCCATTTCTTTCTTCAGATTCTCAAACATCTCTTCCTCCTCCGACACAAATGTGCCGATTCCCCTCTTTGTAAAACAATATCCTCTGGTCTCCATCTCCCGGTATATCCTGGCCGCTGTATTCTGATTCACCTTGTAGAGTACCGCCAGGTCTCTGTTGGACGGCATCTTCTCTCCCGGCTTTAGCTCCCCTTTTACCATCTTCTTCTTCAGTTCATGAATAACCTGCAGGTAAATGGGCGTCCCTGTGTTATATTCCATATCAACCCTCCTGTGTCTACTGCATTCATCCGTTCCAGTGACATAGTTAGATAGTACACTATGTTTCTATCTCTGTCAATAGACTTCTACAAAAACTTTCGAAGTTATTGTTTAGCTATCCTCAGATGTCCGCCATAAACGAGCTGTGTTACCCCGGCGGCCACGCTTTCGCTCGGAGTGGAGCGCAGCGGACACATAAGGCCGCAAAGGACGCGGCCTAAATGCCGGCGCTCCACTACGGGCCTTCGTGGCAACACAGCTCGTTTATGGCTGGATACTGAGATGGGGCTGAACAGTTACAGAAATTTTCAAATTTTTTTGAAAATCTCTTGACAGAATGGGGAAAGCAGAATATAATATATTTTGCTGTGAGCGAAACAGCTAAGATGTGCGATTAGCTCAGCTGGATAGAGCGTCTGGCTACGGACCAGAAGGTCGGGAGTTCGAATCTTCTATCGCACGTACTGAAAGGAGTTTCTAAAGAAACTCCTTTTTTATTGTTCAATGGTAAGGTTCTGGGGAATCCCTATGGAGACAAATGGAAATGAAAGAAGATAAAAAAACCCGGTGCAGATTTTCTTTTCGCAACGGGCTTTTTTATCTTCATCGTTTTTTCTTATTGATCTTCCGTCTCACGATTGGTTAGCTTCTGGTCAGTCTGCAAACTTCTCTGCCTGGCTCCTGATCAGTTCCTGATCGTCGAAATAATTGATCTTCATAGCGTCTTTCACATCATGAAGGGTCTGAGCCGCAACTTTTTCTGCTTTCTCACTGCCCTTTCTCAAGATCTCATATACAGCAGGGATGTCCTTCTGGAACTCTTTCCTTCTGTTCCGGATCGGCTCCAGCTCTGCCTGAAGCACATTGTTGAGGAAGCGCTTCACCTTCATATCCCCAAGTCCGCCTCTCTGATAGTGCTCTTTCAGCTCATCCAGGCTGGCATACTCCGGCAGGAACTCCGGGAAATACTCCGGTCTGCAGAATGCGTCCAGATAAGTAAATACCGTATTGCCCTCCAGGCTGCCCGGATCCTCGATCCGGATATGGTTCGGATCGGTAAACATGCTGAACACCTTCTTCTTGATGTCTTCCGGTTCTTCTGACAGATAGATGCAGTTGCCGAGAGATTTGCTCATCTTTGCCTTGCCGTCTGTGCCCGGCAGCCTCATGCAGGCCTCATTTTCCGGAAGAAGGATCTTCGGTTCCACCAGAGTCTCTCCATAAACAGAATTAAACTTGTGGACGATCTCCTTCGTCTGCTCCAGCATAGGCATCTGATCCTCGCCTACAGGCACCACTGTAGCCTTAAATGCAGTAATATCCGCTGCCTGGCTGATGGGATAAGTAAAGAATCCCACCGGTATGCTTGCCTCAAAGTTCCTCATCTGGATCTCAGATTTCACCGTAGGATTTCTCTGAAGTCTGGATACGGTAACAAGGTTCATATAGTAAAAGGACAGCTCACAGAGCTCCGGGATCTGTGACTGGATAAGTATCGTGGATTTCTCCGGATCCAGTCCGCAGGCAAGATAGTCAAGCGCCACCTCGATAATATTCTGACGTACTTTCTCCGGGTTGTCAGCATTGTCAGTCAGTGCCTGCGCATCAGCGATCATGATATAAATCTCATCAAAGTCTCCTGTATTCTGAAGCTCCACACGCCGTTTCAGAGAGCCCACATAATGTCCAAGATGCAGTCTTCCTGTCGGTCGGTCGCCTGTAAGCATAATTTTCTTCATATTTCCGTATTCCTCCTAATTCACTCGTTCAGACCGGCGCGAAGCGCCATATAGGAGCTATTATACCACCAGAGTCCGAAGTTTTCCACATTTTCTCTGATAAAAAGGACCCCTTTCCCATATCTGTCGGAAAGGGGTCCCTGGTTTACAAAAATACCGTTATCTCTGTGCCGGCTGTTTGTTCCCGAACGCCGTCTGTTTCTGCTTCGCATATCCGGGAATCTTCTTTTTCTCCGGCGCATAAACGAACTGATAGATGACATAAGCCATGAAGAATGCTCCAAATACATCCAGGATGGAATGCTGCTTCAGGAACATGGTCGCCAGTATGATCAGAGCCGCCAGTATATAGGCTCCCGCACATACCGCTCTGTGCTTCTTCAGCCCTTTGCTTTCATATACCGCTACACAGACACTCAGCGAATTAAATACATGAAGGCTTGGGAATACATTGGTGCATGTATCCGCCCGGTAGAGCATCCTGACCATATCCACGAAGATGTTATCTCTCTCGAACACCACCGGCCTGAGATCCTGGCCGTTCGGAAAGATACTGGCAATAATAAGAAATACCGTCATTCCGGTGAACATGAACTTCGCCATCTTGTAAAACGCAGGCACATCCGTAAAGAAAAAGTACAGGAAGGCTGCTGCGATAAACACAAACCAGAGCAGATAGGGAACGATAAAATATTCTATAAACGGAATATACTCATCCAGTCTGGTCTGGATCACATAATATTGGGTTGTCACATGCTTCTCCAGGTAAAGAAACCACGGCATATAAACAAGGATATATAAAAACACCCATGCATGTTTATACTTCTTTATCAGTTCAGTGAATTTCGTTTTCCACTTCATATTCTGATATGCTCCTTTTTTCGGATCCTCTCTGCTGTCACATAATTCTGTACGCCAAATCAGGACCCTTATTTAAATTTGCCCTGATTATAGCACGATAAACGACCTGCAACAACCACCTTCATAAAAGGTTAACAAATCTTTTGATTTTCTTTTGATTTGACACAAGAGGCAAAAGGGGGCATGTATTCCCCGGTCATTCAAGTTCGAAAATATACATATCGAACTTCTGCTGCGCCTCCCGGACCGCCTGCTTTCCATGGAGCGTCCATACCGCCGACGGAGCCCGGAATATGACACGGTTCAGCCAGAATCCCGGGGTTCTCCGGTCCGCCCATTTATAGGAGATAAAGTCAGGTCTTCCCAGAAAGTTACTCAGTAAATATTTTACGCAGAATCGAAGAAGATAATGCGGATTTTCATCACTGGCGGTGAGATTTGAGGAGAGCTGGCCCCGGGGGATCTCCCTCTTATGCTTCTTCAGCCAGCGGAGCACCAGACTGTTGAAGGACTGGATCATATATCTGCCCTTATAATCTGCGAGCTCATCTGCAAGCCTGCGGCATATCTTCGTATCTGCCGTCGGAAGCTTGACTTCTATGAGCAGAGGCACCCGACCTTTCACATACCGGAGCACATCTGAAAGAAGTGGTATCCGCTCCTCCGTCCCATTCAGACGGTATTCCTTCATAGTACTGTAGTCTGTCTGTTCCACCACTCCCCTGACTCTGCATACACGGTCAAATGTATCATCATGGAATACGACCAGTTTTCCATCCTTAGAGAGATGTACATCCAGCTCGATCCCGTACCCCGCTTTCAATGCAGCGCGGAATGACGCCATCGAATTCTCCGGTATATTTTTCCTCATATCATGCAGTCCCCGGTGTGCCCATTTCACTCCGACAAAGGGCAGCACCCGCTTCCGCCCGGTCAGCCGGGGCGCGGTCAGAAATACCACTATCATGATCATACATACGATACAGATCAGAATGAAAAGATACATATCATCTCTCCTTTCCGTGTTTATCCGACAATTACCTTCAGTTTTTCTTCCATAAGTCCCACTCTGATTTGACGCCGCAGGAACAGCGGTTCACCGTCCGTGTGGATCATCATCGGCCTGTCCATCTCCACCTCCGCTTTCCTGCACCGCAGGATCGTGACTCCCCGGAACAGGACATGTTTTCCTGTGAAAGCCGTAGGCAGAAGGAACAGGGCCTTCAGCCTGGACACGCCGGAGAGAATCACAATATCCAGAACGCTGTCCTCCGGCGAAGCGTCCGGACAGAACCGGAATCCGCCTCCTTCAAACGGGAGATTCATAAAAGCGGCAAAATAAGTATTCTCAAATATCTGCTCTATCCCTCCATCCAGAGTGATATGCATTTCTGCCGGCCGGTCCTTCTTCAGCCTGTCCAGGGCCACTACCGCGTAGCTCAGCTTCCCTAGTCCGATTCTGTTCAGGATCTTCTTCCACCAGCTGACACATACTTCATGACAGACCGCCGCGTCAAAGCCGATCCCGGCACTGACTGCGAAGCGCCTTGTCCCGCCTTTTCTGGATATGCTTCCTATATCTATCCCCATGACTCTCCGGGGATTCAGCACGATCTCCAGAGCTTCCAGCGGATCCGATGGTATCTTCAGACCTCTTGCGAAATCATTGCTGGATCCGATGGGAATATAGCCCAGAACAACCTTGTCCGGGAAACGAATCCCGTTTATCACCTCATTAACCGTACCGTCTCCTCCCAGAACCACGATCCGGTGCCTCTCCCCGTCAGCCGTCAGTCCGGCGACGATCTTCTCCGCATGTTTTCTGCGTTCTGTAGGATATACCTTATAATCCACTCTGCGCTTCTTCAGCTCCGGTTCCAGAGTATCCCATATGAGTTTTCCCATACCGGAGCGTGATTTCGGATTAACTATAAATTCATATCTGTCCGGCATATGCATCCCCGCTCTGTTACTTCGTGCCCGGTACCAGCGTACTGTCCAGATATCTGCCAAGGGAACGGCTCATGTTCCCTTCAAAATCTGTATCGCCGCCGCGCAGGCACCACTCAAATACATTTCCGATAACGATCATCCGTATGTCTGTCGTAAACTCTTCAATACTGCCCCTCAGACTGACAACACCTGCTGCCATAGCCTTCTCTACATAAGTCTGTACTGTCACAATAGGATAGGGTCTCTCTGTCCGGATGGCAGCATTCAGCGCCTGATTCTTCGTATCATAGTAACCAGACATGAATTCCACTCCAAGTTCCCGGCAGTATTTCACATAATTCATATAAACCTGGATAATTCCTTCCTTCGCCCCCTGAACGTTCTCCGGGAGTTCCAGAAGATCCGGATTAATGGTTGGCTGATCTTCTATATAATAAGACAGCAGATCATCCTTCGTCTTAAAATGATGGTAAAAACTGCCATTGGATACGCCTGCTTCCTCACAGATATTCTTGATCGAGAGTTCCTCATACCCTTTCTTCTGCAGGATGCGCTTGGCAGCCTGAAAGATCTTTTCCTTCGTCTCTCTGGATTTCTGCTGCTGTCTGGATAATTCTTTTTCTTCGTTCATACAATATACTCTCCTGTTCCCGGCCCGTTACTGCCCCCAGTATATCACAAAACGAATCCGGTTTCAAGAAAACCGAGCAGACTCTGTATACACAGCAAATGCGGATGGAACAGGATACTTTTCCTCGATTTCTTCCCTTCCGGCAAAGATCATTTCCTCCGTCTTCGTATCTCCCGGCAGTTGATTCATTTCCCGCTCCAGTTCGTCCACCAGGATCTCATATCCGATCATATTCCACTCCACATGGCTGAAAATATGTTTCGCATCCGCCAGTCTCTTCACCCGCACCGGAACAAGCCCCAGAGAATTTCCATAACGGATCGCCTCATCCTGGCTCAGATGCCCCTCCACATTTGGGAATTCATACAGCCCGGCCAGCAGTCCCTTAGCCGGCCGCTTCCGGATCGCCACCTTATTTTCATCACGGAAAATGAACACCGTCCGCTCTTCTTTCCTCCGGGCCTTCGCCTTCGTCCTGACCGGATAATTCATCTGCTCTCCCCGGATACGCGCCAGACAGAACTGCCGCACCGGACACTCTGCGCACCTGGGTTCTCCATTGGGCAGGCAGATCACGGCTCCCAGTTCGATCAGGCTCTGATTGAAATCCCCGGGACATTCTGCCGGGATCACATCCTCTACCAGCCTCTCGATCTCCTTCTTCACAGAAGCTTTCATGATATCGCCGGAATATGCCAGTATCCGTGTCACCACACGCAGCACATTCCCGTCGACTGCGGCCTTCGGAATATGATAGACAAAGGATGAGATAGCACCCGCCGTATAACTGCCGATCCCTTTCAGCGACAGAATCTCTTCGTAGGTATCAGGGAATTTCCCGCCGTACTTCTCCATGATCTGGATTGCCGCCTCCTTCAGATTCCTGGCGCGGCTGTAATACCCCAGTCCTTCCCACAGCTTCAGCAGCCGGTCCTCCGGGACTTCCGCCAGGGCCTTCACATCCGGCAGCTCCCGAAGGAATCTTTCATAATACGGCTTTACCGCCTCCACTCTCGTCTGCTGCAGCATGATCTCCGAGATCCATACCCGGTAGGCGTTCATCCTCTTCCGCCAGGGAAGATCCCGTCTGCTGCTCCGATACCATTCCACCAGCGGCCCTGCCGCCTCTCTCAGCCGTGGGCTCTCCAGCACCACATCCACCGGATTCCGGACCCGGATACTGTCCGGCGTTACGCTGCAGTCATAGGCCAGCAGCTCCACCCCCGACGCCTTCGCCTTCTTCAGAGCGTCTGCAAACGCCGGGTGAGTATCAACATTCGGTGTAAAATACCGTACTCCTTCCATCTGTATCACGAAGAATACATAAGTCTCATATCCTTCCCCGCGTGCACTGATCAGCTCCTCCATGTGCTTCACTGCCCGTTCGCTGGGCGCGTCCGGGAAGCGGCAGACGCCGTCTTCCTCCAGTGTAACTCCCTTTACTTCGATAAATATCTTTCTCTCTCCGGCCTCCACATACAGGTCGAACCGCGAATTACCGTAAGTGGTCTCCGGCCTGATCAGAGTCACACCTTCTCCCAATCCGCCTTCCCCGATCCATTCCTGCACAACCCGGTTCGGAATCTGAGAATCCATATTGATCAGGCGGTCTCCCTTCTCAACAGCAATCAGGTCCCACTTCGTCTTCCGGGCCGGATTGTCCGCCTCCTGCACGTAGATCACCGCTCCGGGAACCAGAAGCTCCGCACATCTCCCCGTATTTTTCACATGGATCGTCTCCATGTTTCCGTCAATCTCTCCATAAGCAATAAACCGGTTGGGCCGTTCACGGAAAACAGCCCTCCGGATTCTTTCATATTTCATCTTGTCGTTCTCCTTCTGCTGTCTGCATAATCTTCACCCGGACCATACAGTCTGAGGCGTAGTCTGCTCCGCAGCATACTAACGCCGTTTTCCACCGTCTCCACCGGGCCTTCCATTCTAATCAGCCGCTATGCCAGAAGAGACGATATTCCAAAATACGCCAGTACAATAATACCCAGCACGATCCTGTAGTATCCAAACACTTTAAAATCATGCTTCCTGATATACTGCAGCAGGAAGCGGATCGCAACGACTGAGACTCCAAAAGATACCGCCATCCCCAGCACAAGAAGCAGTGCCTGGTTTGCTGTAAAATCAAATCCGAAGTGAAAAACCTTCAGAGCACTGGCACCGATCATAGTCGGTATCGCCAGGAAGAAGGTAAATTCCGTTGCAATGGGTCTGGATACTCCCAGGAGCAGGGCCCCTACGATTGTTGCCCCGGATCTGGACGTTCCCGGCACCATGGCAAGCATCTGGAACACACCGATAAGAAGCACGGTAGGGATAGACAGCCCCGATAGCTTCTTCACCTTCGGTTCACGCTCTTTATTGCGGTTCTCCACTAAGATAAAAAGAACGCCGTACAGGATCAGCATTGCCGCTACCACATAGGAATTATTCAAATGAGTTTCGATCAGATCGTTAAACAGCAGCCCCACGACCGCAGCCGGAAGAAAGCCGATGATCACCTTCACCCACAGCTGAATCGTCATCATCTTCTGCTTTTCCGTCTTTCTCGATGAAAATGGATTCAGCTTGTGAAAATAAATCACGATAACAGCCAGGATCGAACCGAACTGGATCACCACATTAAACATATTCATAAATGCGTCGTTCTCACCCAGCCGGATCAGATCCTCCACGAGGATCAGATGACCGGTACTGCTGATCGGCAGCCACTCTGTGATTCCCTGTACAATTCCCAGTATAATTACTTTTAATGCATCCATCATTTTAAACTTCCCCCTTCAAGAGCAAACTTCTCGATGGCTTTCGCCGCGCCTTCCTCGTCATTGCTCTCCGTAATATAATCCGCAGCCTCTTTCACCTGCTTCTCTGCATTCGCCATGGCAACGCCGAATCCAACCTCGCGGAGCATCACGGTATCATTATCGCCGTCCCCGCAGGCCATGATCTCCTCTCTGCGTATCCCCAGCATCCTGCCAAGAGCAACCAGACCGGTCCCCTTGTTGACCCCGGCCGCATTGATCTCTATGTTATACTTCAGAGATCCGACAAGCGCCAGCCCATCTACATTCTCCAGCTCTTCCCACGCCTGCTGCCTCTCGCCCATGTCGGCAAACAGCGCCTGCGTTTTATCCAGTCCTCTGTTTTCCTTCTCCACAAGATCTGTCACATCCGCCACGGGGATCCGGGTCTTCTTCATATATTCCCACATGTTTGGATTCTTATGATATCGCTCGATATGCTTCATCTTCTCCGCTTCCGCATATCCCTGCCCGTCAAAGTACACTTCCTGAAGGGCGTCATATTTCCCACAGATCTTCAACGCCTGAACAGCCAGATCCGGCGGGAGAAGTCTCTCCTCAAGCACTCTTCCTGAAGCCCCGTCTATGATCCGCGCCCCGTTGGCAGTCAGGGCATATCTCATCCCCGGAAAGTCTCTCAGTTCCTCCGGAATGCCGGTCCACGGGCGCCCTGTAGCGACCAGAACGACAATTCCCCGGTCAATAGCCTTTCTCAGTACTTCTCTTGTATAAGGCAGGAGTTCCTTTTTGTCCGTCAGCAGAGTGCCGTCCAGATCAAGCCCTATCATCTTTATCCGATCCACTTCTTCCATCCCTTTCCTGGTCTGTATCAAATGTGCCGATATTTTCCCAGACACTGCTTTTTCTTTTGTCAGAATGAACAAATCTGTAATGAATTTGTAAATTTTTCATAATTTTATCGTAACAGAGTTTGCCATACTCTACATTTTATAGTATAATAGATACCCGGTAGAACTGACAATAAGTAATTCGCAAGTTGCCGGCTTTTTTACGCTGTTGATACCGGACAGCGGCAGGCACCTGCGTACAGAGAAAGGAATCGAGATTATGGAAATCTGCAAAAAGCGACGGATCCGGACAGGTCTTGCACTGTTATGCTCACTTGCTGTCGTGTTCTCTGTGTTCCCCGCCTACGCGGACGATGACATTGAGAGCCTGGAGGACCAGACCTCTGCCCTTGAAAGTGAATTGCAGGGCATTAATCAGGAAATCCTCTCCCTGAGTGAAGAGATCTCTTCTACAGAGATGCAGGTAGAGATCCTGAATGGTGAGATCGCCAGAACAGAAGACTCCCTGGCCGAGGCCGAAACAAATGAACAGAAACAATACGATGATATGAAGACCCGCATTAAATATATGTACGAAAACGGCAATGCAACACTGCTTGAGATGCTGTTTTCTGCAGAAGATATGGCGGACTTTCTTAACAAGGCGGATTTTATTGAAAATCTCAGCCAGTATGACCGTGATGCACTGAATGAACTGATCGACGTCCATCAGCAGATTGAAGATCAGATGAAATCACTGGAAGAGCAGCAGGCTTCCATGGCAGATCTGCAGGATGACCTGGCAGACAAGCAGGCTGAACTCCAGGCGAAAGCACAGCAGACCTCTACAAATCTTCAGGAGGTCAATAATCGACTTGAAGCAGCGAAGAAAGCTGAGGAAGAACGCCTCGCCAGAGAACAGGCGGCCCGTGAGAAGGCGGAGCAGGAAGCAAAAGAAGCTGCTGCCCAGGCTGAGTCAGAAAAGAACAGCTCCTCCGGTAACAACAGTACGAGTGGAACCGTCTCAAACGGCGGCGGCAGTGTCAATGCGTCTGTTGATGAAATCACACTCTTCGCGGCGCTTCTTGACTGCGAAGCGGTTCATGACTATAATTCCATGCTTGCCGTGGCAACTGTCGTTATGAACCGGGTTGAAAGTCCAAGATTCGGCAACTCCATCCGGGATGTGATCTATGCTCCCGGACAGTTTGAGCCTGTATGGACCGGACGTCTTGACTCACGTCTTGACAGAGGACCGACCAGCCTGGCGCGCCAGGTTGCACAGGACGCTGTAAACGGCGCACGGCTTGCCGAAGTAGCTGACTGTTACTATTTTCTCTATGCGCCGTCTACAAGCAGAGACGGAATCGTGATCGGAGACAACCTGTTCTTCACATCATGGTAGAACAACTTAATAAACGATTGAATAAAAGACTTTATAATTACAAAACACTCTATACAAAACAGTCTACAACAACAGAGGTTCCTGCCCGTTACTTCCGGGCAGGAACCTCTGTTGTTATATCCAGACTTCCATTTTTCTTATCTACATTAAAGATCAGGGGGTTTTCCCGGGCCCATGCAGGATCCGAATCCGCCTTCTCCTTCCACTTGTGCCATGCATCACAGGATCTCATCCACCGAATCCCGCGCCAAGACTCGAGAGAGAGTCTCGAATTTTAACATTCTATTGATAATCGATAACATCGATCCACTTCATCAGGAAGTCTTTCTCAAGTGCGTTGTTCTTGGAAAGCTGAGCTGCTGCAACGATCGGCAGCCACTGCTGTACATACTGTTTTGCTGTATCGCTCTTCTTGCAGAAGAGATTCATGTACATATCTGCTGCTTCCTGATCTTTCAGTGCAAACAGAAGGTATGTCATAGCTGCATCCGCACTTGCATTTCCCTGTGTAGCATGTGCCCAGTCAACAACTGTCATCTTTCCGTTCTTTCCAACAATAACATTACTGGGGTTGAAGTCTCCGTGGCAGACTTTGTTATGCTTCGGCATACTCTCAAGTCTTGTCAGAAGCTCGTACCTTGTTGTTGCGTCCACATCTTTCAGGCTGTTGATCTGCCTTGAAAATTTGTCCTTCATTCCTTTCAGGAGAGGAGACGTCTTGCTGAGTACCTTGAGCTGCAGATCTACGAAGTCTTCCATGTATTTTTCCAGGTTCTTTCTGTCAGACTGCATCATCTCTTCCAGAGTCTTACCCTCTTTATACTCTATGGCAATAGCCCATTTTCCGTCAATCTGCATTACTTCCTTTACTTTCGGAATATCAAGTCCGGTCTCCTCGATCCGTGCCGTCAACAGCGCTTCATTAAAAACATCTGACTTAGGATGAGATTCACTAAATACCTTCACGATCAGGTCATCACATCTGTAAACCTCTTTATAGGATCTTTTGACGATAAGGTTTTTTTCTTCTAATTTCATAGCTGTTGTCCTCCTTGTAGGATGTTGTTTTGTTTTCGATAGCTGTATTATACAACACAGAAATCCGAAAAAAAACCCCTTCCGGACAATTTTGTGCAATTTTTAACTAACTTTTTTACAAAATATTTATTGTTATTTTTTTATCAATCGAAACAAAAATTTAATATTAATCTCTTTATTCCCGCGAGCAACGAGCCAAGCGGACATGCTGGCATGTCCATTTGGCGACTGCCGCGAGGGTCTAATACCCCGATGCTTGCATCGTTGCTAGTTTGATGCCCCGCATGCTTGCATCGGGGTCTT
>DXCZ01000116.1 GCA_019115765.1 Candidatus Mediterraneibacter stercoripullorum | reverse complement strand
CGGCAGCCCTTATATTATATATTTTGGCAATTGCTTCCGAGATTATTTCCCGTAGTAGCATTTCAGGTAGATCTCTTTGATCTCCTTGATAAGCGGGTATCTCGGGTTTGCTCCTGTACACTGGTCGTTGAATGCCTGCTCGCACATGTCGTCCAGAGTATCCAGGAAGTATTTCTCATCGATACCGTAATCTTTGATCGTCTTCTTGATGCCGATCTTCTCTTTCAGCTCTTCCAGTCTGGCGATGAAGTTCTCGAATACTTCTTCATCCGTATTGCCTGTGCATCCTGCGAAGCGTCCGAGCTCTGCATATCTCTGCAGTGCGTGCGGATACTGATACTGAGAGAATGTTCCCATCTTTGTCGGAACTTCTGCCGCATTATATCTCATGACTTCTGTAAGGATCAGAGCGTTTGCAACACCGTGCGGCAGATGGTGGAATGCACCCAGCTTATGAGCCATGGAGTGGTTTACGCCAAGGAATGCATTTGCAAATGCCATACCTGCCATACAGGATGCGTTATGCATTTCTTCACGCGCCTTAGGATCATTTGCACCGTTCTCATATGCTGACGGAAGGTTATCAAATACAAGCTTAACAGCTTTCATTGCAAGACCGTCTGTATAATCTGAAGACATGATAGATACATATGCCTCGATTGCATGTGTCATAACGTCGATACCGGATGCGCTTGTCAGACCCTTAGGTGCTGTCATTGCGTTGTCAACATCTACGATTGCCATGTTAGGCATAAGCTCGTAGTCTGTGATCGGCCATTTGATACCTGTCTCAGCGTCCGTGATGATCGCAAACGGAGTTACCTCGGAACCTGTTCCTGAAGATGTCGGGATTGCTACGAAGTAAGCTTTCTCTCCCATTTTCGGGAATGTGAAGACTCTCTTACGGATATCCATGAAGTCCATAGCCATGTCTTCGAAGTTTGCTTCCGGATGCTCATACATCAGCCACATGATCTTACCAGCGTCCATAGCAGATCCGCCGCCGAGAGCGATGATCGTATCAGGCTCGAAGGATCTCATCTGCTTTACACCTTCCTCTGCACACTGCAGTGTCGGGTCCGGAGCCACATCATAGAAGCATGTATGCTGGATGCCCATTTCATCCAGTTTTTCCTCGATCGGTTTTGTATATCCGTTCTTGTAAAGGAATGTATCTGTTACGATGAACGCTTTCTTCTTGTGCATTACTGTGCCAAGCTCGTCCAGAGCTACCGGCATACAGCCTTTCTTAAAGTATACCTTCTCAGGTGTTCTGAACCACAGCATATTTTCTCTCCTCTCGGCAACTGTCTTCACATTCAGAAGATGTTTTACTCCAACGTTCTCTGATACAGAGTTTCCGCCCCATGAACCGCATCCAAGTGTCAGTGACGGAGCAAGTTTGAAGTTGTAAAGGTCACCGATACCACCCTGTGAGGACGGTGTATTGATCAGAACACGGCAGGTCTTCATTGCCTCATAGTGTTTCTGGATCTTCTCTTTCTCCGCCGGATGTACATAAAGAGAGGATGTATGTCCGTATCCGCCGTCAGCTACAAGCTGAGCCGCTTTCTCAAGGGCCTCGTCAAATGTCTTTGCTCTATACATAGCAAGTACAGGAGATAATTTTTCATGAGCAAATTCTTCGGAGATATCCACTGACTCCACTTCACCGATCAGGATCTTTGTGTTTTCCGGCACTTTTACGCCTGCGAGCTGAGCGATCTCGTATGCAGATTTTCCGGGGATCTTGCTGTTCAGAGCGCCGTTGATGATGATCGTCTTACGCACTGCATCCAGCTCTTTTCCCGGTTTCAGGAAATAGCATCCTCTGTACTCGAACTCTTTCTTTACTGCGTCATATACGCTGTCCAGAACAGTTACTGACTGCTCGGAAGCACAGATCATACCATTGTCAAATGTCTTGGAATGGATGATAGAGTTAACCGCCATTCTGATATCTGCTGTATCATCAATGATAACCGGTGTGTTACCAGCGCCTACGCCGAGAGCCGGTTTTCCTGAAGAATAAGCGGATTTTACCATTCCCGGTCCGCCTGTTGCAAGGATCAGGTCAGAGTCTCTCATAACTGTTGTTGTAAGTTCCAGAGACGGAGCATCGATCCATCCGATGATTCCTTCCGGAGCGCCAGCCTTAACAGCCGCGTCAAGTACAACTTTAGCAGCCGCGATCGTACATTTCTTTGCAGCCGGATGGGGGCTGATGATGATCGCGTTTCTTGTCTTCAGACAGATAAGTGTCTTGAAGATTGCTGTTGATGTCGGGTTCGTTGTCGGGATAACAGCAGCTATCAGACCGATCGGTTCAGCTACTTTCTTGATTCCGTAAGCCGGGTCTTCTTCGATCACGCCGCATGTCTTTGTGTTCTTGTACGCATTATAGATATACTCTGCCGCGTAGTGGTTCTTGATGACCTTATCTTCCATGACACCTCTCTGTGTCTCTTCAACTGCCATCTTTGCCAGCGGGATACGCTGTTTATTGGCTGCCATAGCTGCCTCATAAAAGATCTTGTCCACCTGCTCCTGTGTAAATGTAGCGAAAATCTTCTGCGCCTCGCGCATTGCCTTCATCTTTGCTTCAAGAGCTTCTACATTGTCAATGATCTCAGGCACGACTGCTTTTTCTTTCTTTGCCATTTTGATAATTCCTCCTGTAATTGAATCAATCTGGTTTCTTTTCACAAGACTAAGTATAACCGAGTCGTTAAATATTTGTCAACCTGACATTTGTTAATATTTTAACGTTATTTTTTTAACAACATTTGTGCACATTAGCCAAACACGTCCAGATCGATCTTCGTCCCAGGCCGTCCTTATGGGACGGCTTCAAACAACCGAACTGCACCCCTTCTCTTTTGTTGCTCATATCAACACCACTTTTCTTCTGTTGGACAGGTATATTCATTGCAGCCTATTTATCCGAATAAAGCTATCGGACAGAACATTCCGACAATCAGTACCACCGGCTTAGCCGGTAGTTTGTTCTCGCCCTATAAGGGCTGATTACCGGCACTGGAGTCTAAAGACTCATCGAATTGGTCCGCCAGCCGCAACATCATTTACCTATCGAGTCCTTACAGACTCTTTTTTATCTGTTACTTTTTACTGGCTCACCCGTAAACGGGTCAATGTACTCCTTCAGTGTCATTTGGTCGTACTCCAAATCTTCTTTTAATTGATTTTGGATATACTCCTGTATTTTTTTCGCATTCTTGCCTACTGTATCCACATAGTATCCTCTGCACCAGAAATGTCTGTTTCCAAATTTGTACTTTAAATTCTCATGCCTTTCGAATATCATAAGTGTGCTTTTCCCTTTTAGATATCCTACGAAACTTGATACACTTATGCTTGGTGGAATTTCCACTAGCATATGCACATGGTCTGGACACTTTTCCGTATATCACTTTTCTTCTGAATTTAGGCGCAAAAACCAGATGATACTTACAATTCCACTTGGTATGTGATAGACTATTAACGTCCATATGGACATCTCCTCTGTACTTTAATGTGGCTGGCAAACCATCATTATTGTATCACTGGAGGTTTTTTACTGTGAGCTAAAGCAATGTTGACTCACCTGCATAGCAGGTGGTTTATTTGTTTTCAAAGCTCCGTTTTTCGGAGCACGAAAAAACTCCACAATGAAAACAGGGCCTTGTCCTACAAAAAGAAGCTGCTGAACTCCTAAAAATTCAGCAGCTTTTTATATAATTCCTCGATTATCCCTTTTTCACTTTTCTATATCTTATGCATATCACAGCGGCACTTCCGACCAGTGCGAACATAACGATCAGAAGTGAAGAATTATCTCCTGTCTTGACTGCCGTACTGCTTCCGCCGGTTTCTGGCTGTCCTGATCCAGTTCCCGGTTCTGGTGTCGGTTCCGGTTCTGGTGTCGGTTCCGGTTCCGGTTCTGGTGTCGGTTCTGGTTCTTGATCGGGATCCTCGGTTTCTGTCTTCTCAAACACTGCGGATACATTCACGCTGCCCGCCGGCATGGTGAACTGATAGATTCCCTTCTCTTCGTTATATGAGAGTTCTACCGGCTCTCCTCCAACCGTCACGGTCAGAGTCCCTTCCTGCAGGGCATAGCCTTCAAACGCATCCACGTTCAACGTGACAGCATCGCCCGCACGTGCCTCCAGGGCGGAGGGAACAATAACGCCCCCTTTGCCCTCCGGGAGCAGGATGCTGTATGCAGCGGGAGAAAAGGTTACCTGTACGGAAACGTCTTCTCTGATATCCGTGATGATCAAGCGGCCGTCCGCGGGAGGCGTCTGCCTTACATTATTCACGAGAAGCCCGTCAACTTCATACCCCTCTCCAGGAGTGATTTGGATCGAAGCGTTTCCGCCCATCGCAACAATATCTCCTGTGAGAAGCCGTGCTGTTCCATTCTCACCGCAGTTAACACTGACCGTATATTCACCGGTGTTCCCTTCGCTTTCATCGAAACGATTCACAACGGCATAATCAATTCGGTTAAATCCTTCGTTGACAGTCACTTCCAGCGTATGTTCTGCATTTGCCTCTGCATCTTTCACACGGATCTCAGCCAGGCGTACTGATATCTTGCCATTAGACTGCTCAATATCATTATAAGATGCTTCGACTTCTTGTCCATCCAGTTTAAATGTCACATCTCCATATTCTGTATTTTTGCCATCTAACGGATTCGCGCTGCTGTACAGCTGGACACCTGTGCCATAAAAGTGAAGTGTATAGCTTGCGCCAGCCTTGCTTGTACGTGTAAATCCGATATTATGGTACTGTCCGTTCTGGTTGTGCTGAACCCAATGATCGCTTTCACCTTCATAGTTTTCATCCCCAAAATCCGGTGTCGAATCTGAGCCCGGCATATTCACAGCAGTAACGCTTGGACTATATACAAAATAATCCTGCGCATTTTGATCCTGGACTGTCTGGTTAAGATAATCCTGAACAGCCCTTGGATTATTCTTATAGTTTTCTGTGATCTCTTCGGGGATCTCTCCGGTATAGGTCACTACCGCACCGTCGATTCCGGCCTGGTTTGCATTTTTCTTCACGATCTTCAGAGTATGGACTCCCGTTCCCAGATTGTCAAACACAAGGCTTCTGCCTGCTCCGTCTGTCCAGGTTTCTACATTGCCTTCCTCATCCGCAATGCCTGCTTTGATATTTCCTGCCTGGTCGCTTCTAAGCAGAAGTTCTACTTTTTCTCCGTAGAAT
>DXCZ01000115.1 GCA_019115765.1 Candidatus Mediterraneibacter stercoripullorum | reverse complement strand
GACCCGAAGGGAAAATCAGACAGAGAGGTTATGGCATTCTGCCAGAGCTTTATGACAGAGCTGTGCAAATATATCGGCGCTGATACAGACGTTCCGGCCGGAGATATCGGAACAGGCGCAAGAGAGATCGGATATATGTTCGGTCAGTATAAGAGGATCCGCGGGCTCTATGAGGGAGTTCTTACAGGAAAGGGTCTGACATACGGCGGATCTCTGGTTCGTACAGAGGCAACAGGATATGGTCTTCTGTACCTGACAGAGGAGATGCTGAAGATGAACGGACAGGATATCGCAGGCAAGACAGTTGCAGTATCCGGATCCGGAAATGTTGCTATCTATGCTACAGAGAAGGCTCATCAGCTGGGAGCAAAGGTTGTTACAGTAAGTGATTCCAACGGATGGGTATACGATCCGGAAGGAATCGATGTTGCAGCTCTTAAGGAAATCAAGGAAGTGAACCGCGCAAGACTGACAGAGTACAAGAAGTATCGTCCAAACTCCGAGTATCACGAAGGAAGAGGAGTATGGAGCGTTAAGGTTGATATTGCACTTCCCTGCGCTACACAGAACGAGCTCCACCTTGAAGATGCGAAGATGCTGGTTGAGAACGGATGCATCGCTGTTGCAGAGGGAGCTAACATGCCGACAACACTTGAGGCTACAGAGTATCTGCAGGAGCACGGCGTTCTCTTTGCCCCCGGAAAGGCTGCAAATGCAGGCGGTGTTGCTACATCTGCTCTTGAGATGTCTCAGAACAGCGAACGCCTGAGCTGGACATTTGAGGAAGTTGATTCTAAGCTTCAGAACATCATGGTAAATATCTGCCATAATATGGCTGATGCTGCCGAGAGATACGGCTTCAAAGGAAACTATGTGGTAGGTGCAAATATTGCAGGATTTGAGAAAGTTGTAAATGCAATGGAGGCACAGGGAATCGTATAGGATTCTGAATGGTATAAAATCTTATCCGCGGGGACATGTCTCCGCGGATTTTTTTCGTGGTTTATCGGAATCGGTGTCTTCTTTTCTGGCAGGCGGATGTCGGGCGTCAGGAGGAATGCTGGGAATAGCGATACCTGATACAGGCAGATACGATTTCGGTATAAACATTGCATGGAAGGGGGATAATGAATAAAAATAGAAAAAGAACAGTAATATTGTGTGAAAAAAGAGTTAAATCCGTTGACAGATCCCCAAAAATCGATTATAGTAATTCCTGGTAAAAGGGAGTAACTGGCGCTTTCCTCTGGAAGGCGTTTGCGATGTCGTCAATACGATGGACAGCCATCCGTATCGCGATTAAACGGTGAGACTTTTATTGCATTTAAAGAGCAGTGCAATAAAATGTCTCTTTTTTATTGCACCCACAAAAAAACGGAGGTCAGAGAAATGAAAAACTACTATCAGTTGTCAGCCGAAGAGACAATGAGAGAAGTCAATGGTTCCACTGAGCCGCTTACCGATGAGCAGGTCCGTCAGAACCAGGAAAAGTACGGCCGCAATGAGCTGGTGGAGGGTAAGAAGAAGACTACGCTCCAGATCTTTCTGGAGCAGTACAAGGATTTCCTTGTTATTATCCTTATCATTGCAGCGGTTGTTTCCGGATTCCTGGGAGATGTTGAGGCTGCCGTCGTAATCCTGATCGTCATCACGATGAACGCCATCCTGGGTACTGTGCAGACCATCAAAGCGGAGCAGTCGCTTGAAAGCCTGAAGAAGCTTTCCGGACCGGAGGCAAAGGTTTTAAGAGGCGGAAATGTGGTACAGATCCCCTCGGCGGAAGTAACAGTTGGAGACATTGTCATGCTGGATGCGGGAGATTATATTCCGGCAGACGGACGCATCCTGGAATGTGCCAGCCTGAAGGTGGATGAAAGTGCGCTTACAGGAGAGAGTCTCGGTGTTGAAAAGTCTGTTGACGTGATCGACCAGGATGAGGTACCTCTTGGAGATCGTCTGAATATGGTATATTCCGGAAGTTTTGTAACATATGGAAGAGGATCATTTGTTGTAACAGGAATCGGAATGGAGACAGAGGTGGGTAAGATCGCCAGCCTCCTGAAGACAACTTCAGAGAAGAGAACACCGCTGCAGATCAATCTGGATCAGTTCGGACAGAAGCTGTCTATCCTTATTCTGATATTCTGTGCGATCCTCTTCGGCATCAGTGTATTACGCGGAGATAATATCGGAGATGCATTCCTGTTTGCAGTTGCACTTGCAGTTGCGGCTATCCCGGAGGCACTGAGCTCTATTGTTACGATCGTGCTTTCCTTCGGTACACAGAAGATGGCGAGAGAGCATGCCATCATCCGTAAGCTGCAGGCAGTGGAAGGACTGGGAAGTGTATCTGTTATCTGTTCTGATAAGACAGGAACACTGACCCAGAACAAGATGACAGTGGAAGATTATTATGTGGATGACATCTGTATCCCGGCGGATGGAGTGGATCTGAACGATCCTTCCCAGAGCAGGCTGCTGATCAGCAGTATTCTCTGCAGTGATGCAAAGATTACAGACGGAACAGAAATCGGTGATCCTACCGAGACGGCACTACTGAATCTCGGGTTGAAACTGGGACTGGATCCAGAGGATGTACGTGCCAAGTATCCCCGTGAGAGCGAGAATCCTTTTGACAGTGACAGAAAGCTGATGTCTACCAAACATACGATGGAAGGCATTCCTACTATGCTGGTCAAGGGTGCGGTAGATGTGCTCCTTGACAGAATGGTATACATTCAGATCGGTGGAGAGGTCCGTCCGATCACACCTGAAGACAGGAGGAAGATCGAGGCTCAGAACCAGGAATTCTCCAGATCTGGTCTTCGTGTTCTTGCATTTGCATATAAGGTTGTATCAGATGAACTTGAGTTGAGCCTTGAGGATGAGTATGATCTTACTTTCCTCGGTCTGATCGCTATGATGGATCCGCCGAGAGTTGAGTCTCAGGCAGCTGTTGCCGAGTGTAAGAGCGCTGGTATCCGCCCGATCATGATCACGGGAGACCATAAGGTTACAGCAGCGGCTATTGCCAAGAGGATCGGTATCCTGGAAAATGAATCCGAAGCCTGTGAAGGCGCAGTGATCGACAAGATGTCAGATGAAGAACTGCAGGATTTCGTAGAAGGTATATCTGTCTACGCACGTGTATCACCGGAGCATAAGATCCGTATCGTGCGGGCATGGCAGGAAAAGGGGAACATCGTTGCCATGACAGGAGACGGCGTTAATGACGCTCCGGCTCTGAAACAGGCGAATATCGGTGTTGCCATGGGAATTACCGGAAGCGAAGTATCCAAGGATGCGGCTGCAATGGTGCTGACCGATGACAATTTTGCAACTATTGTCAAAGCGGTTGAAAACGGACGCAATCTGTACAGAAATATCAAGAGTGCGATCCAGTTCCTTCTGTCCGGAAACTTCGGCGCGATCCTGGCAGTTCTCTATGCATCGATCATGGCCCTGCCGGTACCGTTCGCACCGGTACACCTGTTGTTTATCAACCTGCTGACAGACAGTCTGCCGGCGATCGCCCTCGGACTGGAGCCACATTCTAAAGATGTGATGAAAGAAAAGCCCCGTCCGATGAATGAGTCGATCCTGACGAAGGATTTCCTGATCAAGGTGGGAACAGAAGGACTTTCTATCGGTGTGACATCTATGATCGCATTTCTGATCGGATATCACGGAGAGAACGCGCTGCTTGGAAGTACGATGGCATTTGCCACACTGTGTTCTGCAAGGCTGTTCCACGGATTTAACTGTAAGTCTGACAGACCGGTTGTATTTACAAGAAAGGTGTTCAATAATATTTATCTGCTTGGAGCATTCCTTCTTGGCATATTCCTGATCACGTCGGTGGTCATGATCCCGGCGCTGCATAATCTGTTCCAGGTACAGACACTGACATTTACACAGCTGCTTATCGTGTACGGTCTGGCTGCGGTGAACATTCCGGTGATCCAGCTTCTGAAAGCTGTTAAACTGGCATTCAGAAACAGGAAGAACAAATAAAGGAATATAAGAGAAAAACGGGGGAACAGCATCGATGTTGTATCGATCATCCCGGTGAAATAGTCCGGGATGATCAGAAAGGAAAAATGGATGAAAAAGGTAGAAAAACCAAAGAAACCACTGATGATCTATTATCTGATCGCAGCTGCGGTGCTGATCCTGCTCAATATGTTTGTGTTCCCTTTGTTCACGGGAACTAATATCCAAGAGGTGGATTACGGAACATTCCTTACTATGATAGAGGAAAAGGAAATATCCAAAGTCCAGCTTGAGGGCAACAACATCTATTTTATAGATAAGAGCGAGGATCCGCAGCAGTATGTCACTACCACTTTTGATGATCCGGATCTGGTAAATCGTCTGGAAGAGTCCGGATGTGAGTTTGGTAGAGTCGCCCAGGAAGAGATGAATCCGCTTCTGAGCTTTATCATCTCGATCATTGTTCCGGTAGTTGTCTTCGTCGTGCTTGGACAGTTGCTGTCCCGACAGATGATGAAAAGGATGGGCGGAGGCTCTGAAGGAAATCCTTTTATGTCTTTTGGAAAGAGCAATGCCAAGGTTTATGTTGAATCAACGACAGGTATTACTTTTGATGATGTAGCGGGAGAAGATGAAGCCAAGGAGCTGCTGACGGAAATCGTGGATTTCCTGCATAATCCGGGCAAATATCAGGAAATCGGAGCTGTTTGTCCGAAAGGCGCGCTGTTGGTAGGACCGCCCGGAACCGGAAAAACTCTGCTGGCGAAAGCTGTGGCAGGCGAGGCAGGGGTGCCTTTCTTCTCTATATCTGGCTCAGAGTTCGTGGAAATGTTCGTCGGTATGGGGGCTTCCAAGGTCCGGGATCTTTTCAAGCAGGCAAATGAGAAGGCACCCTGTATTGTGTTCATTGATGAGATCGATACGATCGGAAAGAAGAGAGACAGCCAGGGATTCAGTGGAAATGATGAGCGCGAGCAGACGCTGAATCAGCTGCTCACAGAGATGGATGGATTCGATGCGTCCAAGGGTGTGATCATCCTGGCGGCAACAAACCGTCCGGACAGTCTGGATCCGGCTCTGTTAAGGCCGGGCCGTTTCGACCGCCGTATCCCGGTGGAATTGCCTGATCTGAAAGGTCGTGAAGAGATCCTTAAGGTACATGCAAAGAAGATCAGGCTGGGAGACGATGTGGATTTCAACGCGATTGCCAGAGCGGCATCGGGAGCATCGGGAGCTGATCTTGCAAATATGATCAACGAGGCGGCGCTGAGAGCTGTGCGGGAGAACCGTAAGTTTGTAACCCAGTCGGATCTGGAGGAGAGTATTGAGGTTGTCATAGCCGGATATCAGAAGAAAAACAAGGTGCTTTCCACAAAGGAGCGTCTGATCGTTTCCTACCATGAGATTGGTCATGCTCTTGTAGCGGCTCTTCAGTCTCATTCTGCACCTGTGACCAAGATCACTATTATCCCAAGGACTTCCGGGGCGCTTGGTTATACCATGCAGGTTGAGGAGGAAGAGAGAAACCTGATGTCAAAGGAAGAAATAGAGAATAAGATCGCAACTTTGACGGGGGGACGCTGTGCAGAGCAGCTGATCTTCGATTCTGTGACTACTGGTGCTTCTAATGATATTGAACAGGCTACTAAGCTTGCACGGGCTATGATCACCCGGTTCGGTATGAGTAAGTTCGGTATGGTGGCTATGGAGACTCAGGCGAATCCCTATCTGGGGGGAGACAGTTCTCTGAGCTGTTCTCCGGAGACTGCCGCAGAGATCGATGACATGGTTGTCGAGATCGTCAAACAGGCATATGACAAGGCAATGAACCTGCTCAGGGATAATAAAGCGAAGCTTCATGAACTTGCCAAATATCTGTATGAGAAAGAAACAATTACTGGTGAAGAATTTATGATGATTCTTAACAGAAAGGAACTTCTTGAGGAGAAAAACTAAAGATTTCCTTAATCCACTGGAAAAATATTTCCAGTATGTTAGAATAATGCCAGAACAGGTCAGCCCCGTGGATCTTACACGGGGCGCTGTTATTTCAGAGTAAGCTTGAAACAGGACAAAAGAGGAAGCGGTGAAGAGGATTCTGAAAATTCGATTCACAAGACAGGTTGCCAGGAAGGAACAACAGGATATGATTAAAGAGAGAAAGGCAATTTTATCTGAAGAACAACAAGACCGCAGGATTCCAACGCCCCGCTATGATCCGGATTACAGGAGGGGACTGACAGAACAGCAGGTTCAGGAGCACCGGATGCATGGCTGGACGAATCAGGCTGTGGACCCGCCGTCCAAGACGACACAGGAGATCATCCATGAGAACGTGTTCACTTATTTTAACCTGATCTTTATTGTGCTGGCTGTCCTGCTCTGTCTGGTGGGTTCGTTCCGCGATCTGACTTTTCTCCCGGTCATTATCGCCAATACACTGATTGGTATCATACAGGAGATACGGGCAAAGCAGATCCTTGACAATCTCACCATGCTGAACGCGCCCAGGGCTACTGTCGTGCGTGATGGAAAGAAGTCAGTGGTAGATGCAGAGGACCTGGTACTGGATGACATTGTCATCTTCAAGGCAGGAAGCCAGGTATGCGCGGACGCGGTAGTCTGTGCCGGAGAAGTGCAGGTCAATGAATCCCTTCTCACAGGTGAGTCGGACGAGATCACCAAACGTCGGGGGGACAGTCTTATGTCAGGAAGTTTTATCGTCTCCGGGCAGTGTCATGCCCGGCTGGATAAAGTGGGAGAGGATTCCTACATTTCCAAGCTGACCATTCAGGCGAAGGAGATGCAGGAGGGAGAACAGTCTGAGATGATCCGGTCACTGGACAAATTGGTCAAATGTGTCGGTATTGCAATTATACCAATTGGTATCGTGCTGTTCTGTCAGGCGTTCTTTATTCAGAGTGACGGATTCCGTGATGCAGTCACATCTATGGTTGCGGCTGTGATCGGCATGATCCCGGAGGGGCTCTACCTGCTGGCAAGTGTTGCCCTTGCCGTCAGTGCGGTCAGACTTGCTCAGAAAAAGGTACTGCTCCATGATATGAAATGTATAGAGACCCTGGCAAGGGTAGATGTGCTCTGTGTGGATAAGACCGGAACCATTACGGAAAACACCATGAAAGTTCAGGGAATGGTACCCACAGAGGAATATGATCCGGATACAATGGAACCTCTTGAAGTACTTGTCGGAGATTTTGCAGCAGCCATGACAAAGGATAATATTACTATGGCTGCAGTCAAGGAGTATTTTACAAAGACTTCGGGGAAGAAACCGGTCTCGAAAACAGGGTTCTCTTCTGCGACGAAATACAGCAGTGTGACCTTTGCGGATAAGGCATATGTCCTGGGTGCGCCTGAATTCGTGCTTAAAGAACGTTATGAGGATTACGCGGAGAAAATCACGAAATATGCTTCTTCCGGCGCCCGTGTCCTTGTCTTCGGTACATATGACCTGGAAATCGACGGCAAGCCTCTGAAAAAGGCTGTGACGCCGCTGGCCTTTCTCCTTCTTGCAAACCCGATCCGTGAAGCTGCGAAAGAGACGTTCCAGTACTTTGCAGAGCAGGGCGTGGATGTGAAGGTTATATCCGGAGATAATCCGGTGACGGTCTCCCAGGTGGCGAAGCATGCAGGTATCCGTAATGCGGATAAATATGTGGATGCATCGGAGCTGGAGACGCCGGAACAGATCAGGACAGCTGTCCTGGAAAATACAGTCTTCGGCCGTGTGACGCCCAATCAGAAACGGCAGTTTGTGAAGGTGCTCAAAGAGGCAGGGCATACTGTTGCTATGACGGGAGACGGTGTCAATGATGTTCTGGCGCTGAAAGATGCAGACTGCAGTATTGCTATGGCTTCTGGAAGCGAGGCTGCGGCACAGGCGTCACAGCTTGTGCTGCTGGAGTCGGATTTCTCCTGTATGCCGCAGGTAGTACTGGAAGGAAGAAGGGTGGTCAACAATATCCAGCGTTCGGCCAGCCTGTTCCTTGTAAAGAACATCTTTTCCTTCCTGCTGAGCCTGCTGTCCGTTGTGTTTATGTTCACATACCCTCTGGAGCCGTCCCAGATCTCGCTGATCAGTATGTTTACCATCGGGATCCCGGCATTCTTCCTGGCTATGGAGCCCAATAAGAACATTATTAAGGGTCATTTCCTGACAAATGTATTTCTGAAGGCGCTTCCTGCTGCCATTACGGATGCTCTGGCTGTCGGGGCCCTGGTGATCTTCGGAAGGACATTTGGTGTGGATTCTACCGATATTTCTACTGCGGCAACTATGTTGCTGGCTATTGTGGGATTCATGATCCTGTATAAGATCAGTGCTCCCATGAACAAGCTGAGGGCAGTGATCCTTGGAGGGTGCATTGTTGGACTTCTGTTCTGCAGCATCTTCCTGAATGATCTGTTTGCCATTACAGGAATGACTACCGAATGTGTTATGCTCTTCGTCGTGTTCGCCATTGCTACAGAGCCGGTGCTCCGGTATCTGACCCTTCTGGTCGGAAAAGTGCGATTCTATTATATGCGTCTGAGAGGAAGAAATACAGAAGAATAGGACACGATATCCGCCACTGATACTGATTGGTTACTCACCCCATACGGAGGCGGGAGTCATCCCACATCTGATATAATATTTTAAAAAGAAAGGATCTCCCCGGGACGGGCAATGCTGTCCGGGGAGATCTTTATTCCCGCGAGCAACGAGCCAAGCGGACATGCTGGCATGTCCATTTGGCGACTGCCGCGAGGGTCTAATACCCCGATGCTTGCATCGTTGCTAGTTTGATGCCCCGCATGCTTGCATCGGGGTCTT
>DXCZ01000114.1 GCA_019115765.1 Candidatus Mediterraneibacter stercoripullorum | reverse complement strand
AAAGACCCCGATGCAAGCATGCGGGGCATCAAACTAGCAACGATGCAAGCATCGGGGTATTAGACCCTCGCGGCAGTCGCCAAATGGACATGCCAGCATGTCCGCTTGGCTCGTTGCTCGCGGGAATAAATCAGTGTGTCCGCGCACTTATTATCTGCTGTACTATCTTCCGGTCAGACGGAGGAAGCGCTCCTCCATGGCGGGATCTGTCTCGAACACTCCCCGCCTTGCAAGCGTCACGGTCTGACTGCCCGGCTTTTTGATGCCCCGCATGGTCATGCACATATGTTCCGCCTCTATCATGACGATGGCGCCCTTTGGCTGCATATACTCCATAAGTGCGTCGGCGATCTGCCCGGTCAGCTGCTCCTGAAGCTGCAGTCTTCTGGCGAACACCTCTACTGTCCTTGCCAGCTTGCTTAAGCCCACCACTTTCCCGTCCGGCACATATCCGATATGAACCTTTCCGTAAAATGGAAGGAGATGGTGTTCACAGGTGGAATAGAAGGTAATATCCTTCTCAATGACCAGTTCGCTGCTGTCTACTGTAAATGTCTTCGTCAGATGAGCTCCGGCGTCTTCCTCCATGCCGCCGTACAGTTCCTCATACATCCTGGCGATCCGCCGGGGCGTCTCTCTGAGTCCTTCCCGGTCCGCATCTTCTCCGATTCCCTCCAGAAGGAGGCGCACCGCCTGTTCTATCTTCTCATGATCGATCATGTTCTTTCCTCCTCATAATAATCTGTTCCAGCTCCCGACTCGCCTCTTCCAGATAGGAAAGGGAGCCGAAGACAAGTATGATATCATCTTCTCCCGCTTCTGCGACAGCCGCCTCAGCTGCCTGATGGATACTCTTCTCTGCCCTGACATCAGGACACCAGGGCTTCACCGCCTCTGCCAGTTCCTCTGCCGGAAGGCTTCGCTGCCGGTTGGGAAGGGTTACTGTGTGGACCGATGCGGCAAGAGGACACATGATCTCCGCGATCCTGTCATACTCCTTATCCCGGAACACACCCATGATACAGATCAGCCGCCTGCCGGGGAAATAGCTCTCCACTGATTCTCTCAGCCGCAGAGCTGCGTCCTCGTTGTGGGCTCCGTCCAGAATGATCAGAGGGTTCTCACCGATACAGGAAAACCGGCCGGGCCATCTGGTACGGGCAATGCCCCTGCGGACCTCCTCCGGAGAAACCGGGTACCCGAGCGTCCCCAGTGCTGTCACTGTCTCCAGTGCAGCCGCCACATTGTCAATCTGATTCTTCCCTGCAATGGGAGTCCGTATATCTTTAAATTCCTTATAGTCCAGAAGGATCCCCCGGTAGTCATCTCCCCGAATCACCGCCACCTCCGGGTGCGCCTGTCTGAACGGGCATCCCATACTCTCCGCCCGTTCCTGAAGAATCCGGGTCACTTCCGGTTTCTGGGCAGCCGAAACTACACAGCAGCCCGGCTTGATGATGCCGGCCTTGTTTTCCGCAATCTCCTCCAGTGTCTCTCCGATGACGCCGATATGATCCCGGCTGATGCTGGCAAACACAGCGCAGACAGTATTTTTCACAATATTGGTGGCGTCCAGCGCGCCGCCCAGACCCGCCTCCAGCACCACCAGATCGCAGTTCATCTCTCTGAAATATAAAAAAGCTATCGCCGTCTCTGCCTCAAAGACAGTGGGAAGGGGTTCCTTCTTCTTCCCCAGACGGACAACAGCTTCACTCACAGCTTCTGTCAGCTGTGCAAATCTCTCTTCCGGAATCCAGTCTCCATCTACCTGGATCCGCTCCAGATAGGAAACTACGGTCGGTGAAACATATCGCCCGGTCCTGTATCCTGCCTCACTTAATATTGTCGAAGTGTATGCAAGCACAGATCCCTTTCCATTCGTCCCTGCAATATGTATGAACTTCAAGTCATCCTGGGGATTCCCAAGCTCACGCAACAGACCCCGAATCGCATCCAAGCCAAGTACACTTCCGTATTTCGACATTTCGTCCAAATATACCCTTGCTTCTTTATAGGTCACGTTCTATTTTGTTTCCTTTCTGTATTTTGTTTTTCTCTGCAACGAACTACATCATACCACTATTTAGCCGGATTCACAAGATAAACCTGAAGGGATATCAGAGGACAGTTTTGATGAAATATCAATTGACTGATTCCATTTTATATGATATATGTTGAGTGTACCATATGAATTAGTACGCTTCATACGCTTCTATTTTCTTTTTATGATACGCAACCGGACAGGAAGGATATTTTTATGATTTTGATAGATTACCAGAGCAAGATCCCTTTTTATGAACAGATTGCCCGTCATTTCCAGACGCTGATCCTGCGGGGTGCACTTCCCCCGCATTCTCAGATCCCGTCTGTACGGTCTCTGGCCGTAGAGCTTTCCATCAATCCCAACACGATACAGAAAGCCTATTCCCTGCTGGAACAGGAAGGCTATATCTATCCGGTCAAAGGCCGGGGGAACTTCGTCGCTGACACCGAACAGCTGGCAGAAGAAAAACGAGCCGCTCTGATAAAAAAGGTAGAGGCGCTTCTGGAGACCGGCCGTGAGCTTGGCATCAAAAAAGAAGAATTCACAGCTTTAATAGAACGACTATATGAGGAGGGCTCAATATTATGATCGAACTGAGAAATCTGGATAAAACTTTTCAGGACATTCATGCTGTAAACCATGTCAGCACCGTCATCCAGGATGGCATCGTCTTCGGACTGATCGGCTCGAACGGATCGGGAAAAAGTACACTGATGCGGATGATCAGCGGTATCCTGAAGCCGGACAGCGGCCAGGTCCTTCTGGACGGAGAAGCCATCTTCGAAAACTCTGCCGCCAAGTCGCAGATCTGCTTTCTGTCTGACACGCCTTATTTCTTCCCCAATGCGGATCCGGCTCAGATGAGGGATTACTATTCTCTGATCTATCCTTCATTTGACAGGAAACTGTTTGATTCACTTATGAAGAAGTTCGGACTGGATCCTTCCCGGAGGATCCGCACATTTTCAAAAGGTATGAAAAAGCAGCTTTCTCTTCTCCTGGGTCTGTGTACTAAGACCCGTTACCTGCTCTGTGACGAGACTTTTGACGGGCTGGACCCAGTCATGCGCCAGGCTGTCAAGAGCCTGATCGCATCCGAGATCATGAATCGTGACTTTACTCCTGTGATCTCCTCCCACAATCTCCGGGAGCTGGAGGACATATGCGACACAGTAGGGCTTCTCCACAACGGGAAGATCCTCTTTACCCGGGACCTGGACCAGATGAAATACAATCTGTGCAAACTGCAGTGTGTCATCCCTGATCCCGCCCGGGAAATGCATCTGATCCGCAGCCTCAAGGTCATTAAGCAGGAGCGGACCGGTTCTCTGCTGACTCTTACTGTCAGAGGAGGAAGAAATGAAGTCCTCAAACTTGCAGAGGCGGAATCTCCCGTATTTGCAGAGGTGCTGCCTCTGACACTAGAGGAAATATTTATCAATGAAACGGAGGTGGCAGGATATGATGTCAGGGATTTTATATATTAGACTAATCCGGGAGGATATCAGGCACAGAGGATGGTTCGCAGCTCTTTCAGCTATCGCTCTCTTCCTGCTCATGCCGGTTTACTCCATGCTTTATCTGGACGGCCAGGGGATGTTACAAAATGGAGCCGATGTTGACAAATATATCCAGGAATCATTCTCCGGTCTCATCAACGGCAATACATTTGCCCCACTATGCACAGCCATATTTGTCCTTGCAATGCTGGCTGCCATGTCCGGATTCACCTTCATCCACTCAAGGGAACAGCTGGACTTCTATCACTCGCTGCCGCTCAGGAGGGGAAGCTGGTTTGCCGCCGCCTATATCAGCGGGTTTGCCATGTTTGCAGTCCCCTATCTCCTGTGCGCCCTGCTGACAGCTGCCGCAGGATATATCAGCGGCACATGTACAGTCAGTATGCTGGGAGACTGCGCCATTGCCGCGGCAGGCGGACTGATCGCTTTCCTGGTGATCTACCACACTGCCATCCTCGCCATGATGCTGACCGGACGGATCGTAACAGAGATGCTGGCTTTCTGTGTCCTTGCTGTCTACCCGTATCTTGTGCTGACCCTTGTCTCGGCGATGAAAGTATTGTTTTTTGAGAGTTACTGCACAGACGCTTCCAGCTTCATTGACCGGGTTGCAAGATCTGTATCGCCTGGAACACTGTTTATACGGATCACCCAGGCATTTCCACACTGGTATACGATCACTCCAGGACTGGCGGCTGCCGCGGTGGCCATGATCATCCTGCTGCTGGCTGCCTCATACATACTGTATCTGTTCTACCCCTCAGAGGCCGCCGGGAACTCTCTGGCATTTTCGTTGACCGCCCCAATACTAAAGGTGATCATCTCCGTTCCCGCAGCACTCTGGTTCAGCATATTTGTTCAGAGTTTCACAGGGGTTTCCGGTACCCGGTGGATCGTTATCATCAGTCTGCTGTCCATCCTGCTGCTGAACGGGATCATAGAGTTCGTCTATACGCAGGACATAAGGCTGATCCTGAAGACCCCCATCTCATCAGCAGTATCTATCGGATGCACCGCTGTCATACTCTGTGTATTCGGATTCGATCTTACCGGATATGATACATACATCCCGAACCGGGAGAAGATTGAGGCTGTTTACCTTGCGCCGGACAATTTTGACTTTTATTTCGAGTACCCGGAGAGTTATGAAGAGCTGAACCGGGAACGGGCAGGAAGCTTCACCGATGCGCCAGAAGCTATCAACGCATTTTACAGTCTTGCCGCATCCGGGATCGAGAATCTGGAGGATGGCATGGAGCCGGATGGATTGTATACCTTTTCGGAGTCTGAACAGGAGCGTTATACGACTGCTGAATTCCAGTACAGGCTAAACAGCGGACGGATCGTCTCCCGCCGGTATGTCGTAGATGCCGAACAGACTGTTGATACTCTGGAGACGCTCTGTCAGGATGAGACATACCGGGAAAATATATTTCCAATCTTCCACATAGGCAATAACAGAGTCCACTCTATATCTCTTCTGGACCCCAGCGGATTTCCCGAAGAAATGGAGCTTAACGAAGAGCAGCGCAATGAGCTGCTGGATAAGTACCGCCAGGACGTTCTCCACGCAGATATCCAACTGCTGAATGATACTGTTCCTGCAGGAGAACTATACCTGTATATCAATTCTCCTTCCAGTTCTGATACTGATACATTCAACTCAGCTCCTCAGTACAGCCTGGCTGTGGAAGGAAATGATGTTCCTATCGGCAGCTTCTATATCTATGACTCTTATACAGAAACGCTGGAATGGCTGAAGCAACACGGCTTTACCCTGGATCGTTCCCTCCATGAAGATGAGGTACGCTCTGTCACCTTCTCCATAAGCGAAGATTCTCTGAACAGCGGAAAATATAACGTTCTTCTCGGCGAGCTTTCCGCCCGGTATACTCCAGACGAGCTGACCTCTGGAATCACTCTGTACAGTCCGGAGGACATACAGGCCATTCTGAAGCATGTACAATGGAATCCGGGAGGTATCGTGACTAATGTTTCTTCCGGGACATGGGTTGATGTCGAATATCAGAACGGATACGGCTATCACGGATTCAACCTGATCCCGGACTGATGCCGTAAAATACTGATTCCACTGTTTCATCTGCCAGCCGATTAAGAAAACGCATCCGGTCAGAACTGATTTTTCCTTTGTTCTGATCAGATGCGTTTTCTTTGTTTGAATAACTTCCCCTGTTCTGACATATCCCAGCCCCTTCACGGCGGACACTGAGATTGCTCAATAATACTTAACCGTCACATGTCTGCCCATCTTCTCTGCCGAAGCTATGAGCTGATCCACCAGATTCATCCGCATGCTCAAATCGAAGCTGAGTTCCGATTCCTTATGAGCCTCATTGATAGCTGTTCCTACAAACAGGTTCAGCTCCGTGCACTCTTCAATGAGCAGTTTCGCCAGTCTGGAAGCGCCGTTGTCTGCGTCAAGTTCATCAAAAAACTCTGCGTCAAACTCATCGTTTACATATTTTTTCAGAATCTTCAAAGCTTTTCCAAGAGTCAGGACTCCCTCTGTAACCAGATCGATGCCCTCCAGGGTGGCCATGGGCGGCACATCCGGGTTGCGGCTGTCGATTTTTGTAACGATCTCTTTGCCAAGGATCCGGGATGCAATATTGGCACTGGTTCCTCCGGCGATAACTTTCTTTCCTTCCATATGCATGAACTCATGCATCAGCTTTTCATCATCTGCCTTATCTTTGGGCGGGCCGGTGAATATATTCACCACCCGTCGCTCGATCACCCGGACCACGGCTACCGTGGTGTCGTCTCCCGGTTTCTCCTCATATAGTTCATCACAGGCCTGGCTAAGCATCACTGCAAGCCTGGATGCGGAAAGTGTCTTCTTCGTACATTTCAGCGTATACTCCGCCATGGCGTCCCATGTCCATCCCTGCAGGTTCAGAATGGATCCTGCACCTGCGTAGATCACTCCGTCACTCATCAGGACGAAGCAGTCATTCTTCCTGACCTGGAACCGGTATTCATGGATCTTCTTTCCCTCGATCTCACGTACTTGATAGGGATAGCGGACCAGCTTTCCATCTCGGATGAACACACAGGACGGATTGTCGAACTCTACCAGGTATGCTTCTCCGCTGTGGAAAATCTGAAGGATGGAAAATGTGGCATATGCCACCTTCCGCACCTTACAGATTGGAAGGGTCTTTGCTATAGTCTCCACACAGGATTCCAGATCCGCCCCTTCATGGAGCATAGTCCCCAGGATCTTGGATGTGAGGGTGGCCAGGATATTTGCCTTGACGCCGCTGCCCATACCGTCCGCCAGGATCACGATATCCGAATCATCAGTCTTCAGCACCTCGACCTTGTCCCCGCACAGTTCTTCCTGATGTTTGTTCAGACTCCTCCATGCAACATCTACACTCACACTCATGGCTAATCCTCCTCATTCAGGATAGAATCCCGCAGCTTTGTCAGCGTTACTTTCGTCTCCGCCGTGGTCTCTCCGAGGAGACCGGCGATCTCCTGAGCCACCATCATCTGTTTTTCGATGACCTTCTGGGCCATCTCCACAGTCTCCACCTTCAGGTTATAATGCTGCTCCTTGATCTTCTCCTCTCTCGTCACATCCTGGAAGGTCACAAGGACTGCATCCAGGTTTTCAATGTAGACAATCGTCTCCTCCGCTGTCATCCTGCCGCTCTCCAAGCGGATCTTCTTGTGATAGACCGGCTCTCTTGTGAGAAGCGCAGTCTCAATGTCATCCGCTTCGATGAATTCGAAAATATATCTCTGTACCGCTTCCTCATGGCCCACACCGAGCAGCTCCTGGCCTTTTCGGTTGCAGTCCAGGATACGCATGTCATTTCCGATGACAAAGATCATGTTGGGCGTCACATCCATGACCACATTGGACATGGACTCTGCCTGAGTCAGTGCGTAAGGCATACACATGGAAAGCTCTGCCTTGCCCTGGAATACAGCTATAGCCTTCTCCCGGCAGGTAGAATATCCGCAGGCTCCGCAGTTCAGTTCATCGTCAGGTGTATATTTTCCTGTTGACATAAGGATCCGGCGGATCTGCTCTTCCGATGGCATAATGTCGCTCAGGCTGTGGTCGCCGAACTGTTTTGCCAGCTCTTCCGTGGTCATATCCGGCAGATCCCGGGCCGCCTTATATGTAACAACATCTTCGATCTTCACCTTGGTCTTCACATAGGAGGTATTCCAGTGGGCGGAAGCCGGTCCCTTGGCGCAGCCGCCCTCACAGACATTTGCCTCGATAAAGCAGTGATCCAGTTCACCTCTCTGGAGACACTCCAGCATCTCCATACAATTCTCCAGACCATCCACAAACACCTTGTGATACCCGTCCGCGTCCTCTTCCGTGATCACCGACTGGATCACACCGCCGCTGACCGGATAGAGCCGGTTGATCTTCGGATCCGGATTCCCCATGGGCTTATCCGCACATTCCTTCAGAGAAATCCCGGCCTCTTTGAACCAGTCCGCCAGCTCCTCAAATGTCAGAATGGCGTCAATAGCTCCCCGCACCCGTTCATCCCCGATAGCCTCCTGCTTCTTGGCGATACACGGCCCCAGGAATACCACCTTTGTATCCGGGCCGTATATCTTCTTGATATAGCGTCCGTGGGCGATCATAGGAGAAACCACCGGAGCCATCAGCTTCGCGCAGTCCGGATAATACTTCTCGATCAGATCATTCACACTTGGACAGCAGGTGGTGATGATGTTCGGCATCTCTCCGGCACGCACCAGCTTCTTGTACTCGCCGGTCACCATGGCGGCTCCTTCCGCCGTCTCGCGTACCTCATAGAATCCCAGTCTCTGCAGAGCGTCCACCACCTGTCCCGGCCGGTCGAACTCCAGAACGCCGGCATAGGACGGGGCAATGGATATGACCGTCCTGTCTCCCTGCCGGAGATACCCCTTCACCCGGTCAAGATCGCTGGCGAATGTCTTGGCATTCTGGGGACAGACTTCCAGACAGCGCCCGCAGTTGATACAGTGATCCACCATGATCCGGGCCTGCTCATCCTTCACGGAGATGGCCTTCACAGCACAGTGCCGCACACATTTGTAGCAGTGGCGGCATTTCGCATCTTTAAAGTCAATGACTCTCATCTGTTGCTCCTCCTGTTTTACATATTTTGCTTATCGCGCACATTTTCTCTATAAGAAATATTTTAGCAGAGGAGGGAGGGAATATCCACAAAAAATGATCGGAAGATCTTACCTTTTGTAAGACTCCCGGGCCGCGCCAGTTTATATTCTGGCCTGTTTGGACAATAACGTTTCCGTTCTGAACAGCGCAGGAAGCAGGGCGGACGGCGGGATGAGCCTTTCCGGATGCTTTCTAAAGAAAACGCTATTGAACTATACAGCCACTCTGCGTTTGCCGGCATATTGTTTTTGTGATATGATAATGACGGTAAAAGAATTACAAGATATAGAATAGGACGCAGGAGGAACGGACTATGCTTGCGGAAGAAAGGATAAGTAATTCGGATGAGCTGGAATTTGCTGTTTTTTGCATAGAAAGCATTGCAGAAAAGCTTGGAAAAAATGCCACAGATATATACAATGCATTGACTGAAAAAAGTAATATCCTTAACAGTTATATTGTGCCTGAGTATGAAGCGCTGCACACCCAGAGCAGAGAATATATCGTGAATGATATACTGGAAGTAATGAAGGAAAGAGGGCATCATTTCCCGTTATAAATTTGATGAAGTTGCGTATAATGAAGCAAAAATACAAATTTTCGATTCTTACTCTGAAGAGTGGCTCGATTTTATCATTACCTGTCGAATGGAACAAGATACTTCAGATTTTGAAATTGTAGTAGGCGGCGTAACAAATGACAAGGTCTTTAATACAGTTGAGTTGTATTATGATCATTTGATAGATAAATCAGAAGCACTCAGACGTCTCCGTTATGAAAAACCTAATCTACAGATATGTTTCCGAACCGAAACTGTCCTGAAAAAATATCTGCATTTCGAAAGGAGCGAACAGATATGAATGCAAATCCCGTGTTGATGCAAAAGAAATATGTCCGCGTAATCAAACGGTTTGCTGACCTTACAGATCTTTCTCTGGATAAAGCACTGAATTTTTTTTACAACTCAGAACTGTATCCACTGATGAGCGAAGGAATATCTGATATGCACTGCCGAAGCGACGCATACCTGACAGAGGAACTGCTGAAAGAATATAACGGGGAAATATAATATCACTAACATAACCATCACCATTCCAGAAAAGGCAGCCCCCAGGGCTGCCTTTTCCCCATCTGAGCCCGCCAGGCAGGGATGCTCTGTACTGCTGCGAAGGCCCGCCGGACGTTTCAGATATATCGAACTACTCCAGTGCCTGCCTGTAATAATCATTCTCAATGATCAGCTGTCCCAGGCGCAGCCGGCTGTTCACAATATATTTCACATTTTCCACATATACGTTCTTCTCTTCTTCCGTCATCTCCACGCCTTCCGCCGGGGTGAACTCTCCTGTATAGCGGTTGTATTTTCCCTGGTCGGTAAGCCAGGATCCGGAATAGAAGATAACGACCGGATCAGAATCAGACAGGACATCTGTCCCTGCCAGCATCCGGGAATCGTACTCCACTCCAAGCAGATTGGACAGGGTCGGAAGGATATCCACCTGACTGCATGGCTTGTCCACTACTACCGGTTTCTCCATGGAGCCGGACCAGAGGATCCATGTGTTCTTGTACACATCCAGATCTACATTTTCTTCATCCAGATTCTCCAGCGAGGAGGAGTTGAAGGAACGTCCCGCCAGTTCTTCCAGCACATCGATATCCGAGTAGGGAATATGATCCGCAGCCATGGCGATCACCGTCTTGTCGGCAATCCCGGCTTCCTCCAGGTAATCTACCAACCTGGTCAGACCTTTCTCAAGTTCCAGATTGGCCGCAATGTATGCTTTCGTCTTCTCCGAATAGGGCAGATCACTGACTGCGTCCTTGTTAAAATAGGACATCATACTGTCGGAAAATCCATAGGGCAGATGTCCGCTGATGGTCAGATAGTAGACGTTGAATGGCTGCTGCGCTGCATATTCGTCAAAGGTCTGCTCGACCATATAGTCGTCGGACTGAGGCCAGTGGGCGTCGCCGTTCTGATTCGTCTCCGGAGTCAGAGGGCGGTCGCACTTGGTAAACTGCCGCCAGTCATACCCAAGGTTGGGGTGTGACAGTTCCCGTCCGTACATGTTCTGGTTGAAATGATAACCAATGGAGGTATATCCTTTCTTATTCAGCTGGTTTGCCAGTGTAAACGGCAGATAGGTTGACTGTTTTCCCGTCTCCGTCATGCTCACCGGGAAACCTGCTTTCGGATAGAGCCCGGTCAGGTTCTGGAACTCCCCTCCCGAGGTGCTGGTAAAGTGCAGCGCAGAGTAGAAGTTGTTGAACACGAATCCCTCATGGCTCAGTTTATACAGGGTCGGAGTCAGCTCCGGATCGATCATATAGCCGCTGAATCCCTCCGCTGTGATGAAGATCACATTGTATCCCTCGAACATACCTGTATATTCATTTTGTCTTGTAGGTACCGTTGACGCGAAATACTCATCCAGCCATTTCGAGCTGTCATTCGGCGCAGACGCCTTCATAGCCTCGAAGTCGATATTCATCTCATTATAGGGATACTCTTTCTCCTGCGTCTGTCCGCCGCCTTCACTATTTTCTCCGTTGTCCGTACCGTCCGCATTTCCATCGGCGCCGGTTCCTTCTCCGGAAGAGCTGTCGTCTCCGGAGGCTGTCATGGACGCCCCGTCCCGAATCTCCGGGAGGCTGTTCTGAGGAGCTCCGAACAGGCTGTGCTTCACATCCAGGCGCAGCATGGTGATCAGACCCAGCTGCTCTACCTGGTCGTCTGCATTGGTATCCGACTGATACAGCCGGCCAGGGGTAAAATCTCCCTTCCAGGGCAGGATAAATACCGTCCCCAGGGCTAGTACATAGATAAGGGCGCCGAATACGAGGAACGCTCCTCCACGCACGAAAGCAGTCTGACGCTTCTTCTTTCTCCCCCTGACCGGTCCCATAAGTACAAGGCACACTGCAAATAATCCTACCGGGAGCACAAACATCAGGAGGATCCCGGGGATATTCTTTACCAGCGACTGAGCCACCGCCGGAGCATAGTCTGTCAGATGATTTCCCGCCGCAGTCTCCGCAGCGCTGAATATCTGATAATACTGCTGCAGAATATCCTTACAGATACATTCCACTGTAAACAAAAGGGACAGTCCTGTCACCAGAACTGCCCCCGTGATCCTTGCGGCCCGCTCCGGCAGGAGAAAAAGGACTCCTGTGCAGAGCATGCCCGCTGCGAACGCAAACAGCAGAAAAACCGGGGCATATATCATATCCAGTCTCATATACAGATGGAACACCAGCTCCAGCCAGATAAAAAAGAACGGAATGCTCAGCCGCCACATGCGGATAAGCCGCTTTCTGCTTTTCATTTGTAATCAACCCCTCTTTCACAGAGGCTGCTCCGTCTGATCATCATCCGCTTTCCCACAATACCTTCCGATGATCAAACGTGAAGCCCTTTTCCGGGCTTACTCCTCTGTTTTCTCTATTTCCCGCTGCGTTTTCGTGCGGATCTCGTCTTCTATCGCGCTGATAAACTCAGCCAGGTCTTTCTGTCCTTCATCCCCTGCGAAACGGCTTCTGACGGACACTTTTCGCTCTTCCTCTTCTTTTGCTCCCACAACGAGCATATATGGGATCTTCTTCATCTGCGCCTCACGGATCTTGTATCCGATCTTCTCGGCACGAGTGTCGATCTCGGCGCGGATACCTGCAGCATTCAGCTCATCCAGCACTTTCTTTCCATACTCCATGTATTTGTCAGAGATCGGCAGGACTTTTACCTGTACCGGTGCAAGCCAGGTCGGGAACGCACCTGCAAAATGCTCGATCAGGATTCCGATGAAACGCTCGATGGAACCGAATACCACACGGTGGATCATGATCGGTCTGTGTTTCTCTCCGTCGGCTCCCGTATACTCCAGGTTGAACCGGAGGGGCAGCTGGAAGTCAAGCTGGATCGTACCGCACTGCCAGGTCCTTCCGATGGAATCCTCCAGATGGAAGTCGATCTTCGGTCCGTAGAACGCTCCGTCACCTTCATTTACCACATAAGGAAGTCCGATGTCTTCCAGAGCGCTGCGCAGAGCATCTGTAGCCATCTCCCATTCTGCATCGCTTCCCATGCTGTCCTCCGGACGTGTGGACAGTTCTACATGATATTTGAATCCGAACAGGCTGTAAACCTCATCGATCAACTTTACAACACCCTTGATCTCATCCTTGATCTGCTCCGGAGTCATGAAGATATGAGCATCGTCCTGTGTGAAGCAGCGCACTCTCATCAGTCCGTGGAGCTGGCCGGATTTCTCATGGCGGTGTACGATACCCAGTTCGCCCATGCGGATCGGCAGATCACGGTAGGAACGGGGCTCTGACTCGTATACCAGGATACCACCCGGACAGTTCATCGGTTTGATGGCGAAATCTGTGTCATCGATAACCGTTGTATACATATTCTCTTTATAGTGATCCCAGTGTCCGGAAGTCTCCCAGAGATGGCGGCTCAGCATGATCGGTGTGGAGATCTCCACATACCCTGCTTTCCTGTGGATCTCTCTCCAGTAATCCAGCAGAGTGTTCTTCAGCACCATTCCGTTTGGCAGGAAGAACGGGAATCCAGGTCCCTCCTCACGCATCATGAACAGGCCCAGCTCTTTGCCCAGTTTCCTGTGGTCACGCTTCTTCGCCTCTTCCATCATGGTCAGGTACTCATCCAGCTCCGCCTTCTTCGGGAATGCTGTTCCATAGATCCTCTGAAGCATCTTGTTCTTCTCGCTGCCTCTCCAGTAAGCGCCCGCAAGGCTTGTCAGCTTAAATGCTTTCACCGGCTTTGTGGTCATAAGGTGAGGTCCTGCGCACAGGTCAGTGAACTCGCCCTGGGAATAGAAGCTGATCGTCTCGTCCTCCGGAAGATCCTCGATCAGCTCCACTTTGTAAGGCTCGTTTTTCTCCTTGAAGTACTCGATAGCCTCGTTTCTCGGCATTGTATACTGTTTGATCTCAAGATTCTCCTTGACGATCTTCTTCATCTCTGCCTCGATCTTCTCCAGGTCTTCTGCCGTCAGCGGAGTATCTCTGTCTACGTCATAGTAGAAACCATCTGCGATAGAAGGTCCGATCGCCAGTTTTGTATCCGGATAAAGTCTCTTGATGGCCTGAGCCATGATGTGAGACGCTGTATGGCGGAATGCGCCTTTTCCTTTCTCATCGGAAAATGTCAGGATACTCAGCTCGCAGTCTTTGTCGATAACAGTCCTCAGATCTACGATCTCTCCGTCTACCTCGCCTGCTGTAGCCACACGGGCCAGTCCCTCGCTGATGTCTTTTGCAATGTCGTAAACACTCATGGGCTGCTGATACTCTTTGCATGAGCCGTCTTTTAATGTGATCTTCATCTTTTTTCTTCCTTTCTTCTCTGCTTTCTGCAGTTCTTTCTGTAGCTTTTTCTGTTCCGCCGGATCTGCTGATCCTGTCTGCAAATATCCCTTTTCTAAAAAAGAAAAGGCATCCCTTCCGGAATGCCTCTGCTCTTCTGAATCTATATGTCCGCACGGAAACACTCCATGCAGGGACGGGTCATCGCCCGCGGTTCCACCCTGCTTGTTTTCCATGGAAAACCATCTTAATTCAAATGATGATAACGGGATCACCGGGCCTGATTAAGGCCGCTCCGAGGTGGTATTCGGTCAGCCGCGCAACAGGATCCTCACAGCGAATGGATCCCTCTCTGAGATGCGGCGGCAGCTTACTGTCCTCATCAACGCTTTGTCTGTGGTTATTCTACTCCACCGAGGCTGTACCTGTCAAGCGGGAAATGCACAGCTTTGCAGCAGCTTTCAGTCCGCCCTCTTCTGCTTCTGTCACACAGAGTCCTGCCAGCACCGGGATCAGTACAAGCCAGACCGCCCTCAGGCCTGCAGCCTGCAGTCCTATCCATGCGCATCCCACGCCGAAATGGAAGCACAGAAGGGTACATCCGAAGAACTTTCCCTTATCCAGAAGCGCTGCCCGCTCTTCCGTCCTGCTCCTGTCAGTCAGGAAATATTCAGAGAATGACAGCACGGTCTGCTTCACATTATTGGTAGAGAAAATTGTGGAGCAGGCATATCCGTCCGCGCCCTTGAACACACACCACTGAAAGGACATGGTGAAGAATACCGGATAAAGCGCCACTACCGGATCTGCCTCCGCCGGTACGAACCCAAGTGCGGCAGCTGTGCATATCTCCGCCAGGAACACCAGATACTTCAGGTTCCACACTGTCTTCTTCGTCAGGAACATAAACAGCACCATGGCCCCTGCATAGATTGCCAGAGCTCCGATCCTGAGCATGGCGTCAGTCACATTTCTCCCCAGAATGTCTCCTACCAGTTCGATCAGATTGGCCGTCTGGGCGGATCCGAACACCGCCATCCTGCCGAATATGGCATATCCCCCGAAAAAGCCCCCGCAGACCGCCATGATAAAGTGCATGCGGCGGGCTGATTTATTTTTACTCTGCATTTGTTTCAGCTCCTTTTGACCGCACTCAATTATAGCACTCCGGCAGAAATAATCAATTATTTTTTATAGTGCTTTACATGTCTGTGACATGCTCCCACCACTTACCCTGACGGCTTGAAGTGGGGGCTTCCTGCTCAATAACCCTTATAGACTAAGTATCAACAGGCTATCCCCGCCTGTCCGGCGGTTCTTATTTTTCTGCCCGGATACGGGC
>DXCZ01000113.1 GCA_019115765.1 Candidatus Mediterraneibacter stercoripullorum | reverse complement strand
CTGCTTCATTTTCATTCTTCTCTGGAACGCTTCTTCTTACGTCTGATAAGCAGTACAAGAAGCGCTGCCTCCGTACCAATGGCGATTACACCAGCTGCCAGAAGCCATGGCCACACATCCAGTAATCGTCTTGCAATGGTTCCGGACTGCAGTTCCTGATACTGCACGCCGCTTTCCAGTTCTCCATTATACGCTGTCCGCACTCCACGCACAAGCAGTCTGTGTGTATTAATGGCATAAGGAGTACAGGTAACAAGGGTACAATAGTCTTCTCCCGGAATGATATCCAGATCACCGGTCTCATTGGGCTCTACCACCTTGATCTGGTCCACCTGATAGGCAAGGATCTCATCCAGCACATGAAGGTAGAATTTGTCCCCGGTCTCCAGCTCATCCAGACGGGTAAACAGTTCCGCATCCGGCAGTCCCCGATGTCCGGTCAGGACGCTGTGCGTCCCCTCTCCTCCAACAGGATAGGAGGACTGTTCCATATGGCCGACACCTTTCTGAAGGACTTCTGCACTGCTTCCCTCATAGATCGGAAGCTCTGCATCAATCTTCGGTATTGTAATATAACCAATGCTCTCGCCGACGCCGGTGAGGTCCACATAGCTCTCGCCTTCCCCCTCGCCTTCTCCATTCTCATCTCTGATGATTGCAGACTGGAGCTGTTCATTATAGTTCTTCGCCGCTTCCTTCGCTGCATCAATCTCTTCCTGATCCATCTCTTCAACGGTCTCATCATAGTTTTCTACAACCTGTGTCGCATTCCGCTCGTAGAGCAGATTGCTGATGATCGGATATCCTGCAATTCCCAGTCCTGTAACAAACATCAAAATCGCAAATATCAGTTTTAACTTCTTCATAAGTGCCCTCCCGATATAAAAATAATCTGCAATCTCATGAGGCTTTCAGCCGGACTCCACAGACAAAGCGATCCGATCCCGGACCCTCGCCTGTGAAGCCCGGCTGAAAGTCTCATAGGAGAGACACGAACTCATGCCTCTCCTATGTGATGTAAAATGAAAGAGTTTTAACCTAAATCACTTATTATGCATTTTTTCTCTTTCTGGAAGAAATGAATACAAATGCTCCGCCGCCCATCAGCAGAATACCAATAAGGGATGCAAGAAGTGTTCCGGCACCACCAGTTGTCGGGAGCTGGAAGCCTTTCTTGTTGACGATTACAAAATCATAAGATCCATCTGTTACATTGTTATCTTCAGCGTCGCTATCTCCCTGAGTAAATGTTGTAGATGTAACAATATGTTTTACAAGAACCCATTCACCATTCTCTAATTTCCAACTGGACTCAGATGAATAACTTGTAGCATATTCAACCTGAAGCGTTACTTCCACCGGAGCTTTTAACAGATTATAGTCTGCCGGAGCCTTTGTCTCAATCAGATAGTAATTTCCATTCTCTAATCCCTTCTGGGTAATCAGACCATCTGTACCAGTAGTATAAGTACCGATAAGTTCTCCAGCTTCAATTGCGCTTTCATCTGTTAATCCAGCCTGCTCGCAGCGATATAATTCAAATGTCGCGCCTGCAAGCGGGGTCTTTCCATCTTCCGTTGTTTTTGTCACTTTAATCTGGAATGTATATACAATTGCATGATCTTTAATGTGACTCTCTTTCTCGTCTTTATTATTGTTCGGCATATCCGGCTGATTATCAGGATAGATTGCATTTGAATAATCCAATGTAACCTCGTTCGGATTACCTGCTGTTGTAATTACAGCATCTGACAGTAATTCTGCTGTATAGTAAAGATAAAGATCCTTTCCTGCATAAGCTTTAAACGCTTCTGTCATACCTTCATTTACAAAGTCAACTACAAATCCGTTTCCGGTTGAATCCGGAACAACTGTGTAATCTGTACCTTCTGTCAGTCCTGCGCTTGTTGTGCAGTCTGCATCTGTATAAATCACAAGATCCTTGTTAAATTTCAGATTTGACGGAACATCAGTAATATTGAATGTCTTAAGTTCTGCAATATTGCTCGGTACACTAACCTTTACTCTGTAAGGAACATCATCGCCAATGTTGTAATCTGCATTGTTATCTTCTGACCATGTGTCATCTCCTTTTTTGATATCCTTTTCAAGATCCGGTCTTTCGTTTTTAATCGTCATTGTAGCGGATGTTTTATCTGTTCCGGTTCCATCATTGTAGGAAAATTCTGTCTCATCACTGGTAATCTGACCATTAGCAGAAACGTTAAATACATAAGTCTCAGTACCATCCATGATAAAGCCTTCTCCAACAGAAACCTCTACTAATCTGTATTTTCCTTCTGTCAGTCCGGAAATTGTTTCCTGTCCTCCAAAAGTATCTTTATCTGCCCAATTGTCATTTCCATAGGAAATATCGTTGCCATTCCTATTGACATATTTCCAGCCTGTAGTTTCCTCTCTTTGAAGGACAAACTTAGCGGAAGTAATATTAGATCCAGTAGCATCAACTTTTTTAATTGTCATTCCCGCAGATGCTGTAGCATTTTTCGGATAAACAACTACATCATAAATCCACTTTACACCAGAATTGTCATCCTCACCTGCTGCTGTATCTTTGTTTGTCATCGGTACAGAAACAACAAAGCTTACCGGGTCAGAAGTAACATTATCCGGAGCGTCTGTCTCTTTTACATAATAGAATCCCTGTTCAAGAGTACTTGTCTCTCCGTCCTTTCCAAATACGGCCTTTCCGTCTTCATCTGTGACAGCTTTCTGATCTGCCGGTTTATCTCCGATAAGTGCTTCTGCTGCTGCGGAATCCTTTGCCATATCGTTCTGAGCAGTAAAAGTCTGGTCCGTCTGACCTTCAATGGTTACCTTGCCATCAATATCTGCGATCTTCCATAAGGAGAACTCAACTCCTGGTAAAACCTGAGCTCCCTCCGGAATATTATTCACATCTGATTCCTCTCCAGTTCCATCTGGTAAATCCGGTATTCCAGTATTTTGAAAATAATACTTATACAGTGTAATTGACCCCTCCCTATCCGGATCAATTGTAGACATCTCTCCGGCAGCAAACGCTGTCACTGCCATCGTGGACATTACCATAGCGGCACTCAGCATACCGGCTATGACTTTTTTCAATTTCTTGATTTTCATCCCTTGTTTCCCTCTCTTTCTTAAAGATTTAAAGTGTTCCAATATTTAGTTTTGATTGCTCCTCTATCGTCTGGGAGCGCGCGCCCCCTTTCTTCGTTTCTGCAATCTATAGATGAAGAGCGCTGCACCCGCCAGGGCCAGACCTCCAACTATCATGTAAGCCCGGAGATATCCTCCGGTGGATGGAAGTTTGAAGAGCAGACGGTTTGATACCGTAATAGTTATGGTATTCGTCGTTTTGTCTACATCAATGTTATCCGGTTTTGAACTGCCCTCCTGGATCGTACATCCAGTCTCTCTGTCAATCACCAGGTATAATGGTGATTTCAGAAGACTGTATCCGGCAGATGCTTTTGTCTCTGTTATCCGGTAAATGCCTTCCTCCAGATCATTGATCTGCGCCTCTCCAGGAATCGAACCTTCCTGTCCGTCTCCCGTAACCAACTCAGTCAGCCCATTCGTACCAAAGGCGGTATCTGCCGTAAAGTTTTCCGCTGTACTTCCAGCAGTGCCTTTTTCCAGCGTAAATTTTACCCCGCCAAGCTTCTTATCTGTATGAGATGCGTCTACCTTTACAATCTTCAGATTTGTCTTTGGATTAATCTTATTGATGATCGTCTCTGTAAACTTCTGGCTCTGAGTGTCATTATCATTTCCTGTAATACCGTCTGTTTTTTCCGGATTTTCCACATCTTTTCCAGTCTCTTTGCATCGATAATCAACTACATATTCCTGACCTTCTATCACAATGACCTTTCCTTCGTCCACCGCCTGGAACTCTCCGTCATCTCCTATCGTTCCTTCTACAACACGGTATGTATACGGTATCGTACATTCATCATCCTGATATTTTTCAAGTCCTGTAAATTCATACTTCCATCCTTCATATCCTTTCTGGATCTGGATATAAGACTGTCCGTTGATTTCTACAGTTTCAAACGAGTGCTCTGTTCCGTTCTCCGTATATTTTCTCTGCAGCTGGATGTAGATGGGTGAATCAATACTTCCGGATATATCTTCTCCGTTTCCATCCTGCCACAGCTTTTCTACGCTGATATCAATCAGAGGCCGCTTCGTATTCTTGAATACGAAGCTCGTTGCTTCATCTTTCGAAGCATCCTTCACCAACAGACCATGCACTGTATTGTTTACAATCTCAGCATATTCATTATTTTCCGGAAGGATAATACTCTCCAGACGTGAACCGTCTTCCGGCGCAATTTCCTCAATCACATAATCTGTACCAATCGGAATACCTGTAATAGTCTTTGTTTCACCTGCTTTTACTTTTACCTCATAAGTGATTGGTTCAGACTCCAGCGAAGATCCGGCAATATTGGTAAATGTAATCTTAAACGTGTATTCTGCATTCCCCAACACCGGTGAATTGTCTGCTGCTTCTTTTCTAATTGAAATACTTCCGGTATTTACTTTGTTCACCACCACTGCTTTCAGCTTTGTTGCGATTGCCCTGCTGTCAGGATTCGTATAAGACCGGAAAACAATGGACGGTTCTGATGTATCTTTCTCCTGCGTATAGTTTGCTGCCGGTGAATTAGTGTCTGTTCTTTCTGCCCTTCCATCTTCCAGTGCATATCCTTCTTGATTCACCAGATTTTCTGAGGATGACGGATTTATCACAGTGTTTCCGGCTCCGTATGATGTAACCGGGACGCCATTGTCGTACAGACTCCAGGATGTTGTAAATGCTTCTTTATTTACCCCTGTTTCTTCCAGATAGATATAACTTCCGACCCGGAACTGGTTGCTGAAACTTGCTGTGTCTCCGTCCCCAAGTGAGAATTCACCGTTTGCGCCAATCCGTCCGTATGTGTCTGCTCCTCCATTCTCATTTGTCACTGTATAGACAGCTCCTTCCGGATTCACCAACGCGGCAGATCCGCCCGCATTCTTATTAGCCTGCACCGATCCATAGTCCGGAATATCTGCCTGTTGTACAGTAAATCCGGTCATTACATCCATAGTAGTCTCGGGTTCAAATATAATGTTATCCAGATAAATGTCCCGCTCATAACGGAATGCCAGTTTTACTTTCGCGATTTTTGTTTTGTCAATCTGATCGATTCCCGGTATCCTGTCCAGATATACCCGGATCGTCTTCCATGTCCTGGAAGTAAGACTTGCCGAACCGAATGTATTCTGGGAAGACAGCTTGGCGACACATATATTTCCGTCTGTATCCTCCAGACATACCCACATATTATTCAGGGATGGGATCCTGTCATTATCAAAATAAAAGTCAAAGCTGAGATATTCCTGGTCTTCAATATTGACAGGCTCGCCATTTGCCGGGCTGACAATTCCCCAGCGCTTCTCCTTATATGTACCGTTCGCATCATCATCATAGCGGGCCTTCCAATGTACCACATCAGTATGTCCCGCCTTACTGTCTTCATGTTGGAACAAGTTATCCGCAACAGACGGCTGCACAGTATTATTTTGAAATGTACTGTTAAATTCTACTGACTGTATTTCATCTCCGCTGACTTCCTTCTCGCCCCAATGTGTCACTGCATTCTTAATATTGAATGAGAAGGAATCCGTATTTGTAAACAGCTCCTCATTAAAAATATCTGTGTTGACATCTGTGGTATCTACCTGCTTTTCCACCTCAAACAGATTCTCATCAGGGAAATTAAAGGTTATCTTCATATTGGACTCCCACATACCGCGTTCCATATAGTACATGGTAAGTGTGTGGATTGAACCGTTTTCTCCTTCAATCGTAAACTTCGATGTTTGATCTGCTCCCTGAGTCTTATCAGCCTCACTTGCCTTAACATGGCTGACTGTAGCTATCTTGTCTTTAAAGTTCAGATTTCCGGTTACTCTCCCGTGAGCGCCTCCAACATCCAGCGCCAGCTTGCCGTCAATAAATACCCATACGTCATCATCGCCCGAAAATTCGAAAGTAATAGGAACCTCTTTCGTTCCGTTCGGGTTATCAGGATCTTCAGCAAGAACTGTTCCATCCTCCGTCAAGCGAAAATTAAATTCAATTTTAGTTCCAAAGCCATAATTATATGTTACTCCGCTTGAACCTGTACTTGTCTCATTAAATGGGAAAAATCCATATTCCGTTGAAGTCGCATGCTGTTTCTGTCCATTCTCTTGCCAGGTATGACTCCAATCCTGTTCTCCGGTACTGTTCACATTGCGCGCCCATGGCTGATTACCTACATTCTCTAAGTAGTAGTCATCTGTTTCCGTATCCTTTCTCATTGCAAGAGTTGTCTCTGCACTGTCGAAGGTCCAATAATCCACCCCATCTGCATTTTTTACTTTTTTAAATGGAAAAGATACATTTTCGTACACTTCTCCTAATTTAGCATTTTTACTGTTTTCTCCGAGCAAAAAAGCTTTATTAAAATGCGGTTCCAATGCCTTGCTATTCGAGGTATATAATTCTTCATCCTTCAGCTGATCACTTACCAGCCCCCATGCCGCATAATCATAGAAAGGTGTTCCATCGCTGTCCCTCTTAGCTCCATTAATATTCAGCACGGAGTTATTCGTAGACAGAAATTTTTTATAATCCGAACTGTTTGCATCGCTGTTCCATCCGAATAAGTTCAGCGTATCTGCTATATGACGGAACTGATTGCGGTCTTCATTCAACTGAAAATGGCCTGTATAAATCGGAAGCTGTACGTTATTCTCTCTGTAGTAATCACTCAGCGCCTGATCAAATTGCCGGAATGTTACCCAGTTTCTCTGAGATGTACCGTTTTCACCCTCATAATTATCCCGATTACAGCCGTTTAATTCATAATCCGTATAGTAATCATAGAATGTAGAGTTGACATACAT